>JBBRLG010000054.1:0-20249 GCA_038231495.1 Gemmatales bacterium | reverse complement strand
TTGCGGCGGCGGGGGCGCCGCCGCCGGGGACGCTCCCCCGAAACGTCGGTGGCCGCGGGGCGTCTCCCCAATTTTTTCCGACCCCCCCCTCCGCGGTGTGCCCCCCCCCGACGCTCGCCTTTGATTACTTAATACGGCGGAGGATGTACGGGTATTGGTAGAGTTCCCCTTCGTTCGCCTTCAGGCCCGCGATAATTGGCATGATAACGGCAATTATTGCAACGATTGGAAGCAACAGCCAGCCAACGATCGTCACCACGCAGATCATGGAAACGATAAAGAGGGTGATCTGGAAGTTGAGCGACTCCTTGCCGTGGTAGTCCACAAACTTGGACGTGTCCTTTTTCATCAGCCAGCAGACCAACGGGCCGACGAAAAATAGGCCGCCGATCACGAGGCCGGCCAACGCCGACATGTGACAGAACATGCCCCACTGCTTCTCGTCGGCACTCAATTCGCCGAAGGACGGTTGGATCGGCCGGCCCGGTTGGTCCCGGACGCCTTCGTCCTCGCGTGCCCCGACGCGTTCTTCTCCATAACTCATGGTGCGATCCCTTTCATCGGCAGGTGAATGCGGTTCGTTTCCATTGCGTACGCCTGTTTTACGGCATCAAAGATCGTGCGTAAAGCGATTCCGTGCAACCGGGCGACGCGGGCGCAGTCCTCATATTCCGGCGCGAACACTTCCGGGCCGCCCGCCCGGTAGCCGCGCTTGCCCAGGACCGGCCCCCACGGCGTCTGCACCGTCATCGGCTCGCGCCGCAGTTTCCGCCGTCGCACCTTGTAACGGCGGACGCCGAACGTCGCCGTCTCGCGGAACAGGATCGTTTCCACTGCCGGCACGGCGGCCTCGGGGGTCAGGACGCTCAACAACACGCCGGGCCGGTTCTTTTTCATCTGAACGCATGTGCTGAAAACGTCCAGCGCCCCGGCGGCGAACAGTTGTTCAAAACAATAGCCGATAACCTCGGCGGACACGTCGTCCAGGTTCGTTTCGAGCACCCACACGTCATCTTGTTCGTCATCGGCGGCCGCGGATTGCGCTACGGTGCCAACGAAAACACGCAAGAGGTTCGGCTGTTCGAGCAGCTCGCGCTGGCCGGCGCCGTGGCCGATGCGCTCGATGGTCAAAGCCGGCTGGTCGGTCCATTCCTGCACGACGCTCGTCAGAATGGCGGCGCCCGTCGGCGTGGTCAACTCGCCCTTGATCGCGGTGGCGGCGAGCGGAACGCCCTTGAGCAGCTCGGCGGTGGCCGGTGCGGGGATCGGCATGAGGCCGTGGGCGCACTGGACGGTGCCGCTGCCGGTCGGCACGGAGCGCGACGTTACGCGCTGCGGGTCGAGCAGGTCGAAGCCGATGGCAGCCCCCACGATGTCGGCGATGCTGTCGAGCGCGCCGACTTCGTGGAAGTGGACCTTGTCGAGTGCGATGCCGTGAACGGTCGCCTCGGCCACGGCAAGTTTGCGGAAGATGCGCAGGGCCAGTTCGCGCTGCCGGTCGCTGAGTTGGCCGCGGGCGATGATTGCCTCCACGTCCGGCAAATGGCGGTGGGCGTGTTCTTCGGGCACGTCGAAGTCGATCTTGGTGGCGGCGAAACCGCCTTTGCGGACTTTGGCGACCTCGAATTTGATCTCTAGGCCGAGCGAGTCGATGCCGCGGCGAATCACGTCGGCGTCGGCCCCGGCGTCGATGAGCGCCGCGACGGTCATGTCGCCGCTGATGCCGCTGAAACAGTCGAAATGCAGTGCGCGCACGGTTCGGTCCTCCTCTTGGGAACGATTCTATCGCGCCGGCCGTATTTTGCCGCTTGCGGCTGAGCGCTCGTGCGCTAAGCCGCAAGCGGCGAAACCACATGACCCCTTTTTCTCCCTTATTACCTCGGCATGTAAGTTCCGTAGCAATGGCTTCTGCCAATCGTGCTGTTTGGGGAGCACGACGTTTAACCAACCGTGCTCCCGCTTGCGTCCCCTTTGACCGCGCGGCAGCGGACACCCTGCCACCCTTGCCAAAGCGCAACAATCTTGGCAAGGGTGGGATTTTGGCACGCAGCGACCGCCAGGAGCAGGCAGCGGCGCTCATAGACCCTTGCCAAAGGCGTGGCAAACACTGGCGAGGGTGGGTGGCAAGGGTCCCTTTGGCGAGGGTCCCTTTAGCGCCAGACGAGGGTGCGGAACTTTCGTGCCGAGGTAATAAAATGACGACAAGATGCTTGACGGCGGAGGTGCAAACCGTTCTGATTGCCGATACCATTCGTAAACCTGGCACCCGATGCGCGGAGAATCCCGATAGCGTTCCCTTGCCCCTACTGCCGGCACGTCATCAACATTAAGGGTGCCAAACCGGGGTCGTTCAAGCCCAAGTGCCCCGCTTGCCTGAAGGCTTTCGGGTTGAAGGTGCCGGACGACCCGGATATGGCCCCCATCGTCACAGCCCTGAGCGCCGCCGTGAGTGCCGCCCTGCCGGCCACCAAACCCGTGCCGAAGTTGCCGCACAAGCCGCCGCCGGCCGCCGACGTTACCGCCGACTTACCCACGACTTCGACCCCGCGTGTCGCCCACTCGCCACCAGGCGAGACGACGGAGCAAGACGACCCGCAACCACCCGCGGCCGTCGGCCTGGCGTGCGGACTGCATTACGGCCTCGACGGCCGGGTTGAAAACGAACGAACCGCGTCGGTCGCGGCGGCGGAAAAGCTGCTGCGGCAACTGCGGCTCAAGGGGGTGAGCGAGGATGCGGTGCAGCAGTTCGTTTGCCGGTATAGCGGCGACCGCTGGGAGGAGTTTTTCGAGGCGCTGTTCGGCTTCGAGGCCAAGGTTGCCGCGCGCCGCTGGTGGCAGGAGGCGGGCAAGGGCAAGTCGCGGCCCAAATTCGCCGGGTGGCGCGAGCCGCTGCTGGCGTGGATCGCGGCGAAGCAAAAGGCCCGGCGTGTGGCTCGCGAGCGGCGCATGCTGCAAAAGGTCGAGGAAAAAGGCCTGAAGGCGCGGGGCATGGAAGCCGGCGCCGCCCGGCGTCAATCGGAGGACCTCGCCGCTGCGATGGTCGAGCAGGCCGCCGAATTCAAGCAGTCCGCGCCGCCGCCGGGCGCGAAGGGTGTCGCCCCACACCGCTCGGTCAAGACGATGCTGGCGCTGAAGGCCGCTGTCGCCGCGCCGCGGCCGCGGGGCCGGTCGCTGCAAGGGTTCGGCACGCCGTTCGGCCCGAAGTTGCGGTTTCTGCTGGGGGCACTTTTGCTGGTTGCCGGTGTTTTCTGGGCGCGGGCCAACTTTCGGTCCGCGACCGAGGCGCTTACGCAGTTGACCGACCAACCGGACTTGAACACACTCAACGTCATCAAGGAAATGCTCGACAAAGGTACGCAGCCGTTGCAGGTGCCGTTGGTGCCGGCCTTCCTCACCAGCTGGGTCAACACGTTTAACGTCGCAATCGCCGGGGCGTTGCTGGTGTTGTCGGCAATGTGGCGTGGCGGTCGGGTGAGCCTCTTGGTGGTGCCGGGAGCGTTGCTCATGGCAGTCGGGCCGGCACTCGGTTTGCCGGAACGGCTGGGTATTTCGGGCATCGCGCGGTACGGGGTGGACGTGATTCCACTGGCCGCTGGCGCGGCGCTTGTTGTCCTGGGGTTGTTGGTGCTGCGCGAGCGGGAGTAAACGCATTGCCGCTTGCGGCTGAGCGCTCAGCCGCAAGCGGCAAACGGGTACGTTAATCTTCGTTCCTCTCATAACTCCCGCGCAGGAATCCCGAATCCTTCGGTGGGTCGTATTCCACCTCCAAATCCGGCGTCTCCAGCCGCTTGCCCTTCTGGACGCGCGATTCCAGCCCTACATCGAGGACGCCGCCCGTCAACAGCGTGCGCTCGACCGGATACGGCGGTTTGCCGGTCGCGAAAAAATCCTCGATCTTGACCGTCAACGCCTCCAGGAACGCGGCCCCCGGCGGCGGCGGCAATTGGAACAGCGTCGATACAGGTGCTTGCTTGTCCGCCAGCCGTGCCGCGAAAGTCGTGTCGTCAACGTGACCATTTAACAAGAGCGCCGTCGCCTTGAGGCCGTCGCGGTACTCGACGACGAACGCGACCGGCCCTTTGGGAAACGTCGGCCGATTCGGCGGCGGCACGAACTGACGGCAATTGTCGCGCACGTCGCCGACGTTGCGCGACGGGCTGCGGGCCAGCGCCTCTTCCAACAAGTCCCACGACCACACGCCGTCGTCGCCCGCCTGCCACACCGCGTCGCCCTCCAAACACGTCACCGCCTTGATGCCCTGTTGGCCGTTCTTCCTGCGGCGCTCGACCATGCACTGCAACGATTCCAGGGCGTGAAAGCCGTAGATTTCGATTTCGCCGCGCGACGCGACGAGAGCTTCCTTGATGCCCACGCCGAGCGGCAATTCCAGTTCCGGCCGACGCCAGGTGATCGGCAGGCTCGACCCGGCCATCAGGGGGATGTTCATTTTGCGGGCCGTCTCTTCCATCGTCCGCGCCTTGGCCCGGTCGTAGGAGAGGTGCTTGTCGCAGAAGACCGGCACCGTCTTGTCGCTCTTCTTGAACACCTCGACGACCTTTTGAAACAGTTCGTAGCGCGGGTAGAGTTTCTGCTGCTTGTCGTTGAGCGGGTAGTCGCCGTGTTCGCCGATGAGCAGCACGGCGTCCACCGCGAGCTTATCGCCGCCGAGCGTCAGTGCCCCGGCCACGTCGGGGTAGAGCGCGAAGCCGTGTTTCTTGGCAAGCTCCTTGCTCAAGTCGCCGTCCTTCTGCTGTTCGACGAACATGCCGGCGATACCGAAGTCGGGGTAGTGCATCTTGCCGTCGCGCAGGTAGCCGTTAAGAAAGCGACCGCCGACGTGATAGGCGTGTGACAGGTAGTAATAGGCGGTGGTGACGATGGCGAGCTTGCGAGCCGGCTTGTCGCCCCGCGGCGGCGGTTGGCTGCGTGGGTGTTCGGCGGCGGCCAGGGTGGTTGTCAAACAGAGGCCCGCGGCGGTCTGCAAGAAGGTGCGCCGGTCAGCCGCGGTAGGGAACGAGCGCATGGGTTGCTTGCTCCGGTCAACGTTCAAGGGATGTTTAGGATGTTGCAACTCTGCTCATAACTCTCGTCCAGTTCGAGCGGCACGGCCAGGTCGTCGGCGAGCCAAAGCGGCACCGTCGGCAGTGGTCGCCCAAGCCCCAGAGTGTGCAGCCACGCCTCCAACAACCATTCGTCTTGCCGTTTCGTCAGGCGGCACGCGGCGGCATAAAGCGGCGGCGGTTCAGGATTCAGCCCCGGATCGGCCTGCCCGATCAGGTCGAGCAATTCCCCGTAAAGATTCGGGGTGCGTGTCGTCACCACATCGACGATGACGACCGAGACGCGCTCCCGGAGCAACGCGACGCACTTCGACACGAACGCCCGTCGATGCTCCGGGCGGTCCTTGTTTGCCGGGCTGACGATCTCGACCGCGGCCACGAGACGGCAATGACGTTTCTCGTCGTAGACCCGCACCTCATAATTGTCCTGGGCCGGCAGATCGGTAGCGAAGGCGCGTGTCGGTCGCGGTGGCACCCAAACACCCTGACCTTCGTTCTCGAAAGTCGCCACGTCGATTTCGGCACTCGCTCCCGTATGGACCCGCGGCTCGGCGAAATAGCCGCGGGGCAGCTTGCGGCGTAGCAGCGAAACCATCATCACGGGCCAGGTCGCGTGAAAGCTTTCCCAATGGCGCATGTCGTCGAGCGGCGGACGGAAATGGTCGAGAAGCGGCATGAGTAGAATCTCCTTGTATCGCATTCTAGCCTGGTTCGGAGTACATTGTTAATCGTTATGCCTCCTTTTCGGCCCCAAGGATTCAAGGCGGCCAAGGATTGAGGATGCCAAGCACGTTTTCAAAATGATCTCGGACACCACGATCCGTGCAGCGAGCCAGCTTGCGAAAGAAATCGGGCAGCTGGCTTGAATAGAAGGTAGTGACAACCGGTCGCGGATTAACGCCGTGGGCGATCTGATGGCGCTGGGTCATGGCATCGGCCAAGCGCTGGACCGCCTGGGCCGAAGTGCAATTCTGCCAAGCCCAGGTCGTTTGAATGTCCTGCAGCCCGATTGCGTCGGAGATCAGGAGCCGAATGTTTTCGGTGTTTGGGTTATTAAACCGCCCCAACTGCCCGCGCACGGAGGCATTGAGTGCGGGCCAAAGGCCAAGAGGCGGGGCCGCCGGGCGGAGCGCGGTCAGCGATTCCCGTACGAGTTCTTCGATGTACGCTTCCCAGGCGGACGCGCACGTTACAATTACCGCGCGATTCAAAGCCGCCACGCGGCGCGGTCGCCCAGGAATGCCGGCCGGGAGTTGACCCGCGATTTCGTATAAGTGGTCGGCATCCCGGAGAAGGGGAAGGAGATACCCCGTATAGGCGTTTGATGCCACTGAAGACCCCCCAAGGCCACCGATCCGGCATTACTTCTTGCGTGCCTTGACTTTCTTCAGCGGCATCTTGTCCACGTCGATCTTATGCTTGCGCAGCTCCTCCAAGCCGTCCGACAGATGGTCGGCCAGGGGTGCCTTGTCCATCATCTGGGACGTTGCCTGTTCACGGTCGGCGAAAGCGTCCCAGGCCTCGTAATTCTCGGCCAGGTCGTCCGTGCCAAAATCGCTACGGCCAAGATACATGATCACGAGCAGTTGATAAATCTGCTCGTCCGACAGCGTTGCAAGGAAACGCCGCAGTTCCTTTTCCTCGGGCGGCGGCGGCACACTCTCGTCGTCCAAACCAACCAGGGGGTAATTGGGATGCCGTTTCGGAAGTTCGATGGTATAGTACGCGCGAACCTCGCGAGCCAGGTCGATCACTCGGTTTGCAGCTTCGGAAAGTTTCATCTTACCCTGCCTTCTGGCCAACAGCCTCACCGCGGGGTATTCACGATTCTACGCCGTCCGTGCAGAAAGCGTCAAGAATAAAGGACGGCACGAGTCGATTTCTCACCTTGCGGTTTCGTCACAAACCAGAATCCATTTGCAGTCTGCCCAGCGGGCCGCTACAGTGGCGCACAATTCATCCCGCCTTTGGGGTGAATTCACCGCGGGTTCGCCCGCGCCCAGGACTCAGGCCCATGTTCCGCAACAACTCGACCCCCCTCGTCGCCGGCGCCGCCGTGGTCGCCGTCCTGGCCGCCCTCTTGTTTCAGGGCAAAGGCTCTACGCCCGCGGACGGCGGCGACGCCAACAAACCCGCCGGCAAGAACCCGGCCGGGAAGCCGGAGGAAGCGGCGTCCGTGCTGGAGACGGTCGGCCGTTACTTCAACCCGGAACCCAAGGCCAAGGGCGACCGCCCTTTGGCACCCGTCTACCGCTTCTTCTTCGGGCTGGAGGACAAATCACCCGACATTTACAAGTGGCCCGACAAGTTCGCGAAGGACGGCGGGTACAAGGTGGAATGTTTGATCGTCACCGTGCCGCACCCGCTGAAATCCGGCATGGGCTACTGGTACGACTTGACCCTGGACGCGGTCGAACGGGCGATGGAGAATGCCGACTTCGTACTGGACCGGGCGCAAATCCCCCCGGCATGGCAGGCCAACAAGGCCGACGCCACCGCGGGGGGTGCCGATGCCCCTGGGGTGTTACTCTTCCGCCGCCCCCAAGCGTTTAAGCGACAACTCGCCGTGGTGTTCCTCGTGCCCGAAACGCCGACCGGCGGCATGGAAATCGGGCCGTTCCGCCAAAGCGTCCGTCTCGTCTGGTCGCAGAACCCCGACGCCGACATCCGAATTGTCGGCCCGTACTTCTCCGGGTCGCAAGAGTCGCTGATGCTGGCCCTGGAACACGCGATAGCCGACCACGAGACGCTGCCGCCTTCACCCTTACCGCGCCTCACGTTCAAGATCCGCAACGGCAGCGCCACCGCCGTCAACAGCGGGCTTTTCTACACCCTTCTCGAACGGGCGGAAATCGATTATGGCGCCACGGTCCTTCCGGACGAAGTAATGCTGCAATGCCTGTACAACTACCTCGACAACCCCTCCGACCCCGTGCGGGGGAAGCCGCTGCCGAAGGTCGCCATCCTCCGCGAGTCGGACACGAGTTACGGACAGAACGTGAGCCGGATGTGTGGCACGAATTGTGCGGAACCTGCCAAACCGATACAGAAAGTGATTGAGATACCGTTCCCCATTCATATTTCCGGGTTGCAGAGCGCGCATACCAAGGAACTGCAAGACAAGCTGGCCCGGCTCGGCTTGCCGCGGACCTCCGGCGGCATTCCCATCCCCCAGGAGGAAGGTGAAAAGGAAGGGGCCGTCCGCCGGGCCATCCCATCGCAATCCCCGTTGACCACGGCCGCGGTCAACGACATGACGATCAAGAATATCCTGGCCGCCATCGCCCGCGAGCGCGTCCGGTACGTCGGCCTCATGGCAACGGACCCGCGCGACAAGATACTACTGGCCACCCTCATTCGCGAGAACTGTCCCGACGTGCGGCTGTTCACGACGGGCGGCGACATGCTCATGGCGCACCCCGATTTCAACGCCGCGATGCGCGGCATGATCGTCGCCTCCTCGTACCCGCTGGACGCAGAACCGCAGTCCTTCGGCCGGGCCGCCGACAACCGCCGCATTCTCTTTGCCAACCAGAGCTTCCAGGGCTGTTTTAACGCCGTCCTCGCGCATTTCGCCGACGCGCAAGGCGTCCAATCGGCCACCTCCCCTGGCGACCGGATGCTCGGCTACGACGCCGTGCAACCCGGGCCCGCAAACCACGGGAAATACTACCGGCCGACGGTGTGGATCAGCGCGATCGGCCAAAACAGCACCGTCGTGCCGGTCTACCAGTTTTCCGGCCCGCAATTGGCCGAAGACCTGGAACACGCGAACTTGTACCAGCGTAAGCCGCCAGCGACGACGGCTTACGAGCCGGAACCGCAGAAGCCTTTCGCGCGGCGCTTCTCGACCTACTGGCTGTGCTGCCTGGTGGTACTGAGTGCCGCAGTGTGTTGGCTGCTATTCCGCTATCTGGACGGGGCGACCGGCGGCGCCGCGGCGGGTCGGGTGCCCGGCCCGTTCGTCCAGCGCCTGTGCCTGGCGGCCGGCGCATTCGTTCTTGCGGGCCTGTACGGTTGGTGCCTGGGCCTGGCCCGGCTGGCCCGAGGCGCGGCGGTGGAAGGGGAGAGCCTTACCTGGATCGCACGCTGGCCGGATGTCGTCAACGTCCTTGTTGTCGTGGTCTGTTGGGCGATGTTGGCAGTCGTAGCCGTTTGTTTTGTCAAGGGATGCCTTGTCGCGCCTTGGCTCGCATTCACCCGTAACCCGATCCGGCCGGTCGGCAAGAAAGCGTGGGTAATGGCAAGCTTGCCCGGCGCGTTGCAATCGCTCCTGTTCCTTGCGGTGGCTTACGCTGCCATCGCCCTCGTCCAGTCGGAAAGCGACAGTCATTGGACCGGTCAGGACAACGACACCCTCTACTTCGAGCGCGTGACGCACCCCATTACCGGACTATCGCCCCTACTGCCCGCCTTGCTCCTCGGGGCGAGTTTCATCGGTTGGTGCTTCTTCGTCCACAAAGAATACTACCTCCTCGCCCGGTGCGACGTACGCAACCCCTTCGACGGCGCCTGCGCAGCGGACCAGCCCTACGACGCCCTGTCCGGTCTGGGTGCCAACCTGCGGCAACAGGTGCGGTGGTTCGGGCTGCCCGTGCAGCGCCACGACTGGTTACGGGGGAACGCCCACCTCGTGGTCACGGTCTTGGCGGGAATCCTCATTCTGGCCGCTTTCGGGCAGGTTCTGGACCGCCGACTGCCCACGCTCGAGAGCGCGACGTTTGACGGCTGCGTTTACAGCGGCTTCCTGGTTGCGGCCCTCTTGATCGGCCACACCCTGGGACATTTTTACTTTACCTGGCGGCGGTTGAAGGCGGTGCTGCACGACACGGCCTGGCTGCCCCTGGGGCCGGCCTTCCTGCGTTTGCCCGCGAAGGTCAAACAGACGTTCGACCGCGCCCTGTACGCCCAACGTCCGGGCCGCGACGCCGAAAGATTCATCGAGGAACAGCGTCAGTTGCTGGTCGCCAAATTGCCTGCCGTGGCCACGGAACTGGGCAACCGCTTTCCGGTCCTCGCCGGCCTGGACGGTCCCCTGGCGCAATTTCAAAACCTCAAGTCTGCTGAGCCTGGCTTTTTGAAGTGCCTGCGCATCCTCCGCCCTGTCTGGGACTCCCGGCCCTTGGCGGAGCGCTACGGGCCGACCGCCCCGGCGGACACGGACAAGACGGTTACGCCCCCGGCGGGCGACTGGCTCAAGATGGCGGAAGACTATCTCGCCATTGAGATCACCTTTTACCTCAGCCAGTTCTTCGTCCACCTGCGGAACTTGCTCAACGCGCTGACAATCGGCGCGTTACTCCTGCTGCTGACGGTGAGCCTCTACCCGTTCCAGCCGCAAGGGCTGCTGCTCGTTTGCGTGGTGGTTTTGCTGTCAGCGGTCGCCGGCGTCGCCGTCTGGGTGCTGGTGGGCATCAACCGCGACGAAGTGATGAGCCACTTGGCCGGCAACACGCCGAACAAGTTCACGCCGGACGTGAATTTCTTGCGGGAGATTGTCCAGTACGTCGTGCCGGTGCTGGGGCTAGTAATGATCCAGTTCCCCGCGGTCGGTTCGTTCGTGCGGTCGTTGGTCGAGCCGTTGCTGCGGGTCATTCGCTGACGCGATCAGAGCGCTCGCAGTAGAGAGTTGCGGCGGTAAGCCGGGGCGTGGAATCCCTTCCAGGGACCGTGCGGCGGTCGCAGAAGGGCTTGTCAGACCCACCCTTGCCAACTCCTGCGCTACGGCAAGAGTGCTGCCGTCCATTCACAAACAATTTACGCAAGACTGACGCAAAGCCTTTGCTGTCCAGGCATTACGCATCAGTAACGGCCGCTTGTCCACCCTTGCCAAACCCGACCCTTGCCATGAAAAAGGTCACCCTTGCCAACGAAAAACCGGTTGCCGTTGTCCTCGTTCTCAAGCGGAGCCGGGGAACGAGAAGAGGGGTGAAACAAAGGGGTCAGGTCAATAGTGTTCGGCACACTTCTAGCTCAAGCCACGATCCTTGATTTCGTTCACGGATCGCATTTTTCGTTCATTCTCTGCGCGTTTGGCACGCTTTCAGCTGTATCTAGGGTCCGGTAGGCTCGGATGGCTCTTTTCCTGCCATCCTGGCAGCTGCCCTTACCGGATGATCCGATGCCGCACCTCCGTCGGCCCGTACTTACCGAGAAAGGCGTTCAGGGCTTGAAGTACTTCAAGCTTCTCCGCCCCCTGCTGGAACGCCTCCACGACGCCGGCACACAACGCGACCGCGCCCACAACCGCAAGCTCTTCTTCGACAACTATGGCGCCTTGATCCTGCTGTACTTCTTCAACCCCATCCTCACCAGCCTACCCGGCGTGCAGTAAGCCAGTAGCCTCCGCAATGTCCAACGGCGTCGCGGTTGTTTCCGGACCTCCCTCGGCTCCCTCAGCGAGGCCACCGGCGTCTTCGATGCCGAACTATTGCAACCGCTCATCGCTGAACTCGCCGCCCAAGTTCTGCCCCTCCAACATGGTAAAGAAGCCGAAGCCTTGCGCGGCCTGACGGCCGTGGATGGCAGCCTGCTAGCCGCCTTGCCGGACGGTTCGTAACCGAAAAGCCGCCGGTTCATTCCGCGCATGACTCCGCGGCCACAGCAACAATCGAGCCGAACACTATTGCACCCGACCCCATAGTTCTTTCGCCAACCCCTTTTTCCTCATGGCCTTCTGAAACGGACAACATTCGGATAGAATGAAGCACCGTATTGCGGAGGACCGAAGCCGTGATTAACCAGACAATCCGAGGCGTGTTGAAAGGCCAAACACTGGTCGTGCTCGATCGGGCAGCGCCGCTGCCGGACGGGACGCCGGTGGAAGTGACACTGGTACGCCCCGAAGCCGGCAGTGCGGAGGCCGTGTTAGCAGCGATGGCGGCTGAGCCCCACCTGACGGCGGCGGACGTTGCCGAGTTGGAACGGGCCATTGCTCAAAGGCGCAGAACAGCATGGAATGAGCCAGGAGAATGACCGTGACAACCATTCACGCCCAGCTGATCGGCGGCCAAGTCTTGTTGCCGCGCGACGAACTGGACCGCTTGCTCGAACTGGCACGGCAGAGCAGCGCGGTCGAACTGCAATTGCTCGAAGACGACCTGCCAACCATTGCCATGATGCGGCTGGCGGAACAGGGCGGGGCGTTCGACTTCTGGCACGAGGACGGTGAAAACATCTATTCAGCCCAAGACGGAGAGCCGCTCGAATGCCGCCAGCCCTCGCACGCGGCGACGTCGTGTTGACGCGGTGCAGGCGGGTGCGGTTGCCGTCTTCCCACAGGAGGTAGGCCCCTTCGCGCAGGACGCGGAGGTTGCCTTCCCGACACGCCATTTTCGTGGGGTTGTCGAAGGCGTCGTGTTGGCGGTCGGAGAGAGGCGTCATGGCGCTACCAGCAAGATGCTGTTATATCACCTCAACGGGATAGGCCGTCATCCAGATGTCGAGTTGTTGGAAGCGAGCCTTGAGTTGTTCCTTGAAGCGGACAAAAAACGCGCGATTGTCGCCGGTGTCGGGTACGTCCACGAAGACGCGCACCAGTTCATCGCGAAACACTTCGCCTTGGTGCTGCCAGTGGCCGCGGATGACTTGGGTCTCGGCGGAGACGGCGGTGAATTGCTGCCGCAGTTCCAGGAGCGTCTGACCGATCAGTTCATCCGGGACCGGCTGGCCGTCGTTAAACCGCAGGGGCAGCAGGATCTCGAACCGCCGGAGCGTACTGCTCATAGGTTGCCGGCCCCACGACGGAGAAGGGAATCGCCTCCAACGCAAGAGAGGCCAAAGCCGCCGGCGGCACAAGGGTTTCGCCGTTGGCAAAACTCTTGAACGAGAAGCGCCCGGCCAGAAAGCCCAAGGCTCGCCGCTCGATGGTAAGGTCAGGGAAGCGAATGCGGATCATGCCAGTATTGTAAGCCGCAGTTGGCTCCTCTGCAAGCTTCGATTTTGGTGTCAAGGGCGGTCATGAGGTTCGTCGCGCCAGCAAGGTAATTCCGTCAGGTGCAGCTCGCCGTCGGCCCCGATCGTCGTTTCGACAGGGATCGCGTTCATCGGTGTCGCCTGTGCCGGGGTTGTCGAAGGCGTCGTGTTGGCGATCGGAGCGAGGCGGCATTCGTGAAAGCCTTCCATTTCCGCTCGCCAATTGGTTCCGGCACGGGATCATGGCGAAGGTGGACGGTTGACGCGGAGACACCAGCGGCCTGGAGTGAGGCCGCCCAGCATGGCATGAAGGCGTGCAGCCAGACCTGGAAAATCGCTGTCGTGTGTGGCGGACAGGATGCCGCTGTGGTCTGCGCCTTGCCGGTGCAAGCGCTCGAAGTGACGGCGGTTGTACGTCACCACGGCCCGGCCCAAAGAGTGAGCGCGGGCCAGAACGTCGGGATCGGGAGTTGCGGTGCGTCCGTCTTCTTGGGCCGTCACCACGTCATGGCCGAGTCGCCGCAGTTCTTCGACGACGGGAAAGGAAAAGTCTTCATCGGCGTAGAGCAGCATCCGCCGTTACTCCACAAAGCCTTCTTCGCCTTCCTCGTTCGCGCGAATGGCCTCGTCGATTTCATCCGGGTGCGCGGCGGCGTAGTCCCCGGCGGTTTCCAAGTCGGCAGCGGTCAAGCCCTGGACGGCATGGATGATTTCGGCATCGGACATGCCAAGCCGGCGGTACGCGACCAGGCCCCAGACGGTGATCCGCGTATCGCGCACGCAAGCGTCTCCGCCGCAGCGGTCCGATTTCTTGGAAATCCAGCTGGCGGTCAGTGTCATTGATTGTTCTCCTGAACGAATCGGGACATCGCGTCAGCTACTTTCCACGCTTCGGGCATGCGCTATTTCCTTATGACGAATGGGCCGAACCTGGTCCGGCGCAAGCGAGATCACCGCCAGCGTTTCTCCGTCCAGAGTCATGAACTCGACCTCGTACCCCGCTTGGCCGTGCGCCAAGACTACCGTGCCGACATCGCCTCCTTTCAGGCCGTGTTCCGGCAGGTCCGCACTCAGAATAACGCTATCCAATTCCTCGATCATCAGCGTCCCCTCTCCAGTGGATAAGCGGTGACGAACCGCAGCGTGTTTTCCCCTGTTCTGATAAACCAAACCGAACGAATAGCCGGCGTCCTCCCGTCCGGCGTTGCCAAGATCCCTTCGAACACATAGCGCGTGCCAAACGGCGAATCCTCGACCGCGGTGACCTCGTGGTCGGTAGCGTGCCGCAGCCGAGCCGCCGCCAGCGTTTCCCACGAATCCGCGACAAAACCAAAGCCGGTGAAAAACGCCGCCTTGTGTCGGCCATCGCGGTGTGAAAACGAGAGCAAGTATCCCGTGATCTTATCCTGGGGAATAACCGCGCCGGCCACGTTCGGCAGTTTCATACGTTGGCGGCCTCCTGGATAAGGTCGATGGCCTTGACCTTGTCCCCGCGCCGGCAGGGCAATTCCGTCAGGTGCAACTCGCCGTCGGCCTCGACCGTCGTTTCTACGCGGACTGCGTTCATCGGTGTCTCCCTGGGCCTCTCAAATGTTGTGAAGCGCGTCACCCATTTTCCCTCGTCCTGCGCCGCCGGGTGCGGTTGCGTGCTGGCAGCAATTCCTGCCAGCTGTCTGCGGTCATGAGGCGCACGGCCAACTCCTCAAGTTGTGCGACATCCGTAATGCTTTCAAGCGCCGCACGGTCCGTGGCGTCCGGCGGACCGAACTTTGCTTCACCCTGCAACAAAAGGATGTGCCGCCCTTCTTCTTCGCGGCCCCTGCGCACAATGGCCCGATACGTTGATGACTCTTCCATCCCAAGCACCTCCTCGAAAAGGGCGTCCGCGAATTCGTCGGTGTAGCGCAGCCCCAGAAGCACGTAAGCCGCAGCCAACACATCGGCGGCCCGCCGAGGCGCCTTGGGACCGCTCAGTCGTTCTTTCATCCGCCGGATCACACGCCGCACGTCGCCTTCGGATACAGCACTGATCGGCGCCAACGCCAGCGTCCCGGCACCGCCGGCAAGCAACGGTTCGACCGGCAGCTGCCAAACCCGTATCACCTTGTAGCACAGCGTGCTGAATGGGGCTTCGTTCGGCAGACCGCGCTGGAGCAATCCGTTCCATTGCGGCGAATCGGTTTGGGGAGCCAGCAGCACGGGTACGCTCAGCACCACGCGCCGGTGTCGGTACTCGAACACACTATTATACAGCCGGAGCCGCAGGGGAAGTTCAGAACGAAAGTGCCCGGCCTCGAAGTCCAGGTGGAGCATATACTCTGGGTCGTCGTGGACGCGGAAGAGCTTGTCGGTGGCTCCGCTGACGATGGTGCCGACGTCGCTGTCTTCGATCGTGACCCGCCGGCGGCGGCGTTTGAGGACCGGCAGCCAATCGGCCGGCGACAGTTCGGCCAGCGTTTTCAAGGTCGGGTCGAAAGGGCGGTCCATGTTGCAACTCAGGGATGAAAGGATTTTTGGTGCCGGCAGGCGGCCTTGTCTCCGCGCCGGCAGGGCAAATCCGTCAGGTGCAACTCGCCGTCGGCCTCGACCGTCGTTTCGACACGACTGCGTTCATCGGTGTCTCCCTGGGATCGGGCAGCGACATTGTAGCAGTCGGCGTTCTGACGGCATGAGGTGGCAAAGGGCCGCGAGGCGTTCATTGACCAGAATTAGCACCCGACCCCGCGCTCACGTCACGCAGTTCCCGCCGCTCCGCAACACGCGCGTACAAACATTGCTAGAAAACCTGGCAGACGATACGATGAGGGGAAAGGAGACGGCCATGATCGAACTAACCGAATTCCAGCGACAAGAGCTTTGTGATCCGGAACCGGTCGCCATCGACCCCCAGACGCGGGAAACCTATGTCCTGGTTCGCCGGGAAGCTTACGAGCGGCTCAAGGCTCTTTTGGCGCTCGACGACTACGACCCCGATGAAGGCGCCGCGTACATCAACGAAGTGATGGCCGAGGACGACGCCAAAGATCCCTACCTGGAGAGTTATCAAAACTACGGGAAACAGGCATGAAACGCGGCGACGTCGTGATTGCGCCGTTCCCGTTCCAGGGGAGAATGACCCAACATGGAAGCAACCGCCAAGAAACTGCCGGCTGTCCGGGGGTGACCGATGCCCCCGTTGACTGATGCCGCCATCTTGGCGCAATTCCTGGCGGTGCTGGCGAACTGGAACTTCACCGGCTACGTCACCGCGAAGGACCTCGTGCTGGAGTGGATCGCGACAGAACTGGTTGGGCTGACGCTCAAGGATGTCGCAAAGGTGATGCATGCCCACGTTCAGAGCGGCGGCGTCATCGACCAGGTTCCTGAAACCCGAGACGAGTGGTCCGTTTGGCCGTTCCACTACGATTTTCGGCTCCAGATAGCAGGCCGAAATGTTTATATCGAGAGCATACTCCAGGATGACCACCCGACGGACCCCACCGTCCACATAGTGAGTATCCACGATGCCTGAGCCTTTGACCTCCAATGGACCGGCCCAGACGCCGGGTCGCCCGTTTCCCTGGTTTTGCCCGCGTTGTCGCCGTAAAGAAGTTCAGCGGGCAACGATTCCCTACCAGTGCCAACGACTATCTCAGGGGCAGCCCATCACCGTGGTCGTCCCCGAACTGGCCGTTCCCAAATGTGGCAACTGCGGCGAACTGGTTTTCGACTACGTTGCTGAAGCGCAAATCAACGAGGCATATCAGGCTCAAGCCGCTGCCCTCGGCAATGGACCGAATGGGGACAACAGCCCGTCTCAAGCCGGTGAGCAAAAAGACATACAAGACCTCTTGGAGAAATCTTGAAAGTCCCCGCGGCGGCAGGGCAATTGCGTCAGGCGCAGCTCGCCGTCGGCCTCGACCGTCGCTTCGACACGGACTGCGTTCACCGGTGGCTCCCTGGGATCGGGCAGCGACATTGTAGCAGACGGCATTTTCACGGAACGAGGTCGAACAGCTATTCGCCGGATACGAACGCTGCTTGAGTTTCAATCTTTGTCTGCGGGCAAAAGGATAAAATGCCCTAACCCGCGCGGTTGAATCGCGCGGAAGTGGCGCTCGTCCACGGTGAACACCCGCTGAATCTTCAGACACTCCGCCGTTGCCACAACCGTTGCATCGGCAAGGCCCAGCGGTAGGTCGCGATACTGGCGGATCAGTTCCCGGCAACGGGCCAGGTCTTCGGTAGAAGGGACGATGAGAGTGAAACTGCCCGCGTCAACGCTCTCCAAGAAATCCAAAGCCGCATCGGTGCCCAGACGGCTGGTTAGCAAGTAATCAATCTCCGCCAACAGAACCAGAGGCAGAAACAAGGGGCCGGCCTCGGTTTCCACGACGGCTTTGGCGCTCACGTGGTGGATGTCGTCGGCATCGTACAGGGCATAGATCGCGCCGGTGTCGCAAATTAAGGCCATAATCCTTCCTCTACGGCCTGGCGGAGCAAGTCGCGTGCTTTTTCGGAGACCTGCCCCTGACCGCTGTGGTACTTACCCATGCCTTGAGGTAAAGGTCGCGCGGTTTGCACGTAGACGGCCAGCGCATCGCGCAGGATGTCCGTCTCGCTCCGTTGTTGGGCGGCGGCCAAACGGCGCAGTGCCTCCGCCATGTCGTCTTCGAGTTGGACCGTGATCGCAGTCACGTTGTTTCTCCGTCTTTTTGACCTGAAGTACCGAATCGCCTTCATTATACCATGGATCGTCGAGCAGGTTATGGACTGGTCCGACTCGACTGTTCCAGGATGAGGACGATGGCCTCGACCTTGTCCCCGCGCCGGCAAGGCAAATCCGTCAGGTGCAACTCGCCATCGGCCGCGACCGTCGTTTCGACACGGACTGCGTTCATCGGTGTCGCCTTTGCCGGAGTTGTTGAAGGCGACGTGCAGGCGGTCGGAGCAAGTGGGCATTTGATTGCGATGAGCGGCAGGACTCATGAACCAGGGCGAATCAAGCCTTCGGATACAAGGAGGTTATGGTATTCGGTCATTGAGACGATGCGCAGTCCTTCGTAGGGATCGAGATCGAGCAAGTGGCGGTCGTTGCTCACCAAGTAATCGGCACCGGCGGCCAGAGCCGCGCGGAGAACGGGCGTATCTTTCACGTCTTGGGGCACACCATGCCGGGAGGCCTCAGGCTCCACCATGCTGGCCCGGCGAATGATCCGCCGTCGCGACAAGGACGCCAAGCGCCGAGAAAAACCAAGCTCTTCGACTATCACGCGCTCGAGTTCGTCGAGTACATGGGTACTCGCGTAGATTCGCCACGAAGCCCGCTCCGTGACGGCAAGGATTACCTCGGCGGCCTCGCCGAGAAGGGCTTCGGCCACATAGACATTGGTGTCGAAGAAGATTTTCATGGCCGATAGCGAACCTTTTCGACGGCACGGTCGATGGCTGCTTGGTCAATGCCTTTCTGGCGCGCCAACCGGCGGGCCTCGTCTGCCTCGCGCTGCCATTCGGCTTCCGCTTGCTGCGCCAGATGATCTTCCAGGAGCAAGCGATCTGCCGCGGGTAGCCGCTGAATGCGCTCAAGAATCTCGTGAACTGCTTCACTCACGGCAACACCTCAAAATCGGGTCGGACGTCGTTGATCCAACTGCGGTTGATAGCGGTTTCAATTTACCTGCGCTGCCGGGGGTGGGGTAGGCCGCTTGCCGAACGATGTGTCTCCGCGCCGACTGGGCAAATCCACCAGGGCAACTCGCCGTCGGCCTCAACCGTCGTTTCGACACGGACTGCGCTCAGCGGTAGCTCCCTGGGATCGGGCAGCGACATTGTAGGAGACGGCGTTCGGACGGAACGCGGTGGGCAAGGGTCGGGAGTCGTGCTGCGGGGAGAATTGACACCCCAACCCTTTGTTTTTCGTAACCGTTCACCGCCAATTTCCCCCCTTAAGAAGGGGGGGCAGGGGGGGTTAAGCATGGTTAACGTGCTGCGTCCTGGCTTCCATTTCACCCCCCCCTGCCCCCCCTTCGTAAGGGGGGAGTGAACGGTTACTGTTTTTCTAGCGCAAAATGACTCGCAAATTGGCCATGCGGTGCCCGCGCACGGAGCCGCGATAAATCTCGAAAGCACCCAGGACGCCAACAAAACCGGCTTCGATTTGCTGCTCGCCGCCTTCGGGAAGCAGCATCGCGGACGTCAACTCGCGCCGCGGCAAGCAGCCGCGGAGGGCTTCGCACACCATGTCCGCGTGGCGGCGCAGGGCCGGGCCGCGGTCCTGCCCGCGGCGCACCACCGCATCCAGGTCTTGATTCCAGAACAGGGCGAACTCGCCGAACGTGTCCAGGCCGCGCTCGACCAGTCCGCGCAGGAGCGGGAAATCGACCGCGGCACTGCGCGTGCCGACTTCGCCGTAGCCGTCCAGGTTGAGGACGCCGACGTTGGCCAACTCGGGCGCTTGCAGCCTTTCGTACAGATTGCCGGCGACCCATTTGAAGCCGGGCCGGGCTTGTCGGAAGGCGTCAATGCGGGCCGGGTCGAGGTCGATGCCGACGAAGCCGCCGGGTGCCAACACGCCAGCGCGCTGGAGCAGGTCGAGGGTGAGCAAGCCGGTCGCGCCCATCAACTCGCACCAGTCGCAGCGCAGGCGGGTGCGGTTGCCGTCTTCCCACAGAAGGTAGGCACCTTCGCGCAGGACGCGGAGATTGCCTTCCCGGCAGGCCATTTTCGCGGGGTTGTCGAAGGCGTCGTGTTGGCGGTCGGAAAGGTCAGGCATGACAATAAGCCGATTTTCAAGTTTCGTGCTGTTTCCTTACTTCAATAGCGCTACAAACCCGGCCTGCTCGAAATGGTGGTCGCCGGTCAAGGCTTCCGTGATGCCTTCCCGCTGCATCACCACGAAGGAAATACAATCGGTCAACGACCATTCCTTGTCCGCGCGGCCGGAGTACAGCTGAATGCCTTGCTCGTGGAGCTGCATGTCAAGGGCCACGACCTGAACGTCCTCGTCCGCCAACATTTCCTGGCGGGTTTGCAAGAACATGTTCCGATGGCGCGAGGCTGCCAACCCGTCGGCCAATTCCGTCAGGACCCACTCGGTCGTCACGATTTTGGTGATGATGGCCGCATATTCCACGGCTTTTTCATGGGCCTCATCGTTCTAAGTAGGTGTGCAGAAAGAATTACCCGAGTCCTTCAGGCTGTGCTGTCCCTACACTGGCGAGATCACCCTGGAGGACTCGGTCATGGCCCGAGGAATTCGGCTCCGCGATGCCCAGTTCGACGAACTGGATGAACTCC
>JBBRLG010000053.1:0-20299 GCA_038231495.1 Gemmatales bacterium | reverse complement strand
TGACGGAGTACTGCACTCGTTCTTGACCCCCCTACCCCCCCTTCGCAAGGGGGGGAGCAGTTGATGCCGTTCACTCCCCCCCTTACGAAGGGGAGTAGGGGGGGTGGATGCCATGACGGAGTACTGCAATCGTTCTTGACCCCCCCTACCCCCCCTTCGCAAGGGGGGGAGCAGTTGATGCCGGTGACCGGTTATCATTGATGGTTCCCGCTGGTCAAACCGCGCGGGGGCTGCAAGAATGGTGGTTGGTGGCGGGTGGCGGGTGGTGGGTGAAAAAGCAAAGGCATTTGTCTTCACCAACCACCCGCCACCAACCATCAACCACCTTTTCTCCCGCACGTCTTGGTCCGGAGATGCCTGTCATGCCGCTGCGCTACCTTGGCCTGTTCGCGGTCCTCCTAACGACGTTGGCGGCGGTCGCCGTCGCGCGTTCACAGACGCAGGCACCGCCACCGCCCGCGCTGTACGACGTGCAAATCCGCTACCACATCGACGCGGCCCGCAACGAGCGCGTTGCCCAGTTTAATGAATTGCTCAAAACGCTCAAACAGGTCGGTTTCGTTCTCGACCCCTCGAAAGTCGATGACACCGACCCCGAAGACAACCGGGCCACGCGGCTGTACGGGACCGTCAGCGCCGACAAATCTCGGCAATTATTAACGGTGCGCAACGTCCGTACCGTACTCCTGACGCCGGCAAACGTCCGGACGCCGGACGACAAAGCGGCACCGGTGCGCGTCCAGCTTCTGCTGGCGACGATGCCATCGCTCGAACGCCAGCGGCAGCTGCACGACCAGATGCGCAAAGTGCTCGTCGGCCTCGGCTTCAAGGAGGGCGTTTCCTACGACCACCGCGGCTACACGCGCATGGTCGGCTCGATCCCGGCGGGCCAACTCGAAACCCTGCTCGGCGGCGTGCGCCTCGTGCCGTCCGGGTGGCCCCTCATCAACGCGACGTTGCTTGCCGACCTGCGCGGCCACGGCGGCGGCGGCGACCTGCTTGAAGCGATCCTCTACGACTGGATCAAAACCCCCGCGGGCAAGAAGGCCGTCGATACCGCGGTCGAGGACTGGCGCACGGAGCCGGCCGCGAAGAAGTTCGCCGCCACCCTGCCGCTCGACCCCAAGGACCGGATCGAGGCCTCCGTTCTGCAAGAACAATTGATGGTGCAGATGGCCCACCACCCCGACGCCCACGACGTGTTGCAAGCGCTGCTGGGCCGCGCCCTGCGCAGCGAAGGTGCCCCGCAACTGGTGGAAATGCTGCTGCGGCGCATCAACCCGCACCCGGCCAATGCCGAGTTGCCGTTGCTGTACCGTTCCCTCGCGCCGTTACGGCTCATCGAAGTGCAGGCCGGGCCGGCACCCGAGGTCCGCCCCGCGCCGCCCGCGATACCGGCCGGCCAGGAACGCCTCGACCCGGAGCTGCGCGACCTGCTCAAGGACGCCGGCAAGAACACCCAGCCGTTGCGGTTCGAGGTCCTTCTGGACCGCACGCCGGGTATCGACGACCGCGGCTGGGTTTCGGCGTTGACGCACGGCACCGACGTGCAAATCGAGGGCCGACTCGGCTCCCTGGTGACGGTCAACGGCCTGGTCGGCGACGTGCTCAAGCTGGCGGCGCGCAACGAAGTGGTCGGCCTGCGCTTGCCGCGCCTGGGCCGGTCGCGCTACCAATCGCTCAACCCCACGAACCAGCCGCCGACCGCGGTGCAGTATTCGGGGCTGGTGCAATTGCACGACAAGGGCTACCGCGGCAAGGGCGCGCGCGTCGCCGTGATCGACAGCGATTTCCGCGGCTGGGAGAAGGCCGTCGCCGACCGCAAGCTGCCGGAAAAGACGCGCCTGCTCGACCTGACGCGCGAGCGCAACCGCACCTTTGAACCCGACCCGTTCCCCGCCGACGGCGCGGCACCCGGCTTCGGCACGCGCAACGCCATGAACACCGCCCGTGCCGCGCCCGAGGCGGAATTGATCCTGATCCGCATCGACGCCGGCGCGCCGTCTATGATGCAAAACGTCGCCGGCGCGATCGAAGGCGACGGCTACCGCTCCAGCGCCCTCGACCGCCGCCGCCGCGACATCGACGTGGACCGCCAGCTGTTGCGCAACCGCTTCGACGAATTGACGCGCGAACGGCAGCAAGTCCTCGACAACACCTCCGAAGACTTCCTCAAAGACGTGGAATCAAAGAAGGCGCGCGAGGCGTACAAGGCCCGCCAGAAGCAGTACGACGACGACACGCGGGCGTACGACCGCCGCGTCGGCCTGATCTTGAAATACGGCCAAGACCTCGAAGACTTGAAGGGGGTGCGCCTCGTCAGTTCGGGCCTGATCTGGAACGAGGGCCACCCGGTGGCGGGCGGCAGCGCGCTGAGTCGTTATTTCGACGACCGGCCGTTCAAGGCGGCGCTGTGGTTCCAGGCGCTCGGCGACCCGCGTGGCCAGGCGTGGTCCGGGCTGTTCCGCGACGCGGACAACAACGGCGTCATGGACTTCGCCGAGGC
Organism: Gemmatales bacterium; assembly: GCA_038231495.1. GTDB lineage: Bacteria > Planctomycetota > Planctomycetia > Gemmatales > Gemmataceae > JBBRLG01. The sequence continues at coordinate 17,793 of JBBRLG010000053.1, read as the reverse complement.
CGACGCGCCGCTGCCGAAGGGGGCGTGGACCAATGAACTGAATTTCCTCGCCTGGCAGCAATCCAGGGACGGCGACAACCTCGACTTGCCGGCAAACGCGAAGCTGCGGTTGTCGTTGCAATGGCACGAGGCCCACGACACCGGCTTCGCGGACGCGGGCAAGGACGTGTACCGCGACCCGCTCGCGAAGCTCAAAATCGTTCTCGTTTACCAGCCGGACCCGGACGGCAAGAAGCAACCCGCCGACGACGTGCAGGTGGTCGCCGAGTCGACGGGGTCGCCTCTGCGGTTGGAGGCCACGGCCAACGGCGCGACGTACGAGCAAACATTGACGTTCACCGTCACGAAGCCGGGCCGCTACGCCGTCCGCGTCGAGGGCCGTGCGCCGGCCAGCACCCGGCCGGTACAGTTCCCGACCCTGCCGGCAGCGGTGCAGTCGTTCGAGCTGCGACCGCGATTGTTCGTGGAAACGCTCGACGGTCCGGGCCGTGCCGTGCTGCACACCTACTTCACCGAAGCCGGCAGTATCGGCATGCCCGGCGACGCGCACAATGTAATCCCCATTAGTGCCGACGACCGGGATGAACCGCGGCGTTGACGCGATAGGTCGGCGTTAAGCACCGGCCCGACCCACCCCCAGCGAGTTAAGAGCCGCACGTTAATTTACGCTCGAAACCTCGGCGAGCGTCGGGGCGTAAGCCCGAAGTGTGGGGGCGTAAGCCCGACGTGTGGGGACGTAAGCCCGACGTGTGGGGGCGTAAGCCACGTCGGGCTTACGCCCCGACGCTCGCCTTTGGATCGTTTTACTTAGAGGTTCTCCGTAAACCGGCTGCATTCGTAAGGGGGGAGAAGTTGATGCCGGTGAACGGTTACAAAAGGTCATCGAACGGCTTGCTCAACGCGCCCACCGATCGGACTCCACGGCGCTTCGCGAGGCGATCGCAAACCGTACCAACACCGCCGAGCTTGAAAAAGCGTGTCCGCAGGGGTTCCAGCCCTTTGCGGATCAACTTCGATCCGGGTTCTCGACCTCCGAATAAGGTGACAGGCCTGAAGCAGTTTGCAGAACGCTCCAACCGCGTCACCCTGAAAACCAACCGCTTTCATTTGCCCCGCCCCACGTCCCAAAACGTTACGGACGTGCCGCCGCCAACGATCAGCGTGGTGCCGTCTTTCGTGAAGACGAGGACCGGGGCCACGTCGCTGTCGCAACGCCCGCCGGCCAGGTCGGCGACGACGGTGCCGGCCTTCACGTCCCACAGGCGGATGACGCCATCGTCTTGCCACGTCGCGAACGTGTTGCCGTCGGGCGCGAACGCGCCGGACCGGAAGCCTTGGGGCTTTACGGCGTCGCGCAACGTCTTGATTTCCTCGCCGGTTTTCACGTTCCAGACCTTCAAGTCCGCAACCCCGACGCACGCCGCGAGCAACGTTCCGTCCGGAGAGAAATAGGGCGGCGAGCGCAACGGTGCGCCGGCGGCAAGCGTGCGCCGCGGTTGCCGCTCGCCCAGGTTCCCGACCGAAATCGTCCCGCCGTCGAGCGCGACCGCCACTGCTTTGCCGTCCGGGGTGAAGGCGAAACTGGCGACCGGACCCGGAAACGAAGGCGTTTCCTCCTCCTCCCACGACGGCACGCGTAGGAGTTCGAGCCGGCGGTCCCGGAGGAACGCCAACGAGTTGTTCGTCGGCGCAAAGGCCAGTCCGCAACCGGCGCCGAGGTCGCCCTTGCCGCCGAGGACGTGGCTGAGAACGAAGTCGATGGTCGTGAGGTGCAACCGCACCGCCTTCTCGCCGGGCATCGTACTGGCCAGGTAGTTGCCGTCGCGGGAGTAGGCGACGGCAACCGGCCCCGCGCCGTCGCCGTCGAATACGGCCGCGAGCACGCCCGTCATCGGGTCGAAGCGGTAGATCGCGCCGGTTTCGCAGGCCACGGCCAGGGTGTGCTCGTCGGGCGACAGTGCCATGCCGGTAACGGCCGTGTCGCCGAAATCGAGGACGAGCCGCCGGCGCGGCAGGTTGTTCTTGGTGGTGACGAATGACTTCGGATCGCCGCGGGGCGCGTGCCAGTGCGATGCCTTGGCCGTATCCTTTAACGGCAGGGGAAAGGTGAGGGAGCGATTGAGCGTGGGCAGCACGAATTCATTCGCAGGCGGGTTCCCGGTATGACGGGTCGAATAGCAGCCGATGCGGAGAACAAAGAGCACGATGGCGATGACCACGCCGGCGCCGACGCGGCCGGCCCAGGGCTTCGACACCGGCCCGCGCGGCGGGACGGGCGCATCGACCGGTGCATTCACGACCACGGAGGGCCGGCGTACGGGTTGCTCGACCGGCCGGTTACGGACCGGCGGCACGGGCGCGGCGGCGTTGGCCGCGTCGAGGTCGTCCGCGGCGGTAAACACCGTAGCGCACATCGGGCAGCGCACGCTCTGACCCGCGGCACTCGGCGGCAGTTTCAAGACCCGTTTGCATTCGGGGCACGGCAACGACAGGCTCATGTTTCCTCCCCCCGGATAAACGACCCGCCGCTTGCGGCTTTGCATTACCCTCACTTCACCAGCCGCGCGTCGCACCAGTTGACGTGGTCTTGCACGTCGCCGCGCTGGCCGAAATCGACCTCCAACGTCAACTCCTTGACGCCCGCGACCGCAACGTTGACGGCCAGGGGGCCGGTACGCGCCGTCAACGCGCGGTCCGCGCCCAGGTCGAGAACCTTGCCGTCGGCCAGGACGCGGACGCGGACGCTGCCCTCGCGGCCCGTCTCGTCGTCGAGGCCGACCAGGGCTTCAAAGCGGCGGTACGCGCCGGCCAGGTCGTAGGTCACGCGGCTGTGGCTGTGCAGGCCGATGCCCTTGTCGTAAGTCGAACCGCCCAGGCGCAAGTCGCGGTTGGCCACGCTGCCGTCAACCACCAGCGGCCAGGCCGGGCCGCCGTCGCCCAGGTACGGCGTGAATTCAAAACGGCTAGGCTTCAAGTCCGACAGGTAAGTCGCGCGGCCCTGGTAAACGTCTAACGCGGCGACGCGCTCGAGCGGCACCCGCAGGCTGCTGCCGAAGACGGTCTTGCCTTCCAGGGTGCGGCCGTCGGCGCAGCCCGCCGAGGCGAGCGACAGGCGTGTGCCGTTCGTGCGACCGTCGCCCAGCAGCACCACGCGCGCGTAGACGCCCTTGGGTTTGAGGGCGTTGACGATGTCGGTGCCGAGCGCGACGGCGGCCACCTTGCCGGGCGGCACTTCGACCACCTTCTTGTCCACCTCCACCTCGACCAACTTGGCGGTCAGGGCGTTGAGCACGCCTTCCAGCACGTCGCCGTTGCGCAACACCACCCGGTCGCGCGGCCGCGCGCCCGTTGCCAAAGTGCGACGATAGCGGTCGGGAAAGTCGATATTTTCCGGCGCGGCCAGCCACACCACCGACACGGCGGACAACGGCACCCGGCTCTCCTTGCCGTCCGCCAGGTCGGGGTGTTTGAAGACCAGCGTCTCGCCGTCGAGGCGCAGGCCGTCGCAGGGGATGCGGTCGCCGTTGACGAGGAGCAGGTGCGGACCGGATGGCAGCGGCGGCAGCTTGCGCCCTTCGCGGCGCAGGCCCAGCCAGTCGCCGGGGGCGAGTCGGGTTTCGGCGGCGTCGCCGGCGTGGAGCGACCAGTCGGCCTTCAACTCGCGCAGGGGGCCGGTAAGGGTTTTTCCCTCGGCCGTCGCGACGGCGAAGGTCGGCGCCTTGTCGGCGTCGGCGCACCGCGGCACGACCGCCGCGACGATCCAGGCGACGACGGCCCCGGCGAGGACGGCTCGGTGCGTGGCGGTGCTCATTTTTGCAAGATGGGCAGGTAGTTGTTGGGGATCTGCAAGATGATGCAGGCCATCGCGGTCGCGTAGTGCGGCGTCGGTATTTGGTCCATCCACGAGCCGTCCGGCTGTTGCGCCTTCAGTAGTTCGTCGCGGATGAGGGGGAACCACCTTTTCCAGTACTCCCCGCCGGCCGTCCACATCGCCTGCACGGCGTAGTAGTGGCCGTAATAGTAGTACATGTCCGGCAAGTCGCCGCGGAACATCGGGCGGCGCACCGGCCGCTTGTCCAGCAGGTAGTTCAGGCCTTTTTCGACCTCCGGGCCGCTGTAGATACCGGCGGTGTTCAGGGCGACGACGCCGGCGGCGGTGCGGGCGAAGGCGTCCTTCTCGCCGGGGCCGCCCTGGGCCATGTAGCGGAACCAACCCTCTCGGCGGTCCTGGCAATTCTTGACGTACTCGACGCACTTCTCGACCTTGCCCTTGGGCACGGCAACGCCGGCGTTACGGGCGGCGCGCAGGGCCATGATCTGGCAAATGGTGACGGAGATGTCGGCCTCGCGGCTGCCGGGCGTGTAGCGCCAACCGCCCTCGGCGTTCTGGCTGTCGAGGATCAGCTTGACCGCCGCGTGTAGCGCGTCTTGCAAATTCCTGCTCAGGTCGGGGTCGTGGACCATGCCGGAGACTTCGGCCAAAAAGAGCGTGCCGAAGCCGTGGCCGTACATCGGGCCGAACGGCGTGCCGTTGGGGTTGTTGAGGAAGCCCGCGGGGTTCGCGTTGCGCCCCAGGCCGATAATGTAACGCAGGGCGTCGGTGACGACAGGGCCGTGCGCACCGCGGCCGGGCTGGTGGCCGCCGGCCATGAACGCCAGTCCGGCCAGGCTGGTGATGGCCACGTTGCCGCTGTAGTTGCTCCGACCGAACGAGCCGTCCGGCCCTTCGCGGCCGCCGCGGTTCTGTTGAGACAGGAGGTAGTTCAGGCCGCGCTCGACGGCCTGGTCGGTGTCGGCGGTGAGCATGCCTTTGGCGGCGGAGCCGTCGGGCAGCGCGTCGCGGCGCTCGCTGGAATCGCTGGGAAACGCCAGGGCGGTGGAAGCCGCCCCGAACAGGCCCAGGCTGCTGCGGGTCAGGAATTGACGGCGCGACCATGTCATGATGTTGGACCTCTACAAGGATTTGCCGCTTGCGGCTTTGCGCAAAGCCGCAAGCGGCGATGCGGGGCGCTCCCTTACTTGTCCTTCCGACTCCCTTGCTCCGCGATGGTGCGCGAGCACTTCTTGATCAAGGCGTCGTACTTGGGAATCATTTCCTTGTCCGAAGAATAGGCGTTCATCTCGGCCCGCAGCGCTTCGGGCAGGTGGCCCCAGATGTCCTTGTACAAGTCGGCGTTGGGGTTCAACGGGTCGGTCTTGTCGTCCTTGCCGCCCTTTCCCATCGGGTCGGTGCCAGGTTTCTGGCCGCCGCCCGTCGGTTGGTCGCCGGGTTGCTTGCCGCCGCCGCCGGGCTTCCGACTGCTGCCGGACGGTTGCGAGCCGGTTCCGTTGCCGCCGTTGCCCTGCTGGCTCGACTTGTCGCCGCGCTTGCGGCCGCCCGACGGACTACGCTGGCTGCTTTTGCCGCCCGGGTTCTTCGGGTCGTTGGACGCGCCGGCGGGGTTGTTCTGGGAATCCTCACCGCCGCCGCCCTGGGGCGGGTTCTCGCTCATGCGGATCAGCGACTCCAGGTCTTTCAGGATGTCGTCACCCACTTGCCGGGTGCCCTCGCCGAGTTCCTTGTTGGCCAGCCGTTCCTCCAGCGAACGCATGTTCTTGGCGACGCGGTCCAAGACCTCCTTGTCGTTCTCCTCCGGCTCGGCGGGTTCGGGTTCCTTGCCGGGTTCGTCCGGCTTTTTCTCCTCGGCCGCGGGCTTCTTCGGCTCCTTCGACGGCTCCGGCTCGTCGGGCGAAACCTTTTTCTTGAGGCGCAACGGCGGCTCGTCCTTGTCGGCAGGAGGTTCCTGGGCAAACGCCCAACCCGTCAGAAAGACGCCGCCGGCCAGCAACACGGCCAGGATGTGCCGGGTCATTTTCGGTCCCCTTCCTTTTCGTTGGCTTCCGCGTCGGCATGCCGCAGCGTTTCGAGCAGGGCCAACACGTCGCGCTGGTCGCGCTGGATGCCCTGGTACTCAGCTTTTTCTTTTTCGGTCAACTTGTCAAGGGCCGGGTGCGCTTTTCGGAAAACGTCGATTACCTGATTCACCTCAGCTTGCAGCGTCCGCAGCAGTTTCAGCTGGCCCAGCGGCGGCAAACCGCTGTCGTCGCCCCCCGCGCTGCCCGGATCGCCCTCGCCCCCCGAACCGCCGCTTGCGGCATTGCGTTTCGCCAGCGCTTCGGTCTCCGCCTTGATCGCGTCGAGCAACTGGTCGAGCCGCCGCAACGCCTCCTTTTGCAAGCGCGTCGCCTGTTCGTCGGGCAGCGTGTCCGGCGCGGGCGGCTCCATGTTCCGGATAGCCGCGTGCATGGCTTCCAGGCGCTTGCCGGCCTGGTCCATCGCTTCCGCGGACCGCTGCACCTGCCTGGCGAAAACCGGCGTGCCGGCCAGTTCCTTGCCCGTGCTGGTGCTGGTCTCTTCGCCGAGGTCCTTCTGGTTGCGGGCCAGGTCGCCCAGGTTGTTGGCCATCACCCGGCTCCACGCTTCTTTCTTGACGACATCGGCCTGAATGCGCGTGCCCTCGGCGTTGTGGCCCGCCTGCCGCTCGCGCAGCCGTTTCAGCACGTCGGCGACGCGCGTCAGGTTTTCGCGCGTCAACTCATCCTCGGCGTGCTTGCGGGCTTTTTCGACCTCGCGCTTGGCCTCGTCGATGCGGTCGAGTACGTCGTCTTGCTTCTCCTCCGGGTTGCCGCCCTGGCGCAGCTGGTTGCCGGCCCGCTCCATGCCGCCGCCGGCCTGACTTAGCGCACGGCCCGCGGCATCGTTCCGCAGGCGCGACAGCTGCTTGGCCAGTTCCTCCGTCTTTTCCTGCAATTTCTGCTGCTGCTGCGTAAGTTTTTTCAGCGCCTCCTCGCGCTCGGCGGGGTCGGCCAGCTTGTTCGCCTCTTGCACCTTCTTTTGCAGCCGTTCCTGCTCCTGGGCCAGTTGCGCCAACTCGTGTTCGGCTTCCTTCAGCTTCTTGATGAGGCGTTCCAGGTCGTCGGTGCGGCGGTCTTCCAGCGCCTTGACCACCTTCTGCATTTCCTTGGCGGCAGCCTCCTGGCTCTTTTGCGCGTCGAGCAGCTTGTTTTCCTTGATCTCGTCGCGCGCCTGGCGCATCTTGCTGTTGATGTCGCCCTGGGTGCCCAATTCCTGGGCCTTCTCAATCGTCTTCGCCGTTTCCGGGTCCTTGTCCGCCCGCTCCTCGGCGACGCGCTTCATCTTCTCCAACAGCTTGTTCGTCCGCTCCGCGAGACGCTGTTGCGCGGCACTCAACTCCTCGCGCTCGACCTGCTGGGCCGGCGTCAGTTTGTCGGGCGACGAACCCAACAGTTCCTGGCCCTGCGCGTCTTTCTCCTTCTTCAACTCCTCCAATTCGGCGTGCAACTTTTTCTGCTCTTCGAGAATCTTGCCCGCCTCGCCCTTGATCTCGCGCGAGCTGCTCCACGGCTCCAACCGTTCCAGCAGTTCGCTCAGGGTGCGCTCGACCTCCTCCTGGTCGCGGTGGGCTTCCTCCAGCTGTTTCTGCGGAGTTTTCAGGTCCGGTTTGTCCATCGCGCGCCGCTCGGCCGCCGCCTGGCGGTCCAACTCGCGTGCCTTCTGGTCCATCTGGTCGGCCTGTTGCCGGGACCGCTGCGCCTCGGCAAGGAAGGCTTTCTTCTCGGCGTCGTCCGCCGGGCGTTTGTTCGCCAACTCGTCGGCCTTGTCCGCGGCGGCGCGCTTGTCGCGGGCGTCCTTCTCGGCGGCGCGGGCCTTGTCGGCGGTTTGCTTCGCCTGCTTCTCCATGCGGTTGCGGTACGCCTCGCCGGTCTGCTCCTCCATCAACTCGGCCAGGGTGCGCACGTCGGCCAGGCGCGGCTCGATCTGGTCCAGCTCCTTCTCGGCCAGGCGTTGCAGCTCGCGGTCCACGTCCCTCATGCGCTCGCGTACGGCCGAGTTTTGCAGCTTATTTTGCTCGACCGTTTGCAGGACGCGCTGCACCTCGGCCCGCAAGCCTTCCTTCTCGTTGCCGACGCGCTCGCGGATTTGCTGCTGCAACTGCTCGGCCTGCAACAGCTGGGTGCGGTCCTCGGCGTTGAGCTTTTCGCCTTTTTTCAGGCGGTTCGCGGCGTCGAGCACTTTGCCCTGGGCGTCACGCTCCTTCTCGCGCTGCCGCAGCAACTCTTGCTGGATGCGCGTCTGCTCCTGGTTGAGCAGCACGTCCAGGGCGTTGCGGCCGATGACGCGGATTTCGACCTCGGCACTGAGGCCCGGCTGCTTGTGTACGGTCACGTCGTCGAAGTCGTCGGCACCCGCCTGGAGCAGGATCACATCGCCCTCTTGCAACGGCGACCCGTCGAGGTGGCGCAGCGTCGCCAGGGCCAGGCGTTGGCGGCATTCGAGGTGCGTGGGCCGCAACCGCGGCGTCGGCCCCGCCAGGAAAGCCGGGCCGGTCAGCGGCACCAGTTGCCGGCGCGGTGCGGCCAGGTGGTCGTAAAGCACGAGGTAGCGCGCCGGGTCCGTGCGCTTCGTCCGGTAGGTGAGGAAGACGGTGCGCACCGCGTAGATCGTATCGTCGGTGGTTACCTGGATCGGCAAATCCGCGTCGGGCAAAACGGTCAGCACGTCGCGGCTGGGCGAGGGCCGGTCGAGTTGCACGGTCGGCGCGGGGTCTGCACGCAACCGCAGGGCGAACGGCCGGCTATTGCGCAGCCGCGTGTCGTCCTCGAAGTGCAAAACGTACAGGCCGTTGAGCGCCGGCAGGAAGCGGACGGTGAAGCGTGTGCGATCGCCGTCGAGTTCGGCCGGCACCGGGTTAAACGCGGTCAGGCTGGCCGAAGTGGAGGCCAGGACGCCGCCCGCATGAGTCGAGCCGAGTGGGGCGAGGCACGCCACGAGGTTCGCGACCTTGAGGTCGGGTTGGTACTCGACCCAGGCGCGGCGCAGGGGACGGTCGGCCCGCGCCCGCAGCGTGACGGCGGTGCCGGCAACCGCCTCCACGTCACCCAGGCCCGGCGGCAGCACTTGCGGACTGGGCAGGCCGGTGTAGGCCGGGTAGTCGAGCGTCAACTGCGGCGACGGCTTGCCATCGAGGGGCAAGAGGATCGGCGGTTGCTGCACGAGGACTTCGTACTCGGCACTGACGGCGTCGTTGGCCACGACGCGGAAGCGGAAGCCACGCGGGTAGTTGGCGGTGTCCAGCCGCGTTTCAAAATGGCCGGCGTTCTTGTCGTCGCCGACGACCTCGCAGCTGTGTTCCGCCGCCGCCCCGCCTTCGGTGCGCACCTGGACCACGGCCCGCTTGGGCACGACGCCGTTCTCGCGGTTACCGCGGGCCAGCTTGCCGCGAACCAGGAACGGCTGCCCGCGGCCGACGCGCAGGGTCGAAGCTTCGGCGGTCGCCGTGCCGGTCTCGTCGGCGATCAACGCGACCGGCGCATCGAGCGGCCCGGCGGCAAGGCTCTGCAACCGCGTCTGGGCGGGCCAGTCCTGCGCGCCGAAGGGGTTGGCCAGGCGGACGAGTGCCGTCGCCGCCAGGGCCGGAAAGAACAACACGAGCAGCACCGCCGCGACGCCGGAGAGTGCCATCGAGAGGCCGGCCAGCGACAGGCCGCGCGTATCGACGATGCGGTTGAAGTCGCAGGCGTTGATCTGGTCGCGGGCGCGGCGCAGCGCCTCCTGGCGCAGGCTCGCCGAGACGCCAGCGGACGGGGTTTCCGGTTCGTTGAGGAATTGCACCGTGCTAGCCAGGGCGTCGTTGAGCGACGGGTAGCGTTCTTCGACGCGCAGCGCGAGCGACAGGTCGTCGGTGCGCACGGCGAGCGGTCGCAAGAGGTAACGCAGCGCAAGGTACGCGCCAGCCGCAAGGGTCGCAACGAGGATGACGGCCCGGACGAACGCGGGCAGGTGGAAGCGCCAGTCGAGTGCGCCGCCGAGTGCCGCGCCGAGGACGACGACCGTCAGCAGCCAGCTGACGCCACGCACCGACGAGACGAGGAAGAGCCGCCGCCGCAACGCCGCCAACCGGCCGCGGAGGTGGCTTGCTTCGGGAACCGGGTGGGTGATGGTGGCCATTATGGAATCCCTCGTTACCCTCATCCCCGCGTCCCGGTGTAACCCTCGTTCCCAAGCTCCGCGGTATGAAGGATTGTTCCCAGGTTCCGCTCGCGAACGAGGGGAAGGCCTTTTTTTGGAGTGCGGCGCTTTTCCGCCGCTTTCTTTTCTGGGCTGGCGTTACAAACCCAACGAAAGCGGCGGCAAAGCGCCGCACTCCAAAAAGGCGTTTGCCAATTTATTCACAAGCTCTCCGCTTGGGAACGAGGTTAAATCCTTTCTTTGCAACGGACAACGGACTACCCAACTATAACAGGTTCATCTGCCGCCGCAGCAACCATTCCGTCGTCAACGAACCCAGGGCCAGCAGGAACAAGACGAAGTAATTCCACACCAGCCACGGGTCGCCCGGCACGTTGACCGTCACCCGGCTGCCGGTCGGCAGGTCGTCGAGCAGGCGGTCGGCGTCCGCCAGGTTGTAGAAGCGGCCCTTCGACTCCTCGGCGGCACGCTCCATTTCCACCTGGTTCATGCGCAAGTTCTCCATCTCGCCCGGCGGCGCCAGCACCTTGCACTCGGCGCGTGGCCGCGGCCCGGTGACGACCGGCTGACTCAGCCAGAACTTGTACTCGCCCTCCGGCGTGCGCGTCAGCACCGTCTCGAAAGTGGCCCGGCTGCCCTCCACGCGCGCCAGCTTCAGCGTTTCCGGCCCGCGCGTGCTGGGGTGGCGCTCCACGACCACCTTGACTTCCGTGTCCGCCGCGGGCGCGGGCGCGTCGTCGGGGAAGCGCACCGTCACCTTGATCGGCTCGCCGCGCCGGTACGGCGTTTGGCGGTCCAGGCGCAGCTCGGTGCGGCCCAGGCGGCTGCGGGCGAGATAGCGCACCGTTTGTATCCAGAATTGGTTGAAGTGCTGCTGGTCCTCGCGGTAGCCCCAGCGCCACGTCTCGTTGAAGCCGAAAAACAGGCACCGGCCCGCGCCGACGAACTGCTGCACCACCAGCGCGTGCCGGTCGCCCTGGAAGTTGTCGCCCTCGCCCCGGTCCACGGCCCTGCCCTCTTTCTTAGAGTTGGGATGGACGGCCAACACCTCGGTCAAACGCTTGGGCTGGTAGCCGTCGGACCACCAGTACATCTCGCGCAGGCGGTTCCAGATGTCGTCGTTCTCTTTTTCGTCCGGGCTGAAGCGGAAAATCGGGTGCAGCCGCCCCACCGGCGTCAGTTCCGGCCGGAAGCCGGTGGTGCGCGGCAAATCCGCGCCGTCGATGGGCCGGTCGCCGGCCAACTCGACCGGCAGCACGTCCTTGAGCGGCGAATCCCGGTACGCCTGCGGCGCGAAGCGCTCGCCGGCGATCATGAGCAGGCCGCCGCCGTGCTCGCGCACGAAATCGGCCAGGTCGCGCATGTGCTCGACCATCTTGTTGTTGTCGCGCGGCCGCGGGTCCACGTCGCCCAGGATCACCACGTCGTAGGTAAAAAGCTCCGCCTTGGTCGGGAAGTCGCTGATGGCGCTGCGATCCTCGGAAGCATAGTCGGGGTCGGCATTGAGCAACAGCACCTTCAAATCCACGCTCTTGTTGCCCTTGGTGCGGTCGCTCTCGCGCTCCAGGAGCGTCTTGATAAAGTGGTACTCGTAGCGCCGATAACCCTCGACGTAAAGTACCTTGATGAGCTTCGTTTCCTGCACGTACACCGAGCGTTCGAGGCGGTTGTTCGACTCGTCTACCTCGTCGGGCTGCTTGGGCGTGACCACCTCGTAAACGTGCTCGCCGGGTTCCTTGGGTTGGTAGACAAGCCGTACCTTGACCGGCTTGCCCGAAGCATCTGCGGTGACGTTCGACGCGACCAGTTCTTCCGGCTTGCCCTTCTCCTTGAGGACAACCTTGGTTGTCAGGCTGTTGTAACCCTGGGCCGTCAGCCGTAGGTCAAAGACGACGCGGTCGTTGACGTAAACGTTCTCCTCGACCTGCAAATCGTGCAAGTAGACATCGCGGACTTCGTGCGCGTCGCCCATGCCGACGAAGTAGAGCGGCACGCCCATCTGGCCGGCGTACTTCGACACCTTGCCCAAATCCTCGCCCTCTGTGGTCACGCCGTCGGTGAGCATGACGACGGCGGCCAGCGACGAGCCGCGGAAGTCGTTGATGACCTGGCGCACGGCACCGCCCAGCTGGCTCGAATCGTTGTCCGGCGACGCCTTCAACTCCCGAATCGCCTCCAACGCCGCCGCCACGTCTTCGGGCGCGTTCACGTCCTTGAGCCGCTGCGCCCGGCCGGAGCAGTGGTAGACGTGCAACCGGACTTCGCGTCGCTTCAGGAGTGCCGTCAACCAGTCGTTGTCGGAGCGCGTCAACAGCAGCTGCGCCAGGCGGAGCCGTTCCGTCTCGGTCAAGCCTTCGAGTTGGGCCAGGCCGAGCGCGGCTTGCTGGACGCGCGGGTCGCGGTAACGATCGACGGCGCTCATGCTCTGCGAATCGTCGATGAGGATAACCACGTCCGGCCAACCCTGGCGCTCGAACGACACCTGCAACAGCGGCAGAAATACCGCGAGCAGCAAGCACAACAGGCCGTAACGCAACCCCATCATCAGGTAGCGCACGAGCGAGTGGATGGCGTTGAACAGCCCTTCGACGAAGTAGACGGCGAACACGAAACCCGCGAACACAACGCCGAGCGCCGGCACCACCCAGACGTCGGTGGCGTTGTCCCACAGGTAGGCAGTGTAGTGCAGGTGCCAGCGGCTGCCCTCGCCCGGCGCGGGCGGCGGCACGTTAAGGCCTTCTTCGACGGCGCGCCGCGCCCCCTGCGGCAAAAAGCCGAGGAAGTCGCCGGTCACGGCGTCGTGAACCAGGACGAACAGAACCGCGCCGATGCCGAGAAATAACACGGTGGAGGCCGCCCCGAGCAGGGTCATCGTCCGGCGGGCGTTCGGTTTGCCCGGCCGCGGCCCCGTGCGGACGCCGCCGCTGTAGTGGCCGAAGAGGAAGCCCAGCAGAATTTCGACCGGGATCAGCACCAGTAGCGTGAGCAACAGCCACCGGGCCACGATCGGACCCCACGCGCCGCCGGTCTGCACTTCGACGCCGTTGACCGACGTGGTCGCGTGGACCACCTGCGACGGCTCGCGCACCAGTTGCAATTCCCACTCGGGATAACTCTTCTGGATGTCCTCCAAATTCGTGCGCGCCAGGTTGCTCTCGCTGCCCTGCTGGGCCGTCTCGCCGGCGGGCACGTTGACGGCGAAGAAGTATTCCTTCTTCTGCGGCCCGACGACGATGCGGTAGACGCCGCTCACGTCGGTCTCGTTCCAGCGCAGGACACCGGCGTCGTCCTGAACCTGGACGCGCAACGCTTCCTCGCGACCGTCCGGCGTGAAGACGCGCGCCTCGGTGGTGGGGCCGGCACTCGGCAGGAACAGTTCGATCGGGTCGCCGACCGCCAGCTCGCGCGGCCGCAGCCGACCGCTGGCGGCGAACTGGGCCAACTCGTGCATGAGCGGCACATAGCTCCGCAGCGACCAGTCGGCCCAGTCGCAGTTGGCCGTCGTGGTCAGCAGCACGACGCGGCCTTGCAGGGTGCCCGCGCCGACACCGGCCTTGCCCGCGGGCGGGTGCCATTCGAGGACGGCCGGCCCGCCCGCTGGCGGCACGTTGCTGTCGGGGCCTATCGGCGTGCGCCCGGGGATGGCGACGGGCGTGAAGCCCAGCACCTTGCGCGGCCCGCCGCGCGCCGGCTCGGTCTGTAAGAACTGGTGGAAGCGCACGCCGGTCAGCGCCGTACGCGCCACGGCACTGCCGAACGGTTTCAGCGGCGGCTCGCGGTCGGCCTCGGCATCGATGGCAAACTGGAAGTTAAACGCGGTCGTCTGCGCCTGTTTATTAAGCAGCCGGGCGGGCATCAGGCCGGAGCCGTTGCGGTACAGCACCTCGTTGTACGAGTTGGCGTCCACCTTCTCGCCCAGGCAGATCACCAGGCCGCCGCCGCGGCGGACGTGGGCCTCCAACCGGCTCGCCTCGGCCGCGGTCAGCCGCGGCACGTCGCACAGGAACACGCAGTCGAACGGTGTCAGGTCGCCCCGCGTTTCATCGGCAAATTGGGCCGTGTTTAGCACCGTCGGCTTGACGTGCAGGTTGCCCGCGTCGGCCTGTTCGGCCAGCACGACGCGCAGCAGCTCACTCGCCTGGTCGAACGTCTCCGCCGCCGGCTTGCCGTTGACCAGCAGGACGCTCATCTCCTTGCGCACCGTGACGACGGCGGCGCGCGTGTCGTCGATTTCCAGGCCGTCGTTCTCGACCTGCACCTTGAGGACGTAGTCGCCCGGCACCGCGAATTTGTAAGGGAAGGCGACGGGTGTCTGCTGGCCGTGCTCGGCGCGGACGTTGGTTTCCTGGACGAAGCGCGGTTCCTCCACGGGGTCACCGGCGGTGCGGGCCCGACCGACGAGCAGCTTGACGTTGACGCTGTCGCGCGTGTCGCCGAAGTTGTGCAGCGTCGCCTGGACGGTCGTAAAGCGGCCGGTCGTCGGCGCCTCGTCGTCGGGCAAGCCGAGACTCGTGACGGCGAGGTTGGACGCGCCGTCCTTGCCGACGTCTACCAGGATGGTGTGGGCCTTGCGTTCGCGCAGCTTTTGCAAAACGCCGGACGCGGCACCAGGTTGCTTGAGGATCCAGCTCGAATGCTGCAAATCGGTGAGAAAATAGACCTCTTTATTCAGGTACTTGTGCGGCGACGATTGCAGCATCGACTCGACGGCGGCGAGCGTGGCCGGCAGGTCGGCGCTGCCGTGCGTGACCTTGAGCGTGTCGATCTCGTTCGTAACTTTGCGGCCGTCTTCCGACGGTTCGGGGACGATGCGCCGCGGCGGCGCGCCCATGAGGACGACGCTGAAGCCGTCGCCGCCGGGGCTGTCGCGCACGATCTGCGCCGCCAATTCGCGGGCGCGGTCGAACGACGACGCCGCGCCGTCCTTGAAGCCCATGCTAAACGAGGCGTCGAGGACGAGAATCTTGTGCGCCCGCTGGCTGTTGACCGCGACGACCTTCGGCCCGCCGGGCGCGACGGCGGTCCAGAGTTTTTTCGCCCATTCGGTGACGCTGAGCATGGCCAGGACGAGCAGCAGCACCATGAGGCAGCGCAAGGCGAGCAGGAGGAACTGTTCGAGGCGGATGCGGCGCGAGTTCTTGCGTTGGGCGGCCAGCAGGAAGCGCATGGCGGCCCAGTTGACGACGCGAAACCGCCGCCGGTGCAGCAAGTGGATGATGACCGGAATGGATACCGCCCCGACCGTCACGAGCGCGGCGGTGGCGTAGGTCTCGAAAATGAAGGCGAACGGCAGCATGGTCGGTGCGCTCACGGATCGGTCTCCGAGACGATGGTCACTTCCGCAAAGCCGCAAGCGGCAAGAGCGTTAGCCTTTACCTTTTCGAGCCAGTCGGTGGGCCAGGTACGTGGACAACGCCAACCCCAACGGCTTGTCGGTCGGCAATTGCACGTAGTCGATGTTCTGATCGCGGCAGCCGCGCTTCAGCTCGTCCACGAAGCCGTTGATCTGGGCGAGGTAGCCGTCGCGCAAGGCCCGCGGGTCGGTCAGCAAATCCGGATACTGTTCCAGGCCGCGAAACAGCGTCGCCTCGTTGAACGGAAATTCCAACTCGTCGCGGTCCAGGACGTGCAGCAAGACGACCTCGTGCCGTTTGTGGCGCAGGTGCTTCAACCCATTGAGGATGTCTGCCGGCTCGTCGAAGAAGTCGCTCAAAATCATGATGATGCCGCGGCGCGTGATGCGCTCGGCCAGGTCGTGAAAGATCGGGGCCAGGTGCGTGCGCTCGCGGCCCGCGCCTTTATTCAGGACATTGACGACCGGCTTCAAGTGCGACGGCTGACTCGACGGCCGCAGGAACTGGCGCACCTGGTTGTCGTAAGTCGCCAGGCCGACCGAGTCCTGCTGGCTGAGGATTAAATACGCCAGGGCCGACGCCGCCATGCCGCAGTAGTCGTATTTGCTGACGGTGCCGGAGCGGTACTGCATCGACTCGCTGCCGTCCACCAGGAGCCAGCAGGTGAGGTTGGTTTCTTCTTCATACTGCTTGAGGTAGAAGCGGCCGGTGCGGCCATAAACCTTCCAGTCGAGGTGCTTCAAATCGTCGCCGGCGACGTACTCGCGGTGTTCGGCAAACTCGACGCTAAAGCCGTGGTAGGGACTTTTGTGCATCCCGGACAGGTAGCCCTCGACGATCAGACGGGCGCGCAACTCCAAGTCGCGCACGTTGGCGAGGGCGTGGGGATCGAGGTATTTTTGGGGATCGTCCATAAATGCGATCGGGCTACGGCTCGCCGCCTCCCAGCAACTTGAAATTAAGCGCGAACACCAAAGGCAGGTGGTTGTGGACCGCATACCTTACAAACAATCTTCCCACGACCGCCGCACGGACAGTAACCTGCAAGTTGGGCAAAGGATGACGGTGTTCGCCGAATACCAGGGGGTCCGAGCGCAGCCGTGTGATAATGATTTGCAAGGCTGCCGTGAACTTGCGCACCTCATCCGGGTCGCTCAGACCGGCACGCAATCGCCTCAACTTCTGAACCACGGCTGCCGAGTAGGACAGCTGATACCCGGCAGCACCGTTGTCGCCAAGGCTCATTGGGGAGTCTCATCGGTTGCTGATTCCGTCGCTTCAAAACCGAGTTCGGCCATTACTTCTTCAAACGTAAACCACTGTTGTTCTTCCCAATTAAGGAGCAACTCCAGATGTTCCGGGTTGAAATAATCGTCCATCTGGTTGTAGATTTCATCCAGACCGTCGCCGCGCTGCCGGGGCGGAGGCGGCGGCGGCTTAACCACGACGACAATCACTACCTTGTCGGGATGGAATCCGTTCGTCCCGTCCTTGTGCGCCGCGAGGTGGGTACGGGCCGCACTTTGGATGTCAGCCTCGGCCTGTTCCGCCGTCGCCGCACGCACCTCGCAGCCCGGCAGCCGCGGCACATAGCCGCGGAAGCCGTCCTCGGTCGGCTCGACAATCGCCAGGAGTTTTGTCACGGTTATGAACCTCCCTTCGTCTGCCGCTTACGCCTTCTCGTTCGGATCCCGCGGTATGTACTTCGTCAACATCCGCACAATATCGTCGGGTTTTATCCCTTCGGCCTCGGCGTTGAAGTTCGTGACGATGCGGTGCCGTAATACCGGGGGCGCGACCGCACGCACGTCCTCACACGACACGTAATAACGCCCGTGCAGCACCGCCCGCGCCTTGGCCGCAAGGATGAGGAACTGCGACGCCCGCGGCCCGGCACCCCAAGTTACGTTGTCGCGGATGAAGTCCGGTACTTCCAGATGGTCTTTCGCCCGCGGCGCGGCGGGTTCGGGCACCGCGGCACCCTTGGCCAGTCGGCTGCCCTTGCGCGTCAGGCGCGTGAACTTCATCGCGTAGCGGATCACATAAGGCGCGACCGGCACCTTGCGCACGATGTCCTGCATTTCGAGGATGTCCGTCGCCGACAGCACCCGGTCGATCATCGCCGAGTGCGTCGCCGTCGTCATCTCGACAATCTTGAACTCCTCCTCCTCGTCGGGGTAATCGACGAAGACGTTGAACATGAAGCGGTCCTGTTGCGCTTCGGGCAGCGGATAAGTTCCTTCCTGCTCGATGGGGTTCTGAGTCGCCAGCACGAAGAACGGATCGGGCAAGCGGTTTTTGATGCCGCCGATGGTGACTTGCTTTTCCTGCATGGCTTCGAGGAGGGCGGCCTGCGTCTTGGGCGGCGTGCGGTTGATCTCGTCGGCCAGCACGACGTTGGCGAACAGG
>JBBRLG010000052.1:0-20687 GCA_038231495.1 Gemmatales bacterium | reverse complement strand
GGACGCGGCCACGGGCAAGCCCCTCGGGGAACTCCTGCCCCTTGAGCGCCAGGTCGGTCGCGCGCAGTTCAGCCCGGACGGCCGCCCGGTGCTCACCGGCAGCGCGGACAACACGGCGCGGCTGTGGGATGTCATTGACATTGGCCCGGACGATGCGACTTGGTTGCGTGTCGCCGTTGAAGTTCGGACAGGGAAAGGGTTCGACGGGCAAGGAGTTCTGCGCGCATTGAACCAGGCCGAATGGCTACAGCGCCTTCAGGAACTCGAAAAGCTTGGGGGCGATTGGTTTGCCAAACCGTCTGGCTGTCGCTGGGGGCTTGCACAAGCAGGCGATGCAGGTTCGGAAATGAAGTGGTTCGCGCTTGATTTCCACTTGAGGCGCTTGCTCGTCGATGACTACGACCAAACCGAAGGGCCCCTCCACGCCTGGCGGTTCGTCGAACTCGCCGAACAACTACTCCAAAACAGCCCGGAGAGGCCGGCGGCCGCGCTGGAAATCCTTGGGGCGGCTCACTTCCGCGCTGCAAAATACCCAGAAGCCGTCAAGCAATTGGAAGAGGCCGTCGTGAAACAGAAGGCCACTGGCACGGTCTGGACCCAACTCTTTTTGGCATTGAGCCACCACCACCTCGGCGACGACGCCAAGGCCAAGGACTTCATGCAGAAGGCCGACGCCCAGCTGAAGAAAATCCAGGAGGACAAGGACACGCCGCCGAACTGGCAGGAACTCCTCCGCGCTAAGGCTCTGCGCCAGGAAGTGGAGGAACTGCTGAAATCGCCGACCGTCGAACGGCCGAAAGATGTGCCTTGAAGGAACGAACGGTTCGATGACTGCGTTGTTGATGCCGTGCCAGGATTCCACGCTATTGCAGCACCCTCCGGAGATCGTTATTACCTCGGCGGGTAAGCTCCGCACTAATTGCTTGTGCCAATCGCACGGTTTCGGGAGCACGACGCATACCCGACCGGACTGCCTCTTGCGTCCTCTTGGACCGCGCGGCAACGGCTGCCCTCCCCCCCACCCTTGCCAAACCGCAACAATCTTGGCAAGGGTGGGATTTTGGCACGCAGCGACCGTCAGAGGCAGGCAGCGGCGCTCATATACCCTTGCCAAAGGCTTGACAAACACTGGCGAGGGTGGGTGGCAAGGGTCCCTTTGGCAAGGGCCCTTTGACACCAGCCAGGGTATACCCGTCGTGAACGGCGGGCCGAATACCGCTCCGCGGCCAGCCCCGTGAACAGGGCTAAGAACGCAGTACATCCCGGTCGCCACCCAACAACAAGATGCCCACCCTTTCGGTCCGCGGCAAATGCCGTTACTTCTTCTTCTCCTTCGGCGGCAACTGCCCGGTGGGGATTAGCTGCTTCCATTCCTTCGCGGCGGCGGCCCGGTCGGCGACGGGGGCCGCCGCGTCGTACTTGATGTCGCGGCCGACCGGGGCCAGGTGGTATAGCTGCCACCGCGCCAACTCGCGCACGGCCAACTTCTTGTGGTTGAGATACTCGATCAGCGTCTCGTACGTTTCCGGCTGTTCCACGACGAACGGGCTGTGCAACAATTGCATCACCGTCTCCGCCTCCGCCGCCGAGTAGCTCTGCACGTCGGTTAGCACGCGGTAGAGCTGCAAATCGCGGTCGGGTTGCGCACCGATCCAGTTCCGCAGGGCGACCACGGCGGTCTCGCGGGCCTCGACGTGCTTGGCGTCGGCCAGGGCGTCGGCGACGTGGCCGAGGTCCATCAGGGCCGCCAACCCCGAGACGGCGAACTCGCGGTACAACGCCGCGCGGCCCTTGTCCTTCTCCTTGTCGGCTTCGTCCAACAAGTGCAACAGCGCGGCGTCGGGCGCAGTCCGGGGCAACTGGGCGAGGTACTTGTCGGCAATTTCCGCGATTGCCTTGGCCTCCGCGGAGGTGTTGGCCCTGGGGTCCGCCCACGGCGGCAAGGCGTCGCGCTGCTGCGGCCCGTTATCGGGTCCGACAACGCTGTCCCAGTGGAAATAGGCCGCGCCGGGCGGCGCGCCCAGGCCGTGTTGCGTGCCGCCGACCTTCAAATCGGCGCGGCCGTTGAGCACCAACAGCGTTGCCAGGCGGGTCGGTGCGTCGTCGTGTTGCGGCTTTTTCGTGAAGGCGACGCCGCGCGGCCAGCGGCCATACAACTCGACCGCGACCTCGTCGCCGGGCTTGGGCAACGTCAGCTGCCACGCCTCGGTCGGCAACCGCAGCCACACCTTTGCCGGGCCGTCTTTGCGCGTGTTCTTCAAGAGAACGCGGCCGTGGACCAGGGTGAAATCGAGATCGAAAGCGCGGGTGTCGTGCAAAACGACGGCGCTTTCCAGGCCGGGGAACGACGAGAGTTGCGGCAAATTGCCGACGAGCGTAAGCGTAACGCCACGGCCAAGCGACTCGACCGTGGCCGACGTGCCGGGCAGGGCGAGCAGCTCGTCACGGCTGAAGACGGTGCCGGCGGCAGTCGATTGCCAGTTGCGGTCGCCGCCCGGCCGCGTCAAGAGGGTGTGGCCGTTGCCCGTGGCGGTGCCGGCCTCGACGCGCGGCTCAAGATTAACGCGGGGGTCGGCCGCGAAGGCAGTGACGGGCAGAAGCACGACGAGCAAGCCGGCGGTGAGCCTTGCGCGGCGGCGGGCGGGTGGCGGGGCAGAGGGAGTGTTCATTCAAACCTCGTTGCACGCGAGAAACGGTGACAAGTCCGGCGTCATTCTATCGCGCCCGCGGCGAGAAATGGCTTAAAAAAGGGCCGGTCGGGAAATGATGGAAACCGGCTCAAGTGGGCTTCCCCTGCAAGCCGGAAGTGAGTATAGAGGCGCGGTCGCAAGGGCGGTTCGGAAGTGCCGTCCACTAATCCCGGTCGGACTGAGGGGAGGGAGCCGTGTACGTCGCTTGTTCCACGTTATGCTTTGCCCGGCATTCGCTCGAGGACACGATGCGCGTCCTCGCGGAGTTGCGTTTTAACAAGTTCGACGTGGCGATCCACGAGAACGGCCGGCAACTGAAGCCGTCGGAGGTGGCCGCCGACGTGGCCCGCGCCGCCAACCGGCTGCGCTTCGGCCCCGGCCTCACGCCCGCCGCGTTTTCCGTGCAAATCCAGGCCAGTGACGAGGACGAATATCTCCGGCAGTTCAAGGCAATTTGCCGGCTGGCGCGCCTTTCGACCGTGCCGGTCGTCACGATCCCCGCCGCGCCGACGGGCACCGA
This sequence comes from Gemmatales bacterium, assembly GCA_038231495.1. Taxonomy (GTDB): domain Bacteria; phylum Planctomycetota; class Planctomycetia; order Gemmatales; family Gemmataceae; genus JBBRLG01. Next base: position 17,477 of record JBBRLG010000052.1, on the reverse strand, counting down.
CCTTGAGGTCGAGGCCAAACGATTGCAACGCCTGGTGGACTGCGCGGACAAGGAGGCCGTCCTGCTCACGGTGCCGACGCACATCGGCAGCATGACCGAGAACCCTGACATAGCCGTGGCGCTGTGCGAGCGTGTGCCGAACCTCGGCCTGACGCTCGACCCCAGTCATTTCGTCGCCGGGCCGCACAAGGCGGGCAATTACGACCAGGTATTTCCGTACGTCCGCCACGTTTATTTACGCGACACGGGCCGCGGGCCGAACCAGTTCCAGGTGCGCGTCGGCCAGGGCGAGATCGAGTACGGCCGGATCATCGCCCAGCTGGCCCGGCAGCACTACGACCGCATTTTGACGGTGGACATTCACGACGTGCCGGACTCGCCCGTGCCGATGGAGCCGGAAGTGCGGAAGCTGAAGTACTTGCTGGAAAGCTTGGTGTAGAAGTAATGCCCGCAACGCCGCAAGCGGCAGACACGGTTTGCCGCTTGCGGCTTTGCACGCCGCTCACCCCACGATATTCGTCAGCGCCACCTCAATGGTCGGGAACTTGAACGGATAGCCCAGCGTCATCGCCTTCTTCGGAATGACTCGCTGCCCTTCAGCCACCACGTTCGCCACTTCTCCCAGCCCGATCCGTAAAGCGATTTTCGGCGTCCAAACGAACGACGGCCGGTGCAGCGCGGCACCCAGCGCCTTGCCGAATTCCTTGTTCGGGACCGGGTTCGGGGCCGTCGCGTTGATCGGGCCGACCACCGCCGCATTGTCCAGCGCGAACAGCAAAATGCCCGTCATGTCCTCGTGGTGAATCCAACTCATGTACTGCTTGCCGCTGCCGACCGGGCCGCCCATGCCGAACCGGAACGGCGTCATCAACTCTTTCAGCGCCCCGCCTTCCTTGTCCAGCACGATGCCGATGCGCACCGGGGCGCAGCGCACCCCCGCGGCCTCGACGACCCGCGCCGCCTTCTCCCACTCGACGCAGATGTTCGCCATGAAATCGTTGGCGGGCGGCGCTTCCTCCGTAAGTTGTTCGTCGCCGTGCGTGCCGTACCAGCCGATGGCGGAGGCATTGACGAGGATTTTGGGCTGCCCGTCGGCCCGCTTCGGCTGGGCGGCCAGCGCCTGAACGACGTGGCGGGTGGTTTGGATACGGCTCTCAAAGAGCAGTTGCTTGAACTCGGCGTTCCAGCGTTTGGCGAAGATGTTCTCGCCGGCGAGGTTGATGACGGCGTCGCAGTCGTCGGTCGCTTTCATCCATTCGCCCGGCCGCATCGGGTCGCCCTCGACCGCCTTGCAGCTGGTGCCGAACAGTTCTTGCGCCGCGGTTGGCCGCCGGGTCAACAGCACGACCTCGTCGCCGCGCCCCACCAGAAACTTGACCAGGCGGCGGCCAATCAACCCCGTCCCGCCGGTTACAAAGACACGCATGAAATTACCTCGGTGTATTGCATTTGCCGCTTGCGGCTTTGCACGATTGCAATGCCGCAAGCGGCGTCATCGTCCTAATCTTCCGTCCGCAGCGCGTAGAACCCGGCCTCGCGCTCCGCCATGCGCGAGGTGCCGGCCAGCGCCTTGCCGTCCCCGGTGAACAGGCAGCCCTGGAACGTCTGTTCCACGTTCGGGAACAACACCGTGAACTGGATCGCCTGTTTCGGCGTACCCACTTTGCCGCGCACGTCGTACTTCTTGCCGTCCTTGTCGGAAATATAGGAACCGGTCACGATCCCCTCGTCGTCCACCTTCAACGTCAAGCGGCCGCCGCGCCGGCCGTCGTCGTACAGCTTGTAAGTGCCGTTGAAATACTTCGGCTCGAACGGTTCGCCGATGACGACCTTCTCCGGCTTGGCCGGCGTCGCTTCCGGCAAATGTTTCGTCACGAGGTACAGCTTGGCCTTGCCCACCGGCTCGACGTAAATGTTGTCGCCGTCCACGACATAGCGGATGTCGCCGCCCAACTCCTCCGGCACGACCTGGCCGAGGTCGAGACTTAAACGAAAGCCGCCGAACAACGACAGACTCTGGCCGCTCGCCACGACGGCACGTTCCTCGCCTTCCTTGAAGGTGACGTAGCGCTCGATCAGCAGGATCGGCACGAATTTCTCCGCGTTGACTCGCTGTTTCGCCGGCTGCACGAGCAGCTTGCAGTTACGGCCCTCGTTGGTCTTGACGATCAAGAGCGCGCCGGGCACGCCGGGCAGGATGCGGTCGTTCGCCCGTAATAGCTTAACCGGCGCCTGGGGCACTTCCTTAACCGCACCGTTTTCGATTGCCTTCCACAACACCGGATTAAGGTAGTGGTCGAAGGCGTCCGCCGCCCGCAACGGCAGGGCCGAAACGACTACGGCCAAGGTGGCGAAGAGGAAGCGCACGGGAAGCGGGATCGCGCTCATGGGTGTCTTCTCCCGGGGGCGAAAGGCAACTGCTTTTTGGAGTGCGGCGCTTTTCCGCCGCTTTCTTTGGTTTTTTGTACCGCCGGCTTAGAAAAGAAAGCGGCGGAAAAGCGCCGCACTCCAAAAAAACTGAACTTTGCCTTTTGCGACCTACTTCTTCGCCGGTTTCGTGTAGCTCATCGTGAGGAGCGCAAAAGCCGTGGCCAGGTTCGGGTCGGCCTCGCCGAACGCCCGGTCGCCGGGGTTCACAAAGCTGCCGTCGTCGCGCTGCCGTTTCTTCAACGCCTCGAATAATTCCTTGCGCCAGTCGTGCTTCTTGCCGTCGGCGTCCGCGAACGGGTCCTCACCCAGGGCCGTCAGTGCCTTGGCGAAGGTGTGGTAATAGTAGTACAAGCCGGCCTGCTTCATGCCGGGATTTTCGTCCAGCGTGTAGTGCTTGCGAATCCAGCCGACCGCGCCCTCCACGCGCTTGTCGTTCTTGCCGACGCCGGCGTAGAGGAACGTTTTCAGACCGCCGTAGGTCATCGCGCCGAGCGAGCGCAGGCCGCCGTCGGGCGTCTTGTGCGGGCTATCGTCGGGGTCGAGCGGCGAATAGGTCAGGCCGCCCCTGTCGTCGGCGCTCGTCTTCTTGGCGAACGGCTGGTCGTTGGTTTCGCCGGGCAGGTTTTGGCAACGGCTCACGAATTTCAACGCGCGCTGCACGGCCGGGTCGTCCTTCGGCACGCCGGCCGCCAGGAGGGCGTCGATCATGAACTGCGTGTTGGACAGGTCGGGCCGGTCCTTGGGGCCGTAGCCGACGCCGCCGAACTTCGGGTCCATGTCGTCGTCGCCGGCCTGCAAGCCTTTGAGGAACTTCGTCGCGTTCTTGATGACCGCGTCGTACTTCTTGTCGGTGTTGGCCTCCTGCAAGGCCATGATCGCGACGCTCGTGGTGTAGTTCTGCAACCGCTCGGCATAAATGCCGCCGTCCTTTTGCACCTTCGCTTCGAGGTACTTCAGCGCCTTGGCGACGACCGGATCGTCGGGCGTGTAGCCGTTTTGCAGCAGGGCGGCGACGACGAGGGCCGTCACGCCGGGGCCGAGCTTCTCGGCGGAAAAGCTGCCGTCGACCGCCTGGTGTTTCTGGAGGTAGGCGACCGACTTCTCGACGCAGGCTTTCACGTCCTTGGGGTCGGGGCCGCCGTCCGCGGCACGGGTGGTCGGCACAATTCCGGCAAGCAGCACCGTCACGGCGACGGCGCTAACGAGCACGGTTCGGGTGGTTCGGTCCATTGGCAATTCTCCTTGGGTTTCCGCCGCTTGCGGCTTTGCATTTTACCCAACAGCAAGCAAAGCACATACCACCGCAATTTCACTTCAATTCCAGGCTTTCCAACGATAGATCTGCAAAGGCATGACCAATCCCTGCCCACCCACGCTCATTTCCTGTCCACCAATGGTCGGACCTCGCGCAGCCACTTGCGCTCCAGTTGCATCGCGCCCAGCTCCGCGTGTTTGAGCGTGAACTGGCGCTCGTCCATTTTAAGTATTACGCCATCCAAAATATCGGTTTCTGCCCCGAAGCCGGTGCGCAGCCAGAGGCGGACGGCGTTCGGCACGGACTTGGGTTCGGTCGGTTGTGGCCGGCGGAAGTAGACGCCGCGCAACTCGGCCCACGCCAGCGAGCGTTTGCCGAACCGTCCCTCCATTTCGACGGCGCGGGCGTCCGCCTTGGTAATCGTGCCGAACAGCTGATCGTCGCTCGCCAGCCAGGCCTCGTCCTGTTCGGCGTCGCCGGAAGGGTGGCGCGCCTCGTCCACGGCCTTCGCCAGGTAAAACGCCGACCACGCGCCGTCGCTGTGCAAACGTACTTGTTTCAAGGCACCGCCCGGCCCGCTCTTCACGTTGTACCAGAGCATGTCGTCGTCACACGTCACGCGCACCGATTGCCTGGTAAACTGCACCACGAGGCGGTGCGGCCCATCGCTCCGGCGCACGTCGCGGGTCTCGCCCTTGAGGCCGGCTGCTTCCACACGATAATTGTCGCCGGGTCCGGGGATCGTGACTGTCAGCGACCGCACGCCGGCGTCGGTTTGGAACACGGCCTCGAACTGCATGGCCGTCCCCGCGGCCTTGTCCTTCTCCTGAAACGTGACGCCGACCCGGCCGGCGTCCAACTCCGCCGGCGGGTCGTAGGTGAGGGTTGCCCCCGCCGCCTGCCACGGCTTCGTCGTCGCGCCGGGTTCCGACGCGAACAACGTGCGGTAGCCGGGCGGGTGGGCCAGGGCGACGACGGCGCTGCGTTTCAATTCGACCCGCTCCGACCACGCTGGCCGCAATTGCACGCGGTCGCCGTCGAGTTTCAGCAGTTCGCCGGTGACGTGTTGGCCGTCGGCCAGTGTTGCCCGCAGGGCGCTGCCGGCGCGCGACACAACGGCGGCCGTCGGGTCGAACCGTACGCCGTCAACGGCGTCGGTGGCCAACGGGTTTTCCTGTCCGGTCGGCACGAAACGCAGTGTGCCGCCTTCCGTAATGGTGAGCGTGCCGCGCACGCGCCGGCCGTTACTGCAAAGCGCCTCCTCGTCGGCGCGCCCCCCCGGCACGACCCCCAACAGGGCCAGGACCGCGACGGCGACCAATTCCCGCGACAACCGCATGCCAACCCCGCGTCAACCAGATGGAAGCTTGTGGCTTGCCCCTCGCCTCGCTTATAATCTATCAAACGCCACCGGGCGAAACCTCCAACGGGTACCTGCCACCGTGTCGGATCGACCACGCATTTTGGTCCTCGGGACGCCGGGAAGCGCTAGCGCCGACGGGGTGAAACGCTACCTCCGCGACGGCGACGTTGTCGCGGTTGATTCCCTCGGCGGCGCCCTGGAACTGCTGCGCCACGACCGCTTTGACGCGATCCTGGCCGACCCTGCCGACCGCCCGCTCGTCGAAACGATGCGCACTCTGTTCCAGGCCAACCAAATCCTCGCGGCCATTCCCGACGGCGTTGCGGTCGTGGATTTCGACCTGAAAGTCCGCTGGGCCAACGCCACCTTTCAAGCCTGGTGTGGCGCCTCGCCGCTGGGTCGCGGCTTTTACGAGGCGCTCGGCTCGCCGCGGGTTTCCGGCCCGGACTTCTGTCCCTTTCACACCGCCTTGACCGCCGCCCTCGACCCGAACGCCCTACCGCCCGCCGCCGCCATTCGCTTGCAGTGCCGCGACAACCACCACTACGACCTGCACGTCACGCCCGTTTACCAGACCGACAACCGCGAACGCCTGCTCATCGTCGTCGGCCGCGACGTAACCGCCCTCGTGTCGCAGCAGCTAAAACTCGACGCCCTGCACAAGGCCGGTGCTTCGCTCGCCGCATTGTCGGCGGGCCAGCTGGCCGAGATGAGCGTCCAGGAGCGCATCGAACTGTTGAAGCTCAACATTCGCAAATTCACGCGCGACCTGTTGCACTACGAGATCATCGAAATCCGCCTGCTGGACGCCAAGACCGGCCAGTTGCAACCGCTGCTGCAAGACGGCATGACGACGGAGGCGTCTCAGCGCGAACTGCACGCGAGTACGGAGGGCCAGGGCGTCACCGGCCACGTCGCGGCCACCGGCGTCAGTTACCGCTGCGACGACACGCAGGCTGACCCGCTCTATTTGCAAGGCTCGGCCGGCGCGCGCAGTTCGCTGACGGTGCCGCTGATTTACCAGGACCAGGTGATCGGCACGTTTAACGTGGAAAGCCCGCGGCTTTACGCCTTCGGCGACGAGGACCAACAGTTCGCGGAACTGTTCAGCTACGAGATCGCCACCGCCTTGCACACGCTCGAACTGTTGTCTGCCGAGAAGCGCAGCACGGTGTCGAAGTCGATTGACCTCATCAACCGCGAAGTGGCGTTGCCGGTGGACGAAATCCTGGCGGCCACGGCGGCCGTGCTAGACCGCTACATCGGCCACGATGCGGCGATGGCCGACAAGCTCCGCAAAATTCTGCAAAGCGCGCGGTCGATCAAGGCGTGTATCCAGAAGATCGGCGAAGACCTGTCGCCGCCGCCCGGCGAGATGGCCAAACAGACGCCGGCCCCTTCGCTCAAGGGCATGCACGTCCTGGTCGCCGACAACGACGAGCGCGTGCGGCGGTCGGCGCACGGCCTGTTGGGCCGCTGGGGTTGCGTGGTCGAGACGGCCCGCGACGGCCAGGAGGCGCTGACGATGGCGAAACTGGGAGCGTACGACGCGGTGCTGGCCGACATCCGCTTGCCGGACATGACGGGCTACGACGTTTATCGGGGTATGCGGCAAGCGCAACCGGCGGCGCGCGTGATCCTCATGACCGGGTACGGTTACGACCCGGCGCACTCGTTGGTCAAGGCGAAGCAAGACGGGTTGCGGTTCGTCTTGTTCAAGCCGTTCCGCGTCGATCAGCTGTGGGACGCGCTGACGCGCAACGACTCCGCCCAGGGAGCGCCGCCGGTGACACCGGGGACGGGCCGGACCGAGGATCGTGGCGAACGGATCATGGATTGACCGGGGCAGGAGAAGCTATGCTTGCGTGGTACGTGCCGGCGTTCGCCTTCATCTCTTTTTCCGATCCCGTAGGGTGCTTTGCCCTGTTCGCCGCCGCGGCGGTCGGACACGCCGCGTTGATGGTGGCCAGCCACAACTGGTGGTATGGCCAGGCGCTGCCGCGCAAGGCCGGCGACGTGATCCACGCCTTTCACGGCCTACTCGTCCTCGTCGGACCACTCCTGTTGTGGCTTCTGGCGGGCTGGGATTTGACGGCGTTGTTTGCCTGGAACTCCGAAACGCCCTGGTGGCAGTTTGCACTCGCCGGCTACGTCGCCCTCTGCTGGTTCGTGGGCTCGATCGTCTTCCCGGCAATCACCCTCTGGCGACTGGTGCGCCCCCGGCCGCGCGCCCTCATCGCAAGCAAGTCCACAATCTTCGACGTGGCCAAACACCTCGGCCACAAGCCGCTCGGCGAGAGCAAGGAGCGCGTCTTCGGCCACTTGCCTTTCAACCAAATCTATCAAGTTGAATTCAGCGAGCACACGCTTCGCCTGCCGCGAGTGCCGCCGGAGTGGGACGGCTTGACCATCCTGCACCTGACCGACATCCACCTGTGCGGCTCGCCGGACAAGGCGTTTTTCCGGGCGGTGCTGGACCGTTGCCTCGATCCGGTGCCGGACCTCGTCGCGGTGACGGGCGACCTGGCCGACACGGAAAAGCACGCACGCTGGATCGTGCCGCTTCTGGGCCGGCTGCGCTGGAATATTGCCGCGTTCGCCATTTTGGGCAACCACGACTTCTGGCACGACCCCGCGTACATCCGCCGCCGCCTGGGTCGGTTGAAAATGAACGTCCTCGCCAACACCTGGAAGCAAATTGACGTGCGCGGCCGGCCGCTGGTGGTGGTCGGCAACGAATACCCGTGGAACACACCGCAGGTCGATTTGACCGGGTGCCCCGCCGAGCCGTTCCGCCTGTGCCTGAGCCATACGCCGGACAACATCGCCTGGGCGCGGCGCGGCAACATCGACCTGATGCTGTCGGGCCACGTCCACGGCGGCCAGATTCGCTTCCCCCTTTTCGGCTCGATGTTGGTGCCGAGCAAGTATGGCCGGCGCTATGACTGCGGCGCGTTCGACGAGAAGCCGACGTTCCTGTACGTCGGCCGCGGCCTTAGTGGCGAACACCCGTTGCGGTATTTGTGTAAACCGGAAGTGACGCGCATCGTGTTGCGCTGCTGAACGCCAATCATTCGATTGACACCAGACCCGTCATCCACGACGCTATGCCTAACGACGTTTCCCCCGCGAACCCGAAGGTGTGTCTCCATGCGCGACCCGATCGAAGAGTTCATGACCTACAACCGCCCGTTCGCGCTGCGCAACCCGGAGCTGTTGCGGCTCAAGGTGGCACGCATGGCCGACAGCCCGTTTGCGTTCTTCCGCGGCACCTTTCACCTGTACGCGCGCGACGTGATCGACCGGCAAAACGTCCCGCCAGGCCTGTTCAACGGCGACGGCGCCGAACTCGACGTCGTGGGCGACATTCACGGCGAAAACTATGGCACCTACAAGGCCGCCGACGGCCTGTTTCATTACGACGTCAACGATTTCGACGAGACCACCCAGGGGCGCTTCGACCTCGACATTTGCCGGCTGGCGACGAGTCTGTTGCTGGCGTCCCAGGACCGCAACGACCCGCTGCCACTGGCCGTGCAGGCCTGCCTCGCGGCGCTGACCACTTATACCGAGACCGTGATCCCGGCGTTGAAGAAGAGCCGCGACCTCAACTACGACCTGACCGACGCCAACCCCGGCCCGTACACGCCCGTGGCCGCACTGCTCGCCGCCAGCGCCGCGGCCAAGCGGTCCCAGTTCGTGTCCCGGTTGACCGAATTGAAAGACGGTCGCCGACACGTCCTGCGCTCGACGCACTACTTCAACCTCAGCGCCGCCGAGCGCACACAGGCCGAACGACTTGTTGCCGACTACCACAAGCGGCTCACGAACCCGGTGAACGTGAAGGATTATTACAACGTCGAGGATGTGTGCGGCCGCGTGTCCGGCGTCGGCAGCATGGGCCGCTACCGCTATGCCGTCCTCATCACCGGCAAAGGCACCCCCGAGGCCCGCAACGTCTTGCTGGAGTTCAAGGAAGCCCGGCCGTCGGCATTCGACCTTTATCGGAAGCGCGCCACGGAGCCGGAAGCGTTCGTCAAGCGTGCCGAGCGCGTCGTCGCCATGCAACGGCTGTCGCAGGCGGCGTCGAGTCCGCACCTGGGCTACGCGCTCGACGACAAAATGTCGTTCCAGGCACGCGAGATCGGCCCCGGCGACGCGCGCGTCGATGCCCCCACGCTGGAGGCGCCCGAGTTGTTGCAAGAGGTGGCGCGTGCCCAGGCCGCCATCCTGGCGCGCGTCCACGGCCGTTCCGCCCAGCGGGCCGTCGGACCGGCCAACCCGCTCGCGGAGTTCGCCGACCCCGGCGCGTTCTGTCAGCGCGTGTTGGCGTTCGCGCTGGGCTACGCCGACCAGGTGCGGCGCGACTTCGTCCGCTTCATCGGCATGCGCGCGGAGATTGAAAACGTGAGCAACTGGGCGAAGCCCGGTTGAAGAAGCGGAATTGTCGCTTACTCGGTCTTGCCGGTGATCGACGACATCGGCAGCGGTGCCCTGGTGGACTTCGCGCGGTTCGGCTTCACGGGCGAGCCGGTGGCGCGGACGAGCATCGCCGACGGGGCGGACCTGGTGCTGTTCAGCGGCGACAAGCTGCTCGGCGGCCCCCAGGCCGGCATCATCGCCGGCAAGAAGGAGTGGATTGGCCGGATCGAGAAGGACCCGCTGATGCGCGCCTTCCGCCTGGATAAGATGACATTGGCCGCCCTGGAAACGACGCTGCGGCTGTACCTGAACGAGGAGCGCGCGTTACGCGAAGTACCCGTGTGCTCCGGATGCTCGGCACGCCCTTGGACGAGTTGCACCGCCGTGCGGACGCCCTGGCCGAGCAGCCGCGTGGTGTCAACGGCCTGTCCGTTGAAGTGTGCGCGGACGAAGCTTTCGTCGGCGGCGGGTCGTTGAGCCTATCCGGTTAACCGTGTGCTGGCTGTCAAATTGGCAGGAAACTGGACGTTTTTCCACCGGTATAGGGTTAACCGGATAGGCTCTAAGGTGAAACTTTGAAGCAGAACGAATTGCCACTGACACAAAGGAGACTGCTATGTCCACCTCTTTTGGTGAGAGCATTATCCAGGGGCTGACGGAATTGACCGAAACCCTGGAGCGCGGTGAAGCGATCTCCGAACGCTACACTTGCAAGCGGGTTATGCTGGACCTCGATCCAACTGCCTATGACGGAGAGTTGGTCAGAAAAACGCGCGCAATTCTCGGAGCTAGTCAGGCGGTATTTGCGAAGTTCCTTGGCGTATCCGTGCGAACGGTTCAATCCTGGGAACAGGACAAGACGGTCCCCAGAGACATGGCTTGTCGCTTTATGGACGAGATTCGGAGGGACCCGAAATACTGGCGTGCGCGGTTTATAGGTACTGTCGTATCGAAACCTGCGCGACAAAAAACGACAGGGGAATCCTAACCTACCGCAGAGCGACTTTTATCCTTTGACAGGAGCCGTTTTGACCTCTACGCCAGGATGTCTTTCACCACGGTGCCGCTCACGTCGGTCAGGCGGAAGTCGCGGCCGCTGTAGCGGAACGTCAGCCGCTCGTGGTCCATGCCCAGGCAATGCAGGATCGTCGCGTGCAAATCATGCACGTGGACCGGCTTGTCCACCGCGGCGAAGCCGAATTCGTCGGTCGCGCCGTACGCCTGGCCACCCTTGATGCCGCCACCGGCCAGGAACATCGAAAACCCCTTGCTGTTGTGGTCGCGGCCCTTTTGCCCTTCCGACATCGGCGTCCGTCCGAACTCGCCGCCCCAGACCACCAGCGTCTCGTCCAGCAAACCCGTCTGCTTCAAATCCGTCAGCAGTGCGGCGATCGCCTGGTCCGACGCCTTGGCGTGGTTCTTGTGGTTCAGGATGTCGCCGTGGTCGTCCCACGGTTGGCCGCCGCCGTAGTATATCTGCGTCATGCGCACGCCGCGCTCTGCCAGCCGGCGCGCCATCAGGCAGGCGTTGGCAAACGGGCCTTCGCCGTACGCCTTGCGCGTCGCCGCCGTCTCGCGGCCCAGGTCGAACACCTCTTGTGCCTCGAACTGCATCCGGAACGCAATCTCCAGCGAGGCGATGCGCGCTTCGAGTTGGTCGTCGCCGCCACGCTCTTTCAGGTGGGCTTCGTTCATCTGCTGCAACAGATCGAGTTGCTGCCGTTGGACGGTGCGCGGCAAGTTCTGGTTGTTGATGTGCTGGATGATCTTCTTGGGGTCCAGCGTCGAGTTGTTGATGTGCGTGCCCTGGTAGACGCCGGGCAGGAAGCTGTTGCTCCACAGTTGCGGGCCGACGGTCGGCGTGCCGGGGCACAGGACGACGTAGCCGGGCAGGTTTTGGTTTTCCGAACCCAGGCCGTAGGTCAGCCACGAGCCGAGGCTGGGCCGCGTCGGCTGCGTCTCGCCGCTGTTCATCATCAAAAACGACGGCTCGTGGTTGGGCGTGTTCGTGTTCATCGACCGAATCACGCAAATGTCGTCGATGCGCCGGGCGATGTTCGGGAACAGTTCGCTGACCTCGATGCCGCTCTGGCCGTACTTGGCAAACGTGAAAGGCGACGGCATCAAACCGCCGCCCTTGGCGCGGTCGGTGCCCTTGGAGATGAGGTCAGGACGCTGGCCCTTATACTTTTCGAGCGACGGTTTGGGGTCGAAGGTATCGACCTGCGAGGGACCGCCGTTCATGAACAGGAAGATGACGCGCTTGGCCCGCGCCTTGAAGTGCGTCGGCTTCGGCGCGAGCGGGTTGTCGGCACCGGGGGAGGGTGGGGCGTCGGCCCCTTTTGCGGTGGGGGTTAAGAGGCCGTCGCCGGCGAGCATGGTGGCCAGGCCCAGGGCGCCGAAACCGCCGCCGATCTTGCAGAGCATTTGCCGGCGGTTCATCTGGTGCTGCGGTCCGAACAACATGGTGGCGGCTCCGTTTCGTTTAGAAACCCTAACCGAATGGCGAGCCGGGAGCGTAAGCGACTGGAGTCTATCTCCGAAACTCACTCCGGTCGCTTACGCTCCCGGCTCGCCAAAAAGTTCGAGACTCTAAATCTAGTCCACAAACGTAAACTCATTCGTCCCCAGCAACACCTGGGCGTATTGTTCCCAGCGGCTCAGCTTGGGCTTCGGCTCGGTGGACGGCAAGGTCGGTTCCGGCACGGTCAGGAAATCCAGGCCCAGCTTCACTTCGCGTTCGGTCGCCGGCCGGCCGTACAGGCGGACGAACGCCTTCTGTATCTTCGTCGCGTCGTCCTTCTCACTGGCTAACTGCTTTACCAGGCCGCGGGCCTGCTCGGTCATGAATTCGCTGTTGAGGACGAACAACTGTTGCAACGGCACGATCGTCACCGGCCGCTTCTCGGCGGTGAGGTTCGGGTCGGGGAAGTCGAACAGCCGCAGCAGGCCGTTGAGGTTGTGCCGACTCACCGCGCCGTAGAGCGTGCGGCGGTGGTTACTCGTCGCGTTCAGGTCCGCCGAGGGACCGCCGACCGCCGGGTCGAGGTTGCCGGACGCCGACAACAGGGCGTCGCGCCACGCCTCCACGTCCAGCCGGCGGCGGTTCATGCGCCAGTACAGTTGATTCTCCGGGTCGGCCTTGCGGTCGGCGTCGTCGGTCGCGCTGCTCAGCTGGTACGTCGCCGACAGCATAATTTCGCGGTGCAACTTCTTGACAGACCAGCCCTCCGCGACGAAGTGCGTTGCCAGGTGGTCGAGCAGTTCCGGGTGCGTGGGCTGCTGGCCGAGTTTGCCGAAGTTGCTGGGCGTGGGCACGATGCCGACGCCGAAGTGCCGCTGCCAAATGCGGTTGACCATGACACGCGCCGTCAGAGGGTTCTTCGGGCTGGCAATGGCGTTGGCCAATTCCAAGCGGCCGCTGCCCTGCGTGAACGGCCTGGCGTCGTCGGCTGACAGGATGCGCGGGAAGCGACGTTCGACGACGTCGCCTTCCGTCTTGGGGTTGCCGCGGAGGTAGACGTGCATGTTCTCGCCCTGGCCGTCGGCCAGCGTGTGAACGATCGGCAGCTTGGCGGGGTTGGCCTTCTTGACCTGTTCCAGTTCGGTGCGCAAGCTGGTCAGCGTCTTTTTCGCGTCTTCCGGCAGCTTGGCCTCTACCTTCTTCGCGTCGGTGCCGAAGACACCTTGCGCCGAGAAGAGGTCTTGCAACAAGTCGGCCTTGGCCTTGTCCAGCGGCTTCTTCTCCTTCGCCAGTTCGTCGCGCTCTTTCAGCACGGCCAGCAATTCCGCCTGATACGCTTCGGCGGCCTTCGTCACCTTGGCGAGTACGTCGTTGTCCGTTTCCGCGCTTAGCGTCTTGGGCCAGGGGCCTAGAAACGGTTTGCCGGCGATGAACTTTTCAATGGCGTATTTCAGCCAGCGGTCCAGTACGGCGGCGTTCACCTTCTCGCTCTTGGCGAAATCAGCTGTGGAAAGCAGCGTCTTGGTGTTGCCTTGGTTCTGAAACTTCCACACCGCGATGATGTACTTCGCCGTCTCGCCGGCTTGTGCCTCGGCCAGCTTCGCGCCCTCGGCGTCGAGGAACGCCTTAACCTTGTCCTCCTGGGCCTTGATCTTCGCCTGGGCCTGGTTGAACTTCTCGATCTCCTCCGGCGTGCCCATCGGCGCTTCGACGTACTTGCTGCTCTTGAAGACGCCGGCCAGTGCGTAGTAGTCCTTGGTCGTGATCGGGTCGAATTTGTGATCGTGGCAGCGGGCACACGCGACGGTCAGACCGAGGAAGCCGCGGCCGAGCACGTCCACGTGGTCGTCCAGTTCCGCCGCCTCCGCCGCCTTGGCCTCGCCCGCGTCCATGTAATAGTGCGGCCCCAGCGCGAAGAAGCCCAGCGCCGGCAAGTGCTTTTCCGCGTCGCCGTTCTTGACGAGCAGGTCGCCGGCGATCTGCTCCGTCACGAAACGGTCGTAAGGCAGGTCGTCCTGGAACGCCTGGATGACCCAATCGCGGTAGCGGTAGCCGTTGGGATAAACGCGGGCCTGGAACGTATGCGCCTGGTCCTCGCCGTACCGGGCCACATCGAGCCAGTGTCGCGCCCAGCGTTCGCCGTAATGGGGCGACGCGAGCAGACGGTCCACAACCTTGGCAAAGGCGTCGGGTGAAGGGTCGGCAAGGAAAGCGTGTACCTCGTCCGGCGTCGGCGGCAGGCCGATCAAGTCGAACGTCGCCCGGCGAATGAGCACGCGCTTGTCGGCGGTTGCGACGGGCCGCAACCCCTTCGCTTCAAGCTTCGCGAGCACGAAATGATCGAGCGGCTGTTTGCACCAGTTGCCGTCCTTGACGGCGGGCGGCGGCGGGTTTTTGACTGGCTGGAAAGACCAAAACGCCCGCTCGGCGGGGCTAATCGTTTCGCCGCCGGTACGGATGGCGGCGTCGGCGGCACTGACCGGCGTCGCGGGCCACGGCGCGCCGCGCTTGACCCAGGCGACGAGGTCGGCGATCTCCTCGTCCTTGAGCTTGTACTTCTTGGGCATCTTGACGACGTCGTGGTATTTCACCGCCTCGATGAGCGGACTATTGTCCGGGTCGCCGGGGACGACGGCGGGCTGGGTCGAGGCGCCGCCCTTGAGCATTGCGGCGCGGGAAGCCAGGCTCAGGCCGCCGTTGCTTTTGCCCTTGGCGTGGCAGGAGTAGCAGTGCGTGTCCAGCACGGGCCGCACTTTTTTCTCGAAGAATTCGAGGTCGGCGGCGGTAAAGTCCGCGGCGGCGGCGTGGCCGGCGAAGGCGGCAACAACGGCGAAGGCAGCGCCAGCGCACAGGGATCGTTTCATGGGGGTCGCCTGGTGTCCTGAACGATCGTCCAAACCGCGGTCGGCGGGCGGATACGGGGGTATCCGGGGGTGGGAGGGACGACCCGCGGGCGCGGGCGTTCCTGTCAGCAGTACCTGTAGGTTAGCAGACGGAGTGCCCGGACGGAACCGGAATTCGCTGAAAAAAGATGCAAATACGGAGTCCCGCAAGGATATTGTGCCGAGTGCGGCTCTGCCGATGGATGCTTATCCATGTAAGCCACGCCAATTACATTTGGCGAGGGTGCCCCCAAAGCTGAGGTACACCCTTTGTAAGTGATTAACGCAACCCCTTTGCCTATTGACACTTACGAATCCATGACAGGCCAGAATCGGGCATGGATCAAAAGCCGCAAGCACGAGGCAACAGGTGGAATTCGTTTCATTCGCCCACCCACACACCCCTCCGAACGAATTTCCCAAGGTGGAACTTCTGGCCGGGCAAAGACTTAAAGCATTCGTTCCGCATGGCGCCCTAGCGCCACGTCCTTGAACGACGGTTGCTTCCTTTGCCACCCGAGTTTGAACCATGCCCAGAATCGACCCTCGCCAATGTCGACCCACGCCAACCTGGCCTACACCCTTACGCTCAGAACTCGCCTGCAACCGAACCAGGGAGGGTCAAGCTGTAACGAGGACCATTTTTGCTTTGGTAGGCGCGAACCTCAACTTGGAGCTTAACAACCTCACCGATCGCGTATGGTTCGCGTTCCTGACGATCTCCGCATCGTTGAGGGTGGTAGGAAACGCGCGTCAGCGCGCCACCTTCTAGTGTGCCAAAATGCGGGCGTTATCAAGAGACGAGTATTGGAGACAATGAGTGCTAAAATGCTTGCCGGCAGAAGCATTACAGAGGTGGCAAGAGGCCCCTCCCGGGATCGAACCGGGGATGGCGGATTTGCAATCCGCGCCCCCGTCGCCGCAACCTCTTGCAATCAAAGGCACTTCGGAAAACGATGGTGAGCGCTTGGCGTTCTGCTTGGCGCTTTTGGAGCAAAGATCACCCGAACTGGCGTTGTTGGCCGAACGGTGGGACACCCTGCCGGAAGTGGTGCGCGCCGGCATTGTCGCAATGGTGCAATCAGTAAAGGTGCCGGCGGCAGGTCTGGGCGACGGCAGGTAAGCGGGGCAAACGCTTGGAGGTAACAGAAATGGGATGGGACAAGGGGCGCTACTACACGCGCTTGAAAAAGGTCAACGGTCGGGTCGTCCGGCAGTACATTGGCACCGGCCGGTCGGCTGAGCGGTTGGCGGACCTCGACGCAAGCGCGCGGCAGGCCCGCGAAGCCGAGCGCGTCGCGCAACGGGCAAGGCGGGCGGAACTCGACGCCCTCGACGCGCCGCTCGACGAACTGAACGAACTGGCGGCCCGCGCCGCCCTGGTTGCCGCCGGCTTTCGGCAACATCACCGGGGCGCATGGAGAAAGAGCCGTGTCCAACACGACAAAATCGACTGAGGTAGTAATTCCTACCGAACCCGATGACCTTCGGAAGTTGTTGAAACGAGCAGGCAACGGCGATGAATCGACGTTGCCGGTGTTGCGGGAACTGTTGAAGAACCCGCAAGTTGTGGATGCGTTCGGCGGCAACCTTGCTATTCAGGCCGAACACGCCCTCATCCGGGCCGCGGGCGGCAAAGACCTGGCGTTCAAGGAAGCGCTCACCCGCAAACAGGCGTTGTTGCGGGCGGAAATCGCAGGCACGAACCCGACGCCGGTTGAACGCCTTTTGGTCGAGCGCGTCGTCGCCTGTTGGCTGCAAGTTCAGGACGCGGACGTGCGCTATGCGCAGAACCAATCGGACTGCACTTTTGCCCAAGGCGAGTATTACCAGCGGCGACAGGACCGCGCCCACAAGCGTTACCTTGCCGCGATCAGGACACTCGCCCTGGTGCGAAAGCTGGCCCTGCCCGTGCTGCAAGTGAACATTGCCCGGAAGCAAACGAATGTCGCCGGAACGTGCGTAGTGGTGGACAGCGAAAAGAAAGCCCTTTAAGCAAGTCGGCCCTCCCGCTGTTTTCAGGCACAAGTCCGAACTACCGCAAATGAGAGCAGGTGAGAGCAGATGAAAGGCCACGGACAACAGCTGACTCGGAAGGAAGAGGCGCTGATTGCCGCCCTACTGACCGAATCGACGCACACCGCGGCCGCGGCGAAGGCTGGTGTGAGTGAAGCCACGTTGTACCGTTGGCTTAACCTTCCTGACTTCCGCACGGCCTACCGCCGGGCGCGCCGCCAATTGGTCGAGTGCGCCGTCGGTCGCATCCAGGCCGCAACCGGGCAGGCCGTCGATACGCTGGTGGCAGTTGCGAAGAACGGCGCGAAGGAAAGCGATCGGGTGCGGGCCTCCATCGCCTTGTTAGAACACGCCTCCCGCGGGTTGGCAGACGCCGACACGCTGCACGGCGAACTGGAAGCCGACGACGCCGCACCGATGGGCACAGGTGACGTAGTGAAGCTGTTGGGCAACCGCCTCCGGCAGATCGACCAGGCCGAGCTTACCACGGGCGAGAAATCGCGCCTTAGGACGCCCGAAAATATAACTTGAGCAAATGTCAGTTTGGCTCAATGGTATAGTTCCAATCGCCGTGGAAGTCGGCTTTGGTGATCTGCACGCACGCCAGTTCGTCGGCACTCACCTTGGCTCCGGTCGCGTAGCAAT
>JBBRLG010000051.1:0-20711 GCA_038231495.1 Gemmatales bacterium | reverse complement strand
TGGGGTTTGTGTTTAACCATGATGACCTCCACCCCAAGAAGCGGAAAGCTGGGTAATTCTTTCTGCACACCTACTTAGAAAGGAGGCGATAAAGTCCTCCCCGTTGAACCGCAGGAGGACGGGAATGTCTCGTGTAACCGTTCACCGGGTGCGGGCAGTGGACATGATTGGACATCAACGGCAGGAGAGGATCCAGGGGGGGTGTGTCAGGGGGTGGGGAAACGAACTTCCCCAAGAGAATACCCGATAAGCACTTGCGGAAGTAAAGTTCGTTTCCTTTGCTCTCAAGCTACGAGAAACGAATGGATCGTCGCGGAAAGGATAGCGCGCCATGTCTACGGTTGGCTGGTTTTCAACAACGCGGTGAACGGTTACTGTCTCGTTTCAACCGGAAGGGTTCCGGCGCGAGGGTAGAAATGGGTACGACGACGGAGTGTCCGGTCGTTCCGTTGGCGGCTTGCCCCTTGCGATTGCCCTGCGGTTGCCGGGTTGCCTTCATCACAACGGGTTGTTTCGCGGTTGCCTTGCCTGCCATCCGTCTCACCCCGAAACGAGTTCCACGTTTAACTTCACACGACTTGTTTGTTTATTGTGGCTGTCGTCCGAAGATGTCCATTTCGTAAGTTCGCTGCCATTGGAGAGGGCGAACTGTCGTAGCCGCCAGCGGCGCGCTTGCTGGCTGAACCCGCTGTCGTAGCCGCCAGCGGCTCGCTTGCTGGCTGAACCCGCGCAGAAGCCAGCAAGCGAGCCGCTTGCGGCTACGACCGACTGGCGGTCAACTTACGAAATGGACATCTAGCAGCACGGATACGGTCGTGGTCCGCGGACGATGGGTTTATCAAGGCACCAAATACCACGATCAACTCCTTCGGGTGCGTCTTGACGTCGAGGACACGCCTGAAAATTGGCAAGCCCTGCGTGGCCTTAAAGAGATCATGAAGTCGCGCTTCGAGCAACACGACATATGGATCACGGCCCACCGAATTGAGATCATCTAAACTTACGCTTCGGTCTTGTGTCAAATTGGCCCGCGCCGCGTATCACCCAAATTGCACGTCAATGCGCGTGTGCGGCGTAAAATTCTCCGTGGCACTCATCACTCGGTAGGCGTCCTGCGCCGCCGGACCGAATTGTTCGAGGTCGGTCAAGGCAATTCGCGGGTACTCCCGGTACATGACGATGTCCTCCACGCTGTCGGCGGCGTGGATGTCAACCGTCGGCAGCGCTTCGGCCAAGAGGCCGCGCAACTGGTCCGTCGCCAGCCCCGGCGGCGCGGCCAGGATGTGAATTTCCTTCGCCGGGTCCGTGCCGGCCGGAGTGAACAGCGGCACGGCTTCCTCGAAACACGTCGCCAGGTCGTCCGCCACCTCGGCGTCGTCGGCAAATTGACTCACGTACATGTCCGTCACTTCGACCTCGGCCAACTTCTCCCCGGCGTACGCCTCCGCCGTCTCCAGCATCAGCGTTTCCACTTTCTTGAGGATGTTGGCCGGCGTCAGGCAAATGTGGACCAGCGCGCTGTATTCGCGCTTGATCGCCTCCTCGATAAGGGCGTCCGCCTCCTGGTACGATTCGGGCGTTAGGCAGGCCAGGTATTGCTCCAGGGCTTCGTTCAAGTTTGTGCAGCCGCTGGGGAACAGGCAGCGCCCGGCCTTGGGCAGCGCCGCGTTCTCGGAAGCCGCCACGGCCTCCGGGGGCGCTTCAAACAAGCGCTGCAACTCGGCAAGACGCACCCGACAAAAGTTGACCTCGCGCAAGTCGTCCGACAGGTGGCCGCGCAACCGCAGGAACGCGTTTGCCAGCTGTTGCAAAACCACGCTCTGAAACCGCCATTTCGGATAGGAGCGCAGCAATTCCAGAAGGTCCAGGGCCGACAGCGCGGGCCGGCGGGTTCCGGCCTTGGGCGCGAGGTAGGCCTGAAGGCGGTCGTACGCCTCGGTCGCGTGGGTGGTCAACTCCTTGGCCAACGGTTCGTGGTGTTGCAGAACCTGTTCGATGGTGGCCGTGATCTGGCGGATCGCCTCCTCGGCCCCGGCGAGGCGGTACGCCGGCTCTTCGATCAGCAGCACCGGCACGGCGGCCAGCTTCCGCTCCCACTCCGTGCCCAACTCCGTCCCGGCGTCGCGCAGCACCTTCACGAGTGTCGCCGGCTGGTCCGACGTATGGTCGTCCTCCGGCTTGCCGACCAGGGCGAGCAATTGATCGAGCACGTCGCGGACTTCGTCCTGGGTGAGTTCCGGCGGCGGCGGCGATTTCTTGCGCGGGTTGGTCTCCGGCGGCGGCGTGCATTTACGGATCAACGGCGTCAGGATGTCGAGGAAGGCGTTTTCGGTCGGCCGGCGCAGCGACCCTTCCGCGGCCTGGCGCACGCGCGTGATAAAGTGGTCCGCGGCCAACTCTTCTCGTTGCCAGCGCTCCTGCACCCAGTCCTGAACCCGATCGCGGATCGGCTTACTGTCCTTGGACAGCCAGCGCTGCACGAGGTGCAAGCAGATGTGCCGCCCGGCTTGCTGCAACAGCGTCCGCCGCGGCCAGACCAGCTGGTACAGGCCGAAAGTCTGGTAGCGCTGCGGCGCGTCGCTGCCGCACGGGCCGGACAACGACGCCCGCACCTCGTCCAGTCGGCGGCCCAGCGGCGAGCACAGGTCGCGATAGAGGGCCTGGCTGGCAAGGTCGGTCAATTCGCGCACCGCCGGCTCGTCGCTTTCTTCCGGCAGGGGCAGCAAGACGCAGCGATCGAACGGGGCGGCCGCGTCTTCGAGCATCGGTTCGTTGTCGTGATATTGGGCGCGGAAGGTGACGCCCGGCGTGCCGAAGTGCCGCAATTCGGTCAGGGCGGCGTAGGTGTTGCCCAGGGCCATCGTCCGCGTCCGCGTGCCGTCCACCGGCGGCAGGAAGAAAAGGCCGACGACTTCCGGGCGCTCGTGGCCCAGGCGCTTGAGCTGGGCGCGGAGCGTGTAGGCCAGGTCGATGAACATGCCGCCGCCGGTGCCGCCCGCCAGGTTGGCGACGACGTAGACGCGGGGACGCGTGGTCCGGAGCCCCAGCCCGGTCTCGCGTGCGGCCTTTTTCAAGGCACCGAGGTCCGAACACGCCTTCAACTCGGCCTGAAGCCGGCGGGCGATGGTCCGATAGTTGTCGCAGAACGCCAGCCGTCCGAGGGCGCGGATGCCGGTGGTCGCCTGCGAGCGTGGGATGCGGTACAGCATCCGCGGGTTCATCCAGTTGTTCAACGCCGGCTGGCCGTCGCGCGGCCGGAGGTAATGGCTCGGGCGGTTCAACTCGGCAAGCACGACCTCGGTCGCGGACAGGGCCGTCGCACTGCCGCCGCGCGTGGCCGACCGCACCACGTCCGGATCGGTGTCAAGCTGCAAGAAGCGAACGATGGGCAGGCGTGCCGGCGAACCGAACCGCTCGGTCAGCTGCCCGCGAAAGGCCTGCAAAACCGACAGGCCGACTTGCCCCACGCCAACAACCAGCGCGGGCAATAACACGCCGTCGCCGCTGAGTTCCACCGCGATCGGCGTGTCCAGGGGCAGGGAGAGGACCGCGGCACCGGCGGGTGGGGGCGTGTTGGTTACTGCCCGGTCGCCGCGCAGCCAACTGCCGCCCCGCATCGAGCCGGTTTCCAGGAGTGCCGAGGGCGTTTCGTCCAACGCGGAGCGGTGGTAGGTTTCGGGCTTGGGAAATCCCGGCGCGGGCGGCAAAACCGGCGGGCCGGGGGCCACACTGCCGGCCGGCGACGAATTTTCCCGGAGCAGCCGCACCATGTCCGTGCAAGACGGGAAACGTTCGTCCGGCACCTTTGCCAGCGCTCGTTGGATGATCGGCTGGTCGGTCAACGGCAACGGGCTGACGTCCGGTATGCCTTGCAAGTGCTGGACGATCAATTGCCGGATGCTGGTGCCTGCGAACGGCCGCTTGCCGGTGAGCAACTCCTGGTACACAATCGCGAGGCTGTATTGATCGGAAAACCGCGTGACCACGCCGTCGAACGTTTCCGGCGCGGCGTAGACCGGCGTGACGCCGCCCGTTACTGACGCCTGTGCCCCTTCGAGGTACTTGACCAGGCCGAAGTCCGCCACCTTGACGTGGTTGAACATTATGAAAAGGTTCTGCGGCTTGATGTCGAGGTGCTGGAGCTGGTAGGTGGTGTTCATCAGGTCCAGCGCCTCGGCGGTTTCCTCCATGAAGCGCAACAACTCGTCGCGCGGGATGCCGGGCAGACCCTGGTGGCTGCATTCCTTGAAGCGGTCGGCGAGGTTGCGCTCGGCCAGTTCCATCACGATGATGAGCTGACCGTCCTCGTCCTCCTCGATGCGTTCCAGAGACAGAATGTAAGGATGGCGAACGTCGATGACGCGTTTGAGCGCTTTTAGTTCTTGCTCGGCGCGTTGGCCGCCAGTGTCGCCCAGGCCGTTGAGGTCGCCGGAAACGAACTTGATCGCCTTGAGCAAGCCGCCCGGCGCGCGCGCCTTCCAGACGACGCCAAAGCCGCCGCCGCCGAGGCGCTCGATGAGCGTGTAACCGGGGAGAGGCTCGGCATTTGCTTCAATCCGGACTGACATGCGTGCGTCTCAACGTTTACCACGAGTCGGAGTCTGCAAATAATCATAGCTCGCACCTGGGGCGGTCGCAAATCGCTGGAGGCAGATCGGGTGCCGGAATTGGCTAAGAGCTAATAGCTGACAGCTAATAGCTATTTAAGTTCCCGTCTTCCGACACCCGACACGCGCTGAAGCTTCTCCCGCAACTGTCGCTGATTGGCGGCGCGGACTGTGACGTGGCCGAGCTTTCGACCCGGACGGGGGGTCTTACCGTAGAGGTGGACGTGAACGTCCGGCAACGACAAAAGTGCCTGGCAATCGGGCAGCTGGCCGATCAGATTGAACATCGCGCACGGCTGCACGAGTGCCGTTGAACCGAGCGGCCAACCGAGGACGGCGCGGAGGTGGTTCTCGAATTGACTCGTTTGAGCGCCCTCGATCGTCCAGTGGCCCGAGTTGTGGACGCGCGGCGCCATTTCGTTCGCGATCAGTTCGCCGCCACGGCAAAAGAACTCGATGGCCAGGACGCCGACGTAATTCAGGGCTTGCAAGACACGCGTGCCGTATTCGCAAGCCAGGTTTTGCAGCGTACCATTGGTCCCCGGCGCGGGGGCGAGCGACCGGCGCAGGATGCCGCCCTCGTGGTGGTTCTCGACCAGCGGGTAAAAGGCCGTGGCACCGTCCCGACCCCGCACCGCCAACTGCGACAACTCCCGCTCGAATGGGACAAACCCCTCCAGCAGCAACGGCACCCCCGCCAGTTCCCCCCACGCGGTCTCGGCGTCCGCGGGCGCTTGGATCGCATGCTGCCCCTTGCCGTCGTAGCCAAACCGGCGCGTCTTCAAAATGGCGGGAAAGCCCAAATGGTCGAGTGCGCTATGTAATTCGTCGCGCGATTGGACGGGGGCGAACGGAGCCGTCGGCAAGCCGAGGCGCTGGAACAGCGTTTTCTCGGAAAGGCGGTCCTGGCTTGCTTCGAGGGCGGCGGGCGGCGGGTAAACGGGCAAGGTTTGTTCCAACTTGCGCGCCAGTTCAACGGGCACGTTCTCGAACTCGTAAGTAATTACGTCCAGCCCGGCGGTGAAGCGGTCGAGGTGGTGCGAGTCGCGGAAATCCTGGATGAGACGTTCGGCAAGGTGTTCGGCCGGGGCCTCGGCGGCAGGGTCGAGGAAACGAAAGCGGAGGCCCAGCGGGTAGCCGGCCAGCGCGAGCATCCGCCCCAGCTGGCCGCCGCCCAGCACGCCGATCATCGTCATGTCGTCTCCCGCGGGTCGGGGTGGTCCAGGACCTTTTGCGTCTGGGTCTGGCGGAAGCGTTCCAGCGCCGCGCGGAAGCGCGGGTACTTGTTCGCCAGGATGGCCGTCGCCAGCAGGGCGGCGTTGATCGCGCCGGCGCGACCGATGGCCAGCGTGCCGACCGGAACGCCCGCCGGCATCTGCACGATCGACAGCAGCGAATCGACGCCGTGCAGCGCCTTCGACTCGACCGGGACGCCGAGCACCGGCAGCGTCGTCTTCGCGGAGGCCATGCCAGGCAGGTGGGCCGCGCCGCCCGCACCCGCGATGATGACTTCCAGACCCCGACCCTGGGCCGCGGCGGCGTACTCGAAAAGCAAGTCCGGCGTCCGGTGCGCGGAGACGACGCGCACCTCGAACGGCACGTCGAGCGCCGCGAGCGTGTCGGCCGTGTGGACCAGGGTTTCCCAGTCCGACCGCGAACCCATGATGACGCCGACCAGGGGTTGCATGACGCTTCCTCCTTGCTTCAATAATACTCCTGCGGCATTTCCTGGTCCCACTCGTCGGTGGCACGGTAGGGCGTTTTGGGCGGAATCTCCGCCGGTGCCGGCGCTTTCAGACTTCGCGGGAACCAGTCGATGATCGAGGTTTTGGTGCCGCACTCCGGACAGGACGTTTGCTCGAAGCGCTTGAAGCAGCGCGGGCACTCGGCCAGCGTCTCGAACGTGTCGAAGCGGGACAGGCACTCGTCACACATCCAGTGTTGGCCTTGCAGCGGGTGCGCGTGGCAGGCTGGGCAGCTCGCCTCGGTGTGCCGCGGGCCGCTCGTCGCGCGCATCAGCTTCAGCGCCTGGCCGAACGCCGCGAGGGAGCGCAGGACCAGCATCAACGCGAAGATTCCCAGGAACCATTGCTCGACGAGTAGACAAAGGATGCCGACTGCGACGCCCCCGACCATCCCGACAAGGCTCGTCATCATCAGGCCGGGACCGCGGCCGAACAAGGCCCAGAGGACCGTGTACAAAATTTGGCCGCCGTCATTGGGGTAGAGCGGCAACAGGTTGAAGACGAGCAAGAAGAGGTTAATGACGAAGAGGAGGGGGACGAAGGTTTCCAGGTCGGGGCTTTGAAACCAGCCCTGGTAAGAGCAGAAAACCCAGAGGAGAACGGTAGCGGGGACGAGGGCGAGGTTGACCAACGGGCCACCCGCAACGCTCCAGAAAACCGGCCAGGGTCGGGGCGGCGGGTTCAGGATGGCGATGCCGCCCAACGGCCACAAAATGATGCGGTCGGCGGTCCCGCCCACCTGCCGGCAGGAGGTCACATGGCCGATTTCGTGCAGGAGAACGATCCCGAATATACATAAAAACTCCGCCGCGTTCCACAACGGCGACTTGAAGACCTGACGGCGAAATTGCATCTCGACGACGGCGGCAATGATCCACGACCAGTGAATCATCACGTCAATGCCCGCGACGCGAAACAATCGTATCGAACCGTTTTGAAGGATTGCCATGGGACCTCGGCCAATTGGGTCGAAACCATCTCACCCGTACGCCGCCCGCGGGACCGGCAACGGCGGCAACAGTGCCAGCAACTCGTCGCGCATCAGCGGTTCGAGCCGGCTATAGCCGCAACGACGGGCCTCTTTGTCATTGTAGCCCTTGCCCGACGCCAGACTACCCATAGAGTGTACTCCTTGCCCCCGGCCCCCGCACGCCGCGCGTCGGTGCCGTCAAAAAGGCCTCAGCCGACGTGGGTTTTGGGCGAAACTCGCCTTGCAGATCGGGTCGATTGTCCCCTATGCTGAAGTAGAAGAATAAGGGAAACGCAGCCCCCCCGGCTGGAGGGGGTATCAGGGATTTACGAAGGATGAATGCGACCGCATTGAGCGACGCCGGCACCAAGCCGACGCCGAAGCCCGACCTATCGATTGCGCCGCCGACGGCGGAGCAAGTCTACCATGACTACGCCACCCGCGTCTTTCACATGGCCCGGCGGATGGTGCGCAACGACACCGACGCAGAGGATGTAACGCAGGACGTTTTGCTGCAAGTCGTACGCAAACTGCCCACGTTCCGCGGCGACGCCGCGTTCCCGACCTGGCTGCACCGCGTCACCGTCAACACCGCCCTGACCCACCGCCGCAAACGGGCCGTGCGCCGCGAATACGGCTTCGACCAGCCGCTCGACGAAATCAACGGCGACTTGCCCCGAAACGGCGCGGACGCCCCGGACGCGCCGCTGCTGAACCGCGAACAATGGCAACTGATCGAGCAGGCCATTGCGGATTTGCCGGACCGCTATCGCGAGGTGTTCGTGTTCGCGGACCTGCAAAACTTGCCGAACGCGACCATCGGCGACATGCTCGATCTGAGTTTACCGGCGGTCAAGAGTCGGCTGCACCGTGCCCGCAATCTTATGCGCGAAAGCCTGGCACCGCACTTCCAGGAGCTGACCGCGCCGTTCGACCCACTGTCGTAGCCGCAAGCGGAGCGCTTGCTGCCTGACCCCGCGCAGAACCCAGCATGCGAGCCGCTTGCGGCTACGGCTGACCGCGCCGTTCGACCCGCTCAGGGGTTGACCGTCACCGACGCCATCCGCTTAACGCTTGACCCGTCCTGGCACTGTGGTACCCTACGATAGCCGTTGGGCCTCGTCGTGCCGGCCGGGTGCAACGCGGCTTGCGGTCGAACGAGAGCATGCCATGGCCAACCCGAACGATTCCGGATTGTCCTCACCCAGTGCGGAACACCGTCGCGTCGCCGCCGGCCAGTTCGAGCACGCCAACCAGGTCATCGCCACCCGCAAGAACTACGACTACGGCATTCACCTGCTGATCAAGTGTTGCCAGCTGGACCCCGGCAACCTCATCTACCGCCAGGCGCTGCGGCGCACGCAGCGGGCCAAGTACAAAAACAACCTGCGCGGCAGCCGGCTCGCCTGGCTGACCACCTGGCCGCTCAAGGCCCGGCTCAAGGCCGCGCGCCGTTCCAGGGATCATCGCAAAGTGCTGGAACTCGGCGAGCGCGTCCTGACCCGCAACCCGTGGGAAGTACCGACGCAGCTGGCAATGGCGGAGTCGATGGACACCCTGGGCATGCTCGACATGGCGATTTGGTGTCTGGAACAGGCCCGGCACAAGAAGGTCGATGACGTGACGGTGAACCGCGCCCTGGCCATGCTGCTCGAGAAGCGCGGCAACTTCACCCAGGCGATGGCGCTGTGGCTGCAAATCCGCAAGGCAAAACCGAAGGACGAGGAAGCCGAAAAGAAACTCAAGGACCTGGCCGTCCACGACACGATTCAGCGCGGTAAATATGAAGGCGCGCTCAACGACGGCGGCCCGAGCCCGGCAAACCCCGGCGCGCGGTCCGAAGGGGGGCCGGAGGAATCCGCACCGGACGCCGAGCAGGATATGGAAGCGCCGGCGTCCCGTGTGGCGCGCGAGGCCGCGCCGCTACGCAAGCGCATTAAAGCCGAACCGACGGCCCTCGACGGCTACTTGATTTTGGCAAAGCTCTACCGCCGTGCCCAGGAGTTTGACAACGCCCACCAGGTGCTGCAAGAAGGGCTAGGGCCGACGGGCAATGCGTTCGCGTTACGGCTGGAACTGACCGACCTGGAGATCGAGCCGTTCCGCAAGAACCTGGCCGTCACGGAAAAGAAGCTCGAAGAACAGCCCGAAGACGACAAGTTGCGGCAAATGCGCATCCGCCTGCGCAAAGAGATCAACACGCGCGAGTTGGAGTATCACCGCCTCAAGGCCGACCGCCACCCGGCCGAGTTGGCCCATCACCTGGAAATCGGCATCCGCCTGTTGCGTGCCGGCCTGGTGGACGAGGCGATCCAGGAGTTGCAGGCCGCGCGCAGCGACCCGCGCGTGCGCTGGCAAGTGGTTTATTACCTGGGCCACTGTTTCAAGGCGCGCAACAACTGGCGGCTAGCGCAGCGGAACTTTGAAGAGGCGCTACAGACGATTACGACCGGCGACCAGGGGAAGCGCAAAGAATTGCTGTTCGTACTGGCCGAGGGCTACGCCCTGAACGGCGACCTGGCCCGCGCGATCGACCTGGGCACCGAGTTGGCGAACGAAGATTTTGCCTTCCGCGACATCGGCCGGTTGCTGGACGAGTGGCAGGAGCGGTTGCAGAATTCAAGCGTGTAGCGGTGCGATGCCGCCAGCGCCACGACGATCGAAAGTCGGCGTGCCCCCTATTCCCCGGACAATTCCTGGCGCGTTGCGTCGTTGCCCTCCAACCGGATTGCCAGGCGGTTGCCTTCACCTCGACGCAATTCCAACCCGGTTTCGGCACTCCGCAGCCAGCCGTCCGCCGAAGGCGTCGCTTTCTTGTAGCGCTTACGCTTCAACGAATAAAGTTCCGGCGCGCAGGTGTCCCGGTCGATGATCCACACTTCGGGAACGCCAAGGTCGGCGTAAAACGTCAGCTTCTCGTACGATTCGTCCCCCGGACTATGAATCTCAATTACGACATTCGGAGCGCCTTCAAAGTATTCGTTATGGTCAATCGCGAACCGTTCGGGTAAGAGGATGACCAAATCGGGCACACGGTAATTGTTCGGCCAACCGTCAACCGGCGCCACATTCACTTCGTGATGCACCCGCGCCGCGCGCGTCGGCAACCAGACTTGCCGCAAATAGGTTTCGAGTGCCCAGTTGAAGTCCTGATGAAACCGGTTCGGCATCGGCGGCATGTGCAGGACTCCTTCCCACATCTCGTCGTATCGGTCGGCCCCTGTCCGCTTGCGCTGATGCACCACTTCTTCCGAAATGACAGGCATCAATGCTCTCATAGACTCTCCTCGTTAAAGCGGAAAGGTTTATCGGGATCAATACCTCACTCGACATCATACCCCAGATTCGGTGCCAGCCAGCGTTCCACCACCGAGCGTGGCAGGTGTTTGCGGGCGCTGTAGTTTTCCACCTGGTCCCTCGTCACCAGATCGACGGCAAAATACGTCGCCTGGGAGTGCGCGAAGTACAACCCACTCACCGCGGCGGCGGGCATCATGGCAAAACTCTCGGTCAATTGAATGGCCGCCGCTGCCTCCACGTCGAGCAGCTGCCACAGCGTCGCCTTCTCCGTGTGGTCCGGACACGACGGGTAGCCCGCCGCGGGACGGATGCCTTGATACTCCTCGGCGATCAACTGTTCGGGGGACAACTTTTCGCCTTTGCCGTAGCCCCACTCGCGGCGGGCACGCTGGTGCAGCAACTCGGCAAACGCTTCGGCCAGGCGGTCGGCCAGCGCCTTCGTCATGATTGCGTTGTAATCGTCGTGGTCCGCCTCGAACTGCTTGACCAGCTCATCGACGCCCGCGCCCGCGCTTGCCGCGAATGCGCCGAGGTGGTCGGGTAGACCGCTCGACAGCGGGGCGATGTAGTCGGCCAGGCTGCGAAACGCCGTCTGGCCCTCGCGCTCCCACTGCTGACGCAACATCGGGAAACGGCAACGTTCCTGCGTGCGGCTCGCGTCGGTGAACAGCACGACGTCGTCGCCGTCGCTGTTGGCGGGGTAGAAGCCGTAGACCGCGTTTGCCTTTAATTGGCGTTCGTTGACGATCCGGCGCAGCAACGCCTGGGCGTCGTTGAGGAGCTTGGTCGCCTCCTTGCCGACCTTGGGGTCTTTCAAGAGTTGCGGGTATTTGCCGGGCAACTCCCACGCCATGAAGAACGGCGACCAGTCGATGTACGGCACGATCTCGCCCAGCGGAAACTCGGTCAGCGTCCGCGCGCCGACGAACGACGGCACCGGAATCTGGTCCTTGTGCCAGTCGATCGCGAAGCGGCGCTGCACCGCCTCGGCATAACTGACGAGCTTGCGCTGCCGGCGCTTGGAGAACGCCTCGCGCTCTTTCTCCTGGGCGGCGCGGTTGTCGCGGTCGAGCTGCCCGCGGTTCTCGCGGCTAACGAGTTTTTCCACGACGCCGACGCTGCGCGACGCGTCCTTGACGTGAATGACGGTGCCCTTGTAAGCCGGGGCGATCTTGACCGACGTGTGCTTGGTGCTCGTCGTCGCGCCGCCGATCAACAACGGCATTTCAAAGCCCTCGCGGGCCATCTCGCGCGCGACGTGGACCATCTCGTCCAGCGACGGCGTGATCAGGCCCGACAGGCCGATCATGTCCACCTGGCGCTTTTTCGCCTCCTCGAGAATGCGTTCGCACGGCACCATGACGCCGAGGTCGATTACCTCGAAATCGTTGCAGCCCAGCACCACGCCGACGATGTTCTTGCCAATGTCGTGGACGTCGCCCTTGACCGTGGCCATCAGCACCTTGCCGCGGGCTTGCCGGGTGCCGCCGACCTTGTCCTTCTCCGCCTCCATGAACGGCAACAGGTAGGCGACCGCCTTCTTCATGACGCGGGCACTTTTAACCACTTGGGGCAGGAACATCTTGCCCGCGCCGAACAGGTCGCCGACGACGCCCATGCCGGCCATCAGCGGGCCTTCGATGATTTGCAACGGCCGTTCGTAGAGGTGGCGACACTCCTCCACGTCCGGGTCGATGAAGTCCACGATGCCGTTAATCAGGGCGTGCTTGAGCCGTTCCTGCACCGAGGCGTCGCGCCAGGCCGACTCCTTCTCGACCGTTTTTTCCTTGCGGTCGAGCGTCTTGGCGAAATCGACGAGTCGCTCCGTGGCGTCCGCCCGGCGGTTAAGCAGCACGTCTTCGACGCGCTCCAGCAAGTCTTTCGGAATCTCCTCGTACACCTGCAATTGCCCGGCGTTGACGATGCCCATGTCGAGGCCGGCGCGGATGGCGTGGTAGAGAAACGCCGCGTTCATGGCCTCGCGCACTACCTCAAACGCCGGGCCGCGGAACGAGAACGACACGTTGCTCACGCCGCCGGAGGTCTTGCTGAGCGGGAACATTTGCTTGAGCCGGCGCACCGCCTCGAAGAACTCGACAGCGTAGTTGTTGTGCTCATCCATGCCGGTGCCGACGGTCAGGATGTTCGTGTCGAAGATAATGTCCTGCGGCGCCATGCCGACTTTTTCGGTCAAAAGCTGGTAGGCGCGGGTGCAGATTTCGACCTTGCGGTCGGCGGTGACGGCCTGGCCCTCCTCGTCGAACGCCATGACCACGGCGGCGGCGCCGTAGCGCTTGACCAGGCGCGCCTGGTCGAGGAACTTTTCCTCCCCTTCCTTCAAACTGATCGAGTTGACGATCGACTTGCCCGCCAAACACTTCAAGCCGGCTTCGATGATGCCCCAGCGCGAACTGTCCACCATGACCGGGACGCGCGCAATGCTCGGCTCCATCGCGGCCAGGTTCAGGAAGCGCGTCATCGCCTTTTCGCCGTCGATCAGGCCTTCGTCCATGTTCACGTCGATGACGTTGGCGCCGCTCTCGATCTGCTCGCTCGCCACCTTGAGGGCCGCGTCAAAGTTGCCGTCCTTGATGAGTCGGGCAAAGCGGCGTGAGCCGGTGATGTTCGTGCGCTCGCCGACCATGATAAAGTTGGTATCCGGGCGCAAGACCAGCGGGTCGGTGCCGCTGTAACGGGACCACGCGGGCACCGTCGGCCGGACCCGCGGCGGCACGTCGCGCACGGCCCGGCCGATGGCGGCAATGTGGGCCGGCGTCGAACCGCAACAGCCGCCGACGAAGTTCAGCCAGCCGGCGCGGGCGAATTCACCCAGCACCTTCGCCATGTGTTCCGGCGTGTCGTCGAACTCGCCCATCGCGTTGGGGATGCCGGCGTTGGGGTAGCAACTCATGTAGCGTGGCGCGATCCCGGCCAGCTCCTCGACCCAGCCGCGCATCTTTTCGACGCCCACCGCGCAGTTGATGCCGACGCTGAGGAGGTCGTAAGGCGCTACCGAGGTCCAGAACGCCTCGATGGTCTGGGCGGTCATCGTCACGCCGCCGTCGAAGATCGTCACCGAGACCATCACCGGCACGCGGACGCCGTGCTTCTCGAAATACTGGTCGATGGCGAACAGGGCGGCCTTCGCGTTCAGCGGGTCGAAGATGGTTTCGACCACGAGCAAATCGACGCCGCCGGTGAGGAGTCCGTGTACCTGTTCCGTGTAGGCGGCCACCACCTCGTCGAACGTGACGGCGCGATAGCCGGGATCCTCGACCCCTTTGGGCGAGAAGCCGGAGGTCTTGTTCGTCGGCCCGATGCTGCCGGCGACGAAGCGCGGCTTGGCAGGGTTCTTCTTCGTGAAATCGTCCGCAGCCCGGCGGGCCAGCTCGGCGGCGGCACGGTTCAGTTCGAGGACGTGTTCTTGCAGGTCGAATTCGGTCATCGAGATGGCCTGGCTGTTAAACGTGTCCGTCTCGATGATGTCGGCGCCGGCTTCGAGGTACGCCCGGTGAATGTCTTCGATGATCTTGGGCTGCGTCAACACCATGATCTCGGTGCAGTTTTTCAGCAGCTTGGAATGGTTGCGGAAGCGCGTGCCGCGGTAGGTCTCCTCGGTCGGCTTGTGAGCGAAGATCATGGTGCCCATCGCGCCGTCGAACAGGAGGATGCGCCGGGACAGCAGGTCTTCGAGTACGGCGCGGGTCTTGTCGGCGGGTGGCGGCATGGCGTACGGCTCCTCAAATCACTCCCCCCCTTACAAAGGGGGGGTAGGGGGGGTGGAAATAGCGCGATGACCGCGTACTGCAATCGTTCTTAACCCCCCCCTACCCCCCCTTCGTAAGGGGGGGAGAAGTTGATGCCGGTGAACGGTTACCATCCCTCATCCTTCATCCCTCATCCTTCATCCCTCTTCCTTCATCCCTCATCATTTTAGAAGACACGAGGGGTTGTGAGCGGGGAATCGAAAAAAAAGACCGGCCGCCCAATCCCTTGGGCGGCCGGTCCGTTCGACGCGGCCTTCTGCTTCCGTGCCGGTCCGCGTCCCAACCCGGAGCAGTCCTTGCCGCCGGGTTGTTGGTCGAGCTGCGAATTCCAACAGCACCGCTTGTGAGTCCGAGCCGTCGCCGACCCGTTCCCCCGACCCCTACCGAGTCCTTGGTCGCTTATCGCGGGCCGTCCGTGGCCCGGGTGGGTGCTGTTGGAAGCCGAAGCCCGCCGTCTGTCTTGGCGCGCACCGCGTACCCGGAATGAAGTTATCCTTAACGTCATCGAGTGTGGCGGTGTGAGAATTCAGGAAACGAACCAGGCGGCCTCCCTGGAGAAACCGTCTGTTGTCAGGGTCCGGTCCACCGCGTCGGCGTGCGACCGGGTCCAAACAACGGCGACTCCCGCAAGTAGAATCCGCCTGCCAGTCGGCCGTCGTCGTCCGCCCGCGAGTCGTCGTTGGTCCGTCATTAGACTACGCCTTTCCGGGTGGTGCCGACGTTTCGAGTTACCGAGTCCGATGCCGATTCGCGTGGCAGCTGCGAGCGTCATGAAGGAGAACTTTACCGAGTTGTGCGGCCAAGTCAACGGTAATAATTGCCCCAGCCCTCCCGGAGTCGCGCCGAAACGCGGAAGCCATTACACGGCAATGGCCAACGACGTTTCACCCGCTTGCGCTTTTTTCCCCGTTGCATCAACGCATAAGACTTTATTCATGCTTTCGTAACTGTCAAATGAACGTAACTCTAATAGGATAAATGCTTTCGGATATTCTTGCGATTTTGGACTTGCGGTCTAGTTTTGGCTTGCCTAGCCGCCGGAAAAGAGTTCGCGCCGGCCCGGAATCGAACGGCGGGGCTGGCGAAAGCGCATGAAAAAACCTCCGCCTGTGCCGTGTCGGCGCTTTTGAGAACCCGCATTAACCTGGGGGCGCCTCAGCACCGGATTTTGGATCCCACTACCAGTTGGGTGGGCATGCAAGCACCGGACGCTCTATTGGCTCCCAGCGGGTACTCCATCGGTTCGTCAAAAGCATCGCCTGTTCACGAACACCGCAGAGGTTTGTGCCGCCGCAGAACGACCGCACCCCCCGACTTTAGCACTTCGACCGGCGCGTTGCAAGGCTGGCATGGCCGCGGCAAAAGCATGGGTGTGGCAAATGTTTCGGAACGTGGGGTGGTCGCCGGGGGGGAGTCGTCCGCCACGCCGCGCGTGTCAATCGTTGGCCACCAGCGACCCCTTTGGATGACGACCGGGCCTGTCCGACCCGAGCCACGCCAATCCACATATGGCGAGGGTCGAACCGCTTTGGCGCAAACGCTCTGCGTAAGACAGCCGTAAACCCTTTATCAGTAGGATCTTACGCATCAGCTCCGACGCCGGATCGACCCTCGCCAATCTCGACTCTCGCCACGAATTTAACATTGGCGAGGGTCGGCCTTTCCGGGTGTCGCTCGCGTGCGCCAGCGTCCGCTGGCGCACGCGCAAAAGCTGCCACCGTCGCTGAATGGCTCTCCGGTCACCACGGGGGAAAGGGCAGGCAGCGTTTCGCTCCCCGAAAGATTTGCCACACCCAAAAGCATTGTGGTCGGGCCGCGCCGGGCCGCTACAATGAGGGGGGGGCGGGGAAGCTGGCGCGACTTTTTCCGCCGGACCACCTAGCGAGGCGAACGTGAGCATTGTCACGATTGGTTTCGGTCTGCTGCTGATGGCCGTCGGGGCTGTGGGCTACTTTAACACCGACCAGCCTACGGCGCTGATTCCGGGCTACGTCGGCATCCCGTTGTGCATCCTCGGCTTTATCGGCCTGTGCTTCGCCAAGGCTCGCGTGCACGTCATGCACGCGGCCGTCCTCGTTAGCCTGATCGGCTTCGTACTCGCCGTCGGCCGGCTCGGCATGACGGTGCCGGTTGCGATCGGGGCCGGCGGCTTTGAACACCCCAAGGCGTTGTTCGCCCTCGTGCTGATGGCGCTCTTGTGCCTGGGGCACGTCGGCCTGTGCGGGATGTCGTTTAGCAACGCCCGGCGGCGGCGGAAGCAGGCGGCCTCAACCCCGACCGGGCAGTTCCCATCTTGACGGCGACGCGCGTAGCATGCCGTGTTGTTCGGTCGCCTGGTGCGCTGGCGGTTGGGTTTCGTCGTGCTTGGCCGGCCCCGCATGGTCGTCGTGGAGCAAAGACGGCACGACAAAGCCACTCAGGGCCACGGCCAGGCCGAGCGCTCCGATCCCAATTCCCGCAAACCAGAACATCGA
Organism: Gemmatales bacterium; assembly: GCA_038231495.1. Classification (GTDB taxonomy): domain Bacteria; phylum Planctomycetota; class Planctomycetia; order Gemmatales; family Gemmataceae; genus JBBRLG01. The sequence continues at coordinate 3,848 of JBBRLG010000051.1, read as the reverse complement.
TTTGCGCGTCAATACTGCCAGGGAGCAAATCACTAGCGCCAGTTCCAGACCGAGGTGGCCGGCGTCGAAGAAATTGCATTTGAAGTGGCTGGCGTGAGCCTGGTGCTTGAAGTCTGCTGCCTTGCCGCCTAGCCCTCGTGCTTCCGTCTCAATTTCCTTCGACTCCGTCTCGTACCTTTTCGCATTCGAGCGCCAAGTCTTGACCTGTTCCAGTGCCGCGCCTTCTTTGCCCGTGGCCGGAGTCGTCACGTTCAGCAGTTCGGCGAGAGCCTGGTTCATGTACAGGCGGTTTTTCTTGGCCTGGAAATGGGACCACTTGTCCGACGCTTCCGTCAAATTGTCGTTGGATTCGATTTCCAGCTGGAGCGTGGTGGTGTGCTGGCGGTGGCTCAAGAGGGTGACGAACGCCAGCCCCGCGGCCAGGATCGCCATCGTCATGGCCACGTTGCGCGTGAAGTTGTCGTGGCTGGCGTGCTCCGCGTGGTGCGCCTCTTCGAGATTGTGCTCGGTGCTGCCGTGCGACATGGTGCTTCCCCGGTTTGTAATAAAAAGGATAGATTATTTGCGTTACGCCGTCGCGCCGGGGCTGGCCGCGACCAGCGAATCGAAGACGCGGACGTTTCGCCAATTGTGCTTATTTTCCGCGATGAATTGGTGGTGGGTTTCGGTATCCTGGTAAGTGTCGTGGGCGGCCTGGTCGGTAAAGACGATGTGCAGGCCCACGTCGAATTCCAGGTCGTTTACGTCGCGGTGCAGTTCGGGCGCGCGGTTGCCGCAGGCGAAAAAGAGGATGCCGGGGTGCGGCGCGAGCAAAGTCCGGCAGGCGCCGAGGAGGCGCTGGCACGCCTCCGGCGAGCGGTCGTGTAGGGCGAAAAAGACGTTGTGAGCCAGCAAGCGGGCGGTCGGTGCGGGTTGCGTCATGGCGGCCAATGGTCCGTGAGGGTTGGGATGTCCGGTAACGGTCCCATGCTAACGGCCAAACCGCCGCCCTGCAAGGAGTTGGCGGGCCGCTGTCGTAGCCGCAAGCGGCTCGCTGGCTGGCTGAACCCGCGCAGAAGCCAGCAAGCGAGCCGCTTGCGGCTACGGCCGATGCCGGCACACGACTTGCTGCGAGTTCCCTGGCGAGTCTCGTTGTTGACAAGGAGCGCGTGATGACCAAGGTGCGAGGGGTGCTGCTGGACGTGGACGGGACGCTGGTGGACAGCAACGACGCCCACGCCAACGCCTGGATCGAGGCGATGGCCGAGGCGGGCATTGAGGTTCCGTTTAGCAAAGTGCGCCGCCTGATCGGCATGGGCGGCGACAAACTGTTGCCGGCTTCTTGCGGCTTCGAGGAAGACAGTTCCGAGGGCAAAAAGATCGGCGACCGACGCAAGGAAATCTTCCGCACGCGTTACCTGCCCACGTTACAGTCCTTTCCCCAAACGAAAGAGTTATTGCAGCGCATGACCCGTGCCGGCCTGAAGCTCGTCGTCGCCAGCTCGGCGAAAAAAGACGAGCTTACGGCGCTGCTCCGGGTGTGCGGGGCCGATGAACTGATCGACGCAAAAACGTCGTCGGATGACGCGGCGCACTCGAAGCCGGACCCGGACATCGTGCTGGCGGCGCTGGAGCGCCTCGGCGTGCCCGCCGCGGAAACCCTCATGCTCGGCGACACGCCTTACGACATCGGTGCGGCCCACAAGGCCGGCGTGCGCATCGTGGCCTTGCGTTGCGGCGGCTGGGGCGACGCGAACCTGGCCAACGCGGTCGCCGTCTACGAGAACCCCGCCGATTTACTGGCGAATTTCGATGCGTCCCCGTTCGCCGTCGGCCTGGAAAGCTAATCAGTTGTCCGTTGTCCGTTGTCCGTTGTCCGTTGCAAATGCAAATACAGCCGTATCACAACTGACAACGGACAACGGACAACGGACAACTGACAACTGACAACTGACAACTGATCGGGTGGACCCATGCGCACCGTCTGGACCTTTCACACCGCCGGGCAACTTCTTTTTGGCCGCAACGCCATCTCGCAGCTGGGCGAGGCGGCCGTTCGTCTTGGCGTCAAACGCGCCTTCCTCGTCACCGACCCGGTGTTGTTGCGGGCCGGCGTGGTCGAACCGGTCCACGAACCGCTAAACATTGACGGCGTCGCAGTCGAAATCTTCGCCGGCGGCGAGCCGGAGCCGTCGTTGCAGGCGGCGCGCACCGCCATCGAACAGGCGCGGGCGTTTCGACCCGACGCGGTGATCGGCCTGGGCGGCGGCAGCAACATGGACCTCGCCAAGATCACGGCAGTCGTCCTGACGCACGGCGGCGACCCGCGCGACTACGTCGGCGACGACAAGATTCCGGGGCCGATCCTGCCGCTTCTTTGCGTGCCGACGACTGCGGGCACCGGTTCCGAGGTGTCCGCGGCAACCGTGCTTACCGACACCGAGAACCGGATCAAAGTGGGCGTGTTGAGCAACTACCTGCGGCCGCGCGTCGCCGTGGTCGATCCGCTGCTGACGTTGACGTGCCCGCCGAAGGTCACGGCCGACAGCGGCATCGACGCCCTGACACATGCCATCGAGGCGTATACCGCGGTGGACAACGAGGAGTTTCCGCTGCCGCACGGCGAGCGCTCGGTCTACCAGGGTCGGCACCCGTTCGGCGACCTGCTCGCGGAAAAGGCGATTGCGCTGATCGGGGCGAACCTGCGTCGCGCGGTGGTGAACGGCCAGGACGAAGAGGCGCGTGAAGGCATGGCGCTGGCGGCGACGCTGGCCGGCATGGCGTTCTCGAACGTCGGCGTGGCGGCGGTTCACGCCCTGGAATACCCGGTCGGCGGCGCGACGCACTGCTCGCACGGGGCCGGCAACGGGCTGCTGCTGCCTTACGTCATGCGCTTCAACTTGTCGGCACGCCAGGAACGATTTGCGGTGATCGCGCGGCTTCTGGGCGAAAAGGTCGATGGTTTGAGCGAAGTGGAAGCAGCGGAAAGCGCCGTCACGGCGGTCGAGCGGTTGCGTGCAGCCATCGGCATTCCCAATCGCCTGCGGGAGCTAGGCGTCACGAAAGACCAACTGCGGTCGTTCGCGGAAAAGGCGTTCGGCATCAAACGCATCTTGCGCGTCAACCCACGCGCGATGACGGTGGAGGACCTCGAAGGGATTTTGCAGGCGGCGTATTGATGCCCAATCCAACTCCGTGCCGCTTGCTACGGCGTAGCCGCAAGCGGCACGCTTGCAGGCTTCGGTGAGGCTTAGCCTGCAAGCGGGCCGCTTGCGGCTACGGCCTTGCCGTTGGGTGAGTGGAGAGTACGCCCATCACTTCCCAAAGAAATACAGCAGCATCTTGTCAAACCGCGCGGCCCAGTGCGCCTCGTTGTGTTCGCCGCCGGCCACCTCCCAGTAGTAGTAATCGCGGCCCGGCAACAGCCCCGCGCGGTCGAACCGCTCGACCAGCTCGCGCGTGCGCCGGATGGTCGGCGTGACGTGGCCGCGGCGGCTGCCTTCGCGCGTGCCCATGTCCACCCAGAAGCGCATCGACTTCATCCACGCCGTGTCGCTTTCGAGGTCTTTCAGGACGCGGCCGCCCGCCCACCACAGCGACGGCGACACCACGCCGCACAGCTTGAAACGGTCGTGGAACTGACAGGCCATTGTCAGCGACACCAGGCCGCCGAGCGACGATCCCGCCACGCCGGTGTGTTCGCGGTCCGGCAAGGTGCGGTAGTGGCGGTCGATGAACGGCTTCAACTCGTCCAGGACGAAACGGGCGTACCGTTCGCCCTTGCCGCCGGCCTTCTCGCGGGCGTCCCGGCAAACGGTGTATTCGTCGAGCCGGGCCGGCGTGTTGGCGATGCCCACGAGGATAACGGG
>JBBRLG010000050.1:0-20741 GCA_038231495.1 Gemmatales bacterium | reverse complement strand
TGGCACCAGAAACGTAACGGGCATCGACACCGGACGCCGCAGATAGGATAGGAGAATGAGGAGAGCAGAACCAGACCCGAAGTTCCCGGCACTGTGGGGCAGGGGAACCCTGCGAGGGAAACGAACCAACCGCTGGACTGCGACGCATACAGCCGGTTCGGATCGACCGGCGAGCCTTTCAGATGATAAATCTCCCAGCCCGCAAAGTGGGGGCCGCTGACGTCCCATTTGTCACGCTTGCCGTCCGACGTCAGGACGAACGCACCCTTGCGCGTCCCCACCAGAACCCGTACTCCGCTCATCCCTTCCTCCTTCCTGGATATTCCGAGATGGCCGCCGCCGAACTCTCGTAACCGTTCACTCCCCCCTTACGAAGGGGGGTAGGGGGGTGGAAATTACACCATGACCGAGTACCTCAAGCGTTCTTAACCCCCCCTGCCCCCCCTTCGTAAGGGGGGGAGAAGTTAATGCCGGTGAACGGTTACGAACTCTCGTCCCCTTGTAGTCGAACGTATACTAAAATGCAAGCGGCGCGGCGGGAAATCTGGAACCCCGATGCGCCTTGACATTCCAACGCGCCACTTTATGGTAGCGGCACTCCCGGAATGAGGTCTTATGAACGTATCGGTCCGTCCATCCCAATCGCGAGCCTGCGCACGGGCCGTCCTGTGTTTGCTGGCCTGCGCCCTGGCCGGTTGCGCCGACATCCATGTGCGGCCGGCCCGCGTATCCAGCCATTACGACGCCGCTCACACCAGCCGGTTCGACGCCAAAGAGCTGTCGCCGCGCTCCCGGCAGACGCTGCGGCGTCTGGACCTCGACACCGCCTACCTGCGGGCACCGGACGACGCCCTTGCTAAGCTGCACACCGAGGCACTGCGCGACCCCGACCCCGATTTCCTATTCACCCTGGCCGAAGGGCATTACCTGCGCGGCCGTGCGGTTGCGGCCAAGAACGGTTGCCTGGCGGTCGGCCATTACTACCTCGCCGCCGGTTACGCGCATTACTTCCTGTTCCCGGACAAGGCGCGGCCCGTCGCGGACGAGGACATTTTCGATCCGCGTTACCGTTTGGCGTGCGACCTGTACAACGCCGGCCTGGCCAAGTGCATCACCGCGGCCCAGGCGGTCGGCCGTCTCGACCCGCGCCGCGAACTGCAACTGCCGGGCTGCGACGGCACCGATTTCCAACTCTCCGTCCGCCACATCGGTTTCGCGTGGAAACCGGAAGAGTTCGGCCCGCTGAAGCTCGCGGCCGATTATGAAGTCATCGGCCTGGAAAACCAGCACCGTACCTACGGCCTGGGCGTGCCGCTGATCGGCACCCGCGACGCCCCGCCGAGTGACAAGACAACGTCGCACGTGCCGGGGCACGTCAACTTTCCCGTCACGGCGTTCTTCCGTTTCGAGGGCAGCCTGGCCGACCTGGGCGCGAGGCGCACGGGCCGGCTTGAGTTGTACAATCCGCTCGCCGTCCAGGCCATCGACGTGCACGGCCACAAGGTGCCGCTCGAATCCGACCTGACGACGCCCCTGGCTTACTACCTCACGCACAGCGATTTGAAGTACGTCGAGCTGCGCAGCTTCTTTTACCCCGCCTCGGTCGAAAATCGCACCGGCATCCACATGCTGGAGCCGTACCAGCCGGGCAAGATTCCTGTGGTGTTGGTCCACGGCCTGTTGTCGTCGCCGCTGACGTGGGCACCGGCATACAACGACCTGCTGGCCGACCCCGAACTGCGCAAGCGCTTCCAGTTCTGGGCGTACTTCTACCCGACCGGCAACCCCTACCTGACGACGGCGGCGGACCTTCGGCGCTCGCTCGCGCAGTTGCAAAAGGACATCGACCCCGATGGCAAGGATCCGGCGCTGGGTCAGATGGTGTTCGTCGGCCATAGCATGGGCGGCCTGATCTCGAAGCTGGCGGCGGTAGACAGTGGCGACACGTTTTGGAACGAAGTCAGCGACCGGCCGCTCGCCAGTTTGAAGTTGAAACCCGAAACGCGGGCGGAATTGCAGCAGGCGTTCTACTTCGAGCGGCAGCAGTCGATCCAGCGGATCATCTTTATCGGTACACCGCACCACGGCTCGAAGCTCAGTCCGTCGTGGCTGGGCCGGCTGGCGGACAAGATGGTGCATTTGCCGCGGTCGCTCTTGACCGACGTGCAGGATCTGGCGACCGAAAACCCGGACCTGGCGGCCCACTTCCTGGGCGAAACCCTACCGACGAGCGTGGACCTGCTGGCACCGTCGTCGCCGGCGCTGGAGGCGCTGGCCGCGCGGCCGAGGCCGAAGGGTTTGCATTACCATTCGATCGTCGGCGTCGCGACGACCGTGAGCACGTGGCCGGAGCGGTTCCTGGGTGCCGGCAACGAACCGGGCGACGGCGTGGTGCCGTACCGCAGCGCTCACATTGAAGACGGCGACTCGGAGTTGATCGTGGACGCCGACCACTTCCACGTCCACCACCACCCGCTGGCGATCCGCGAGATTCGGCGCATCCTCATGGAGCATTACAACCAGGCGAACGGCGTGCCGACCAGAGGGGTCGTCCCGTAGTCGAAGGAGTGAAGCTTGCCGCTTGCGGCTTTGCAATCCCGGACCCAAAGAACAAAGGCAAGACGAGTGCGACATGCTGAACTAAGCCGTGTTGGTGTTTATAGTCGGGTGCCCTTCACACGCTCCAGTCTTCAACCTGAAGGCCAGGCACCTTTGAAAAGATTTGGTCGCGGGTGACGACTATGAAGCCGTGAGTCATCGCAGTTGCCGCTATCCAGAGGTCGTTGTCGTCAAGACTCAGACCGCGGCTTTCCAGAGTTGCCTTGAGACTGCCATAGGTGTTGGCGATTTGCTCGGTTACCGCCTCAATGCGTAAGCCGGCCAGAATGGTTTTGGCCCGAGATTCCAGGTCCGTTCGTTTCTTGCCAATCGGCAACCGGTCCAGGCCGTAGCGGATTTCGCCGACAACCAATACGCTGGTCAGGATTGGATCTGAGTGGCTACCGATCCGGGCCTTAACCGTTGGATGATCGCGCATGAAATCGCTGACCGCGTTGGTATCGAGGAGGGCCGCCGGCATCACGGACTCTCCTGGCTGCCAAGCTCCTCTCCGAATGGATCGTAGCGTGTCGGCGGGCGTCGGCCCTCGGCAATACGTTGCTCGAGTTCGTCCACCCACTCGGGTGGAACCTTGGGCGACATTTCCATGGCAGCAAGGACCGCAGCGGCCGAACCGGGTGTCGGTCGCAACGGCGTTACGAGTACCTCGGTCCCTTCTCGCAGGGGTGGCTCCTGCTCCAGGAGTACAACCTGTCCGCCGCACACGACGCCGCGGTAAGACTCGTTCGTTTCGAGCCGTCGCTTGAGTTCACCCGTCAAGTCGCGGTTATTCTGCTGGTCAGACATGCTTTTTCCACCCCGGAGAGGGTTTGGATTCACCACGTGGATTTTACTCGCTAACCGGCGCGGACGGTAGACCAAGGGACCGTTCCTTGTGCTGGAACAACCCCGGACGGATCGCCCGCAAGCGGCGTAAGAACTCTTCGCCGTTGAGCGGCTTCACGAAAAACGCTTCCGCGCCCGGACAGCTGGCCGGAGAGACGTCCTCCGACACCGTCACGATCACTACCGGGAGCGCCGCCATTTCCGGGTCGTTCTTCAACTGCGCCAGCACCTGCCAGCCGTCGAGCTGCGGCAGCTTGATGTCGAGTACGATGAGTTGCGGCCGTGCCTCCCGCGCCAGTGCCAGGCCCGACACGCCGTCGAAAGCCGAGGCCGTTTGCAGCCTCGCGCCGGTCAGCCAGTCCACCAACAACTTGTGCGTCGGCAAGTGGTCCTCCACCACCAGGACCAGCGGCCGCTCCGAGGCGGGAGCGCCGGCCTCCTCGGTCAGGCGCTCCGCCGGCAGTTGGCGCGGGATGACGAAGCCGAACGTACTGCCGACCCCCGGCTTGCTCACCACCCAGATTGTGCCGCCGAGGCGCTGTACGAGGTGGCGCGTCAGGGCCAGGCCCAGGCCCGTGCCCTCGTTGCCCGCCGTCTGCGGGTGGCTCGACGGCAACTGATAGAACTCGTCCCAGATGCGCGACTGGTCCGCCGCCGCTATGCCGACGCCCGTGTCGTGGACCTCCAACCGTACGGCCGGCGCCGCGTCCGATTCCGCCGCTACTCCCGCCGCCCGATCGACGGCCTCTACCCACTGACAACGGACTGTCACCGCGCCGCCCTCCGGCGTGAACTTGATCGCGTTGGACAGCAGGTTATAGAGCACCTGCTTGAAGCGGGCGGGGTCGGTCGCCAGGGGACCGTCCGGCCCCGGTTCCACGCGCAAGGTTTGGTTCTTGGCCTCGGCGAGCGGTCGCAGCGTCGAAACCACAGCGTCCAGCGCGGCATTCAGCGCGCAGGGGTCGGCCTGGAACTCCAGCCGGCCCGCTTCCACCTTTGCCAGGTCGAGAATGTCGTTGATGAGCAGCAGCAGGTGTTCGCCCGCCTGCGAAATGTCTTTCAGGTAGTCGGCCTGCTTGGCGTTGAGCGGCCCGAACCGCTGGGTGCGCAGCATTTTCGACATGCCGATGACCGCGTTGAGCGGCGTTCGCAGTTCGTGGCTCATCTTCGTCAAGAACTCCGTCTTGGTCCGGCTCGCCGCCTCCGCCGCCTCTTTTTCTTGCTGGAGCTGCGCCTTTTCGAGCCGCTCGGTCACGTCCGTGCAGGTGCCAATCCATTCGCGCACCGTGCCGTCCGCGTTGGTCACGGGCACGCCGCGGCACGAAAAACAGCGGTGCGTTCCGTCCGTCGCACGCAGCCGACATTCCGTCTCGAAAACCGAGCGCGCCTGGACGGCCTGCTGCCACGCCTCACGCACGACGGGCCGGTCGTCGGCGTGGACCGCGTCGAGCCAGCCGTCGCCGCGCACGGCCTCTGCGCTCATGCCCGTGTGTTGCTGCCAGGTGGGCAACGGCGTTTCCATCTGGCCGTGGGCGTCGGCCCGCCACAGCAGTTGGGAGGTCGCGCCGAGGTATTGTTGGTAGCCCTCCTGCTGGTTTTGCAGGCTGTTCGTGTGCTCCGCCAGCGAGAAGCCGAGGTGGTTGAAGTGGACCATCAACTGTTCGATTTCATTCGGCCCGGTCGGCTGGACCATCTGGTAGCGGCCGGCGAGCAGCTGGTTACTCGCTGCGCGCAGGCTGTTGATGGGGCGCGTGACGCTGACCGCAAAGCGGCGGACGAACAATACGGTGATGAGCACGCTCAGGCCCAGGATGACGCCGATCGTCCAGAAGCTCTCCACCGTCAACTCGGCGGCCTTCTTGCGGCGGTCGGCCAGGCGGGTTTCCTCACTGTCGATGACCGCAGTAATCCCCTCCTGGAGTTGTAGCGAGGCCGCTTGCACTTGGGCTGCGGCGTCGGGCTTGCCGGCCAGGCTTTTTTCGATGAGATCGTGCCGCCGTGCTTCCAGGTCGCGCAACGCTTGCAACCGCTGGGCCTGCTCGCTGTCGGGGCGGAGGAGTTGTTTCGCGCGGGCGTTGGCTTCCAAGAATTCCGCACGATGGGTGTCGTAGCCGGGTTTGACGACGGCCCCTTCACGCGGCGGCGCGAACGGTACCGCCTCGACCGCCTGCTGTAGATGGTATTGCTGCTTGTAAGAGAGGACAATGATCTGATTGGAGCGCTGCTCTCCCGCCTGTGCCCGCAGCCAGGTGTAGAGGACACTGCAGGCCACCGAGGCCACGACGGCGAACAGCAGCAGCGGCACACACGAGCCGATCATCAAGCGCGCGAACAAGGAATTGAAGCGCGACTTTGTGGCGGCCATGGGAAAGACCCCTGGCGCGGGAGGCTTTGGACGGCGGACCCGGTGGCCCGGCGCGTCTCCCGATAGGTCACCCGTTACGCGGGTGGTTCGCGGCGCTTGCAGACAGGCTCACCGAGACCGCGTCGCGGCGTGCAGCGGCCGGGCGATCCGCTCCAGAAAGGTGAAGGGGTCATCCGTAATCGGCTTCGTGATGTAATCGACACAGCCGGCGGCGCACGCCATTTCCATGTCGCGCGCCATGGCGTGCGCGGAAATCGCAATGACCGGGATCTCTTTCCGCTCCGGGTCGGCCTTCAAGCGCCGCATCAGGCTCAATCCGTCCATGCCCGGCAGTCCGATGTCCATGAGGATCAAGTCCGGGCGGTGCGTTTCCAGGTAATCGATGGCTTCCTCCGCCGAACCCGACTCGTCCACGTCGAACTGAAATTGCAGGATGTCGCGAAAGAGCTTCCGGTTCATGCGGTTGTCTTCCACCAACAGAATTGTGGCCATGTCGCCTCCCTGACTGTTGGAGAAAAGACGCGCAACGCATCCTTTGGGTTTGTCGCGGTGTGCCCGTCCCGTTTTTTTAACTTACCTATACTGCCTGCGGCTCGATTCGGCACCAACGCCCGTACCCACAAGCGGGTCGCTTGTGGTTACGGGCGTTGGTGCCACATTCCCCCGCGGCCGGTATAACCGTACGCTGTCGTTCAATAATTAATTACCGCACATTGTATGCCGAAGCGGATGACAGGAAACCAGGACAGGCCAGGTGCGTTCCCGCACACCTGACCTGTCCTGTTTCTAGTGGGGGGGATCGAGGGCCTGTTTTCGTATCCATTGGGAGTGCCGGTTGCTCTTTGGAGTGCGGCGGCTCGACGCCGCTTTCTTTCTGTCTTGGGCGAGCCACCCGGCCCCGACAAAAGAAAGAAAGCGGCGGCGAGCCGCCGCACTCCAAAGAGCAACCGGCACTCCCAAGGTTACGAAAACAGGTCGTTCATCCCGCGTGAAAGGACAAATGCCCCCTTGTTCGTGGGACGGGTCTCCTGACCCGTCCTACCTATCGAGAGACCATGCACTAATAGGTGTGGCCGCCATTTGTCGGCACGGGTTTGTGACGGATCAACGCGCCGAGGGCCAACCCCGCCAGGAGCCAGCCGACCAGGGCGTAACCCGCCGCGACCAGGTGGAATTTGAGCGGGTGATGGAACCAGATCACGTCGGAAAACTCCAGCGTGAACGAGGCAAAGACGGCCAACCCGAAAACGAAAAGCACGCGCGCAAAATAGCTTTTAAGGTTCGGCGCGGCCAGGATTAACAGGCTGCCGGCCAGGAGTGCCGACACAAACATATGACCGAAGCCCATCGCCATGATGCGGCCCATGTCCTCCATCGACACGCCTTTAGGCTGGTAGATGATCGTGACCAGCGGCCCCTCGGCGTGCTTCTTTTGCAGCGCTACCACCTTGGGATCGGTCGAACTGGTGTCCATGGCATCGCCGTCGGGAAACGGGAGGAAATAGAAGCCCTCCCCTTTCAGCGACCCCTTGAGGTTTGCAATCAGGGCGTCTTCGTTCTCGGCCCGGTCCATCATCGATTTGGAAACGGGCAAGACCGACCAGAAAAGGAAACCCCAAAAGAACATCAGCACTGCCGCCAGAAAAGCGCCGATCACGAGCCGAATCGCCTGCATGGCCTCCACCTTCCTCGAAAACGTGGTTGGGCGGCAAACCCGCCCGTAGAGTAAAAGGGGTCGGGCGTGTTGCACCAGACCCCCGCCTCCCGCGCCCGCGTGTTGGATGAAAAGCTCTTATCAGAAAACGGCCCGCTTTACGATGTCAGTAGCAGCCGGCGGCGTTCGCGTAGTTTGGTCAAACGGCGGTGCGGCCCGCACACCCTGCCCGACCCGCCTGCCTTACCCCAACGGCCTTCTCGACCTGTGAGGTAGAATCCATGTTTCGGCTCCGATCCGCCCTGCCCTTCCTGTTGTTGTGCGGCCTCGCCGGCGTCGGCCTCTCCCTCCTCGACGGCCGGGCGGCGGACAAACCCACGCCCGTCAAGCACGGCATGGTCGTCGCGGTGTCGCCGCCGGGTGCCGACGCGGGCCGCGACACGTTGCAGAAGGGCGGCAACGCGGTGGACGCCGCGGTGGCGACGGCGTTCGCGATGGCGGTGACGTACCCGGCGGCCGGCAACATCGGCGGCGGCGGGTTCATGGTCGTCTACCCCGGCGGCGACGCCAAGCCGGTCGTCTTCGACTACCGCGAAACGGCCCCCGCCGCGGCGAGCAAGACGCTGTTCAAGAAGGGCGACGGCCTGTACACGCACAAGGTCGTCGGCGTCCCCGGCACCGTCCGCGGCCTGGCGCTGGCCCACGCAAAGTTCGGCAAACTGCCGTGGAAGGACGTGGTGCTGCCCGCGGTCAAGCTGGCCGAGGACGGTTTCGCCATCGACGACGCCCTGGCCAGCTCGCTCAACTACGCCGTGAGCGGTGCGGGCGAGTTCACCGAACTGGTGCGCGTCCTGGGCAAGGACAACGGCAAGGGCACCTGGAAAGCGGGCGACAAGCTGGTGCAGAAGGATTTGGGCAAGACGCTGCGCCGCATCGCCGAGGACGGGGCCGACGCCTTTTACACCGGGCCGATTGCCGACCAGATCGTCGCCGAGATGAAGTCGGGCGACGGCATCATCACGAAGGCCGACCTGGCCAACTACAAGGCCAAGGAGCGCACGCCGATCCACGGCACCTACCACGGCTACGACGTGTACGGCCCGCCGCCGCCCAGCTCCGGCGGCGTGTGCCTGGTCGAGATGTTGAACATTTTGGAGAATTTCGATCTGAAAAAGCAGGGACGTTGGTCGCCGGAGACGCTGCACCTGCTCGCCGAGACGATGCGCCGCGCTTACTGCGACCGGGCGCTGTACCTCGGCGACCAGGATTTCGTCAAAATTCCGGAACGCCTGACGACCAAGGAGTACGCCAAGAAGCTGGCCGAGGGCATCGACCTGAAGAAAGCGACGAAGAGCGAAACCCTGGCCCCCGACCTGAAGATCACGGGCGAAAGCGACAACACGACGCACTTCTCGGTCATCGACGGCGACGGCATGGCGGTGAGCAACACGTACACGCTCGAACGCAGCTACGGCTCGCACCTCGTGGTCAAGGGGGCGGGTTTCCTGCTCAATAATGAGATGATGGATTTCAACTGGTATCCCGGCGAGACGACGCGCGGCGGCCAGATCGGCACCGAGCCGAATCAGATCGCGCCGGGCAAGCGCATGCTCAGCTCGCAGACGCCGACGATCGTGGCCAAGAACGGCAAGGTCGTTCTCATCACCGGCAGTCCGGGCAGCCGCACGATCATCAACACGGTGTTGCAAGTCGTCCTCAACGTGGTCGATTTCGACATGACCGTCCGCGACGCCGTGGACGCGCCGCGATTGCACCATTCGTGGTTCCCAGACCACATCGCGTTCGAGGGCAAAACGGAATACGCCGACGCCGTGAAGAAGCTGCGCGAAATGGGCCACAACGTGGTCGGCACGCGCCAGGGCGACGCCCATTCGATCTGGGTTGATCCCAAGACCGGCACGTATCACGGGGCCGAGGACCGGCGCATCGACGGCAAGGCGGCGGGTTATTGATGCAATTGGCTGCACGCGCTTGGCGTGGTCCGTTGCAGGTGGTCTGCGCGTTACGTCCGGCGAGCCGTGTATGCCGTGGTTGGACGCCTTAGGGAGCGCACCGCGGACCGCGCGGCGCGCCAGCGCCGTAAAATAATCTACCAAGCAAGTGATCAAAACCGTCTACCCGCGCCCCGCTGAGGGGCCGACGCCGCAGTCGCAGCTTTCGCGCGTGCCGTTGGCGGACTCCGGCGGCGTGCCGTTCGACGCCGGTACGGGACGCGGCCGCTCCGAGGTGCCGTTTTTCCCGTTTGCTGACGGTGCCGGGCGTGCGTCCGGGATGGCCGCGGGTGCGGCGTCGGGGGTGCACGCTTCGCCCTCGTCGTCGAGTTGCCGCGCCGCCAGGTCGGCCTGTAAGCCCTCGGCGAGTTCCTGTTGGAAGCGGTCGCCGACGCACGGCAAGGTTATGCGCAACACCTCGTTCAACGGTCCCGGCGGCAACCGGTTGGCGAGCACGTCTTTGACCTCCGCCGCGGCCGGTGCCTGCCGGTACAGGTCCATCTCTTCCAGGTCCAGCGTGTCCGGGTTCACCGGCGCGGGCGGCTTGCCCAGGACATACTGGAACAGCAGCTTGATCGCGCCGAGCTTGCCGTTTTTGGCCTGGACCAGCAGTTCGCCGACGATAATTTCCATTTCCTGGGCGGTGACGCATTCAAGCATGACGCGACGTAGCTCGGCGACGCGGCGGGCGTAGGGGTTGCCCGGTCCGCCGCCGTTTCCGGGCGCGAAGCGGCCTTGGGAGTCACGGGCGTTGTCGGCGGTTTGGCAAGGATCGGCGTGGGAAGCGCGTTCGGACGTGTTCATGATGGCCTCGTGGTAGCGGGGATGGGTGCAAAACCGGGCGCGGCCGTCCCCCGGATTCGGGCAACGACGCGCCAGGCCCCATCGTGCCATAATCGCGCCGTTGTTAAGAGAGCAATTTAGGTGAAAATAGACGCCATCTTTGCGGAGGTCGCCAGCGGGCGTTGATTGGCGTCAGGCGCTGGCGAGCGGTGCCGCGTAGGTGCCCCGAGCGGCATGACACGATTGTGCGGCGCGAAAACGCTCCCGAGATCGGCGGCGTCACCGGGCAGCAACCGTCGATCACTTGCCGACCTGTTGAGGCGTCTTGATTTACCGTGCGCACCCGCTTGCTGCGGGCGTGGCGCTGTGATAAGCTGGCGCTGCCGGGAGCCTGTCCGTGCGCCGCCGGGTATAGCGGTTCGGCACGAACCCTAGCGGTTCGGCACCCGGTGCGTAGCGACAAGTCGCCGGTGCATAGCGACAAGTCACCGGTGCATAGCTATACAGGCGAAAGCCATAGCGACTCGGTGTCGGTGTGGATAATCAGTAGTTCGGCCGCATAAGTCATACGGAGTCTTTCATGGACCCAAAAATTCAAGTTCGAGTTGACGCACTGAAAGAGATTAGAGGATGGAGTAGCGCCCTTGTTGTACTCCAGACGGCAATTCTTGGAGTTCTTGGACATTTCATGGAGAACCATGAGCCGAATGGGTGTTGGTGTTTGCCACTTTACAGTCTTATTATCTTTCTCATTATATCGATTTTCTTTGGTGCCGTGTGTGCGTCGGGAACCGTGCCTGCTGTGATCCAATAGCTTCCCTACAAATTGCCTCCTCAGCCCGCGGCACCGTCAGCTCAGCAGAACACGCAACAGCCTCCCCCAGTACCGGCCGATAAAAGCATTTGCTACATAAACATTTATGACATGAAGGGCGGCTTGCGGCACGGGTTTTCACTCGGGACGGAATGCATGATTCAGGCGACCACGTTTATACTCAGCCTGATCTTGTTCTCTGTGTTGTTCGTTTTCCAACATATTGCTTTC
Organism: Gemmatales bacterium; assembly: GCA_038231495.1. Lineage (GTDB taxonomy): Bacteria > Planctomycetota > Planctomycetia > Gemmatales > Gemmataceae > JBBRLG01. The sequence goes on along the minus strand of JBBRLG010000050.1, from coordinate 9,438 downwards.
CAGAAGGTTCCATAGGCCGGAGAAGAAAAGGTGTCAGGAACCTTTTCGCAAGGTGAACCGCCAAAAAGGTTCCTGACGCCTTTTTTTGATCGAACTATGGTGACGTTATGACACCGAAACTTTCCGAAGACCAACGTCAGGCACTCCGCGACCACCTCGGGGGTCCGATCACCGTTGAGGATGACCAAACGCGGAAACGGTATGTGCTCGTCGATCGCGTGCTCCACGATCAGGCAATGCTTGCTCTCCGTCGACAGGAAGATCTTGCCGCAATCCAGGCGGGCATTGGCGACATGGAAGCCGGCAACGTGGTTACGTTCGAGGAGGTCGATGCTCGCATTCGCGCGAAACTAGGAATGCCATCACGCTCATGACGTACCACGTTAACCTCACCCACCGTGCCGGACGCGAACTTGAGGGTGCAGCGGATTGGTGGGCGGCTCATCGCTCGGCCAACCAAGCAGCGGACTGGTACGCGGGCTTCAGCGCGTCCATTGAGTCGCTCGCGGAGGATCCAGAGCGGTGCCCGCTCGCTCCTGAGGACGGCCGTTTCCCGTACGAAATCCGCGACCTGCACTACGGATTGGGTTCGCGTCCCACGCATCGTGCGGTGTTTACCATCCGCGGTGACATGGTCCTCGTCCTAACCATTCGACATGCCGCACAAGCCGACTTGTCAGAAGGAGATTTGCCGTAGCGCGGTATGTGCCGAACGAACGGATGAAGCTGACCGGGGCCGCCATCCTGGTTTTGCGTGCTTCAACGTTCTTGCAGGCGGCCCCGGCAGCTTAGCCGAGCGGTCGGCCGTTTTCCGGGGGCAGATGTGGAGCAATGGCTTCGGTCGCTGGGACGGCCGGACGACTTACCGGGGTTTGCTGGCACCCCCGTTGAAGCAACCACCGGACGATAGACGGCCGGCACCGGTGCGTCGCCGCCGGCCGAATTCTTCAACTCCCCTTTCCCACCGCCCGATACTTACAGGAGCCTCCCGCTCCCCGATTGTGAAATTCGCCAAACGGCGCAAGGGCCACAGAATCGCGCCCCGGCGGGGGTGGGAAAGATGGGCAATTGGCCTTAATGTTTCCGCTTGTCTGGCCGTGCGGTTTGTGGTTTCATGTCCCGACTGGCGTGTGCGACGGCTCCGGCGGGACAGTGGCGGGTTCGTCCCCTCGCGTTCAAGAGAAGGTCTGGTATGAGTAATTCTCCCATGCGGACCCTGGCCGACGTGATGCGGCAAAGCGGGTTGATCCGCTTTATCGAACACTTCCAGGCTCTCTACCCGACCAGCCACCTGAAAGATTTGGTCGTCGATCGCATCGGCCCCAACCGCCTCATGGAAGTCAACGGCCGCGAAGTGACCAACTTCGGCTCCGACAGTTTTCTCGGCCTCGATCAAGACCCGCGCGTCCTCGAAGCGGTCCGCCGCGGCCTGGACAAATGGGGTGCGCACAACGGCGCCTCGCGCGCCTTTTCCAGCGTCCGGGCCAACGTCGAGGCGGAAGAGAAGTTGGCCGCGTGGCTCGGCACCGAGGCGACGTTGATCTACCCGTCGGTGACGCTGGCGAACATGGGTGCGATTCCGGGCCTGGTCGGCCGGCAAGACGTGCTCGTGGTGGACGAGCAGGCCCACAACTCGATCCAGGAAGGGGCCAAGATCGCCAAGGCCAACGGCGTGCGCCTGCTGACGTTTTCGCACTGCGACCCGGACGCTTTGGAAAACGTCTTGAAGAAGGCCGACGATTACCGCGTCGCGCTCGTGGCCATCGACGGCGTGTATAGCATGAGCGGCGCGCTGCCGCCGCTGGCCGCGCTGAACGAGGTTTGCCTGAAGCGCAAGGCCGTGCTGTACGTCGATGACGCGCACGGCACCGGCGTTATGGGCGAACAAGGCCGCGGCACCGTGCTGGACGCGCTCGGCAGTTACGACAACGCCTTCGTCGTCGGCTCGCTGTCGAAGGGTTTTTCCTGTGCCGGCGGCTTCATCGGCTGCTCGAAGGAGTTTCAACTCCTGTTGAAGATGCGGTCGAACACTTACATTTTCGGCGGCCCGGTCGTGCCGCCGTACCTCGACGCCATCTGCACCGTTTGCGACATCCTGACCTCGGCGGAATACGAAACATTGATTGGCCGGCTGCAAGGCAACGTGCGCCGGCTCGTTAACGGGCTGACGCGGATGGGTCTGGAAGTGCTGGGCGGCCAGACGCCGATCATCTCGGTGCTGGTGGGCGACGAGGCCGACACGCTGAACGCGGGCAACTTCCTGTTCGAGAGCGGGTTTTACGTGCAGTCGGTGACGTTCCCGGCGGTGCCGTACCACGCGGGTGTGCTGCGCATCCAGGTGAACGCCAACCACTTGCCCGAATCGATTGACGGGCTGCTGCAGGCCATCGCGGCGATGGAGAAGAAGATTCCGTTGCCGCGAACGCCGGCAACGCTACGGTTGGCGGCATAAACAAGGATTGCCGCTTGCGGCTTTGCGGGACGAACCGCAAAGCCGCAAGCGGCAATCTGGGTTTGTCTGTCAAGTGACAAGACGTTGTCACCGCTGAGGCCGAACCACCGGCGGTGGCACCGGCGCGGCGGATTTTAACCCTTCTGCTACCGCCCCTTTGACGCGCGGAATCAAGACGATGGTGCCTTCTTTCACTACCGCCAGATAATAGGGATTGACTTTCTCGCCGTCGGTGGAGATCACCACCGGCAGATCCTCTGTGCGCCTCATGGCCTCAATAACCTCTCGCATATCCAGCGGCTTTCCGGCCGGATCGGTCGCCTCAACTTCCTCGACTGGGTAGACCGCGAATCGTTCCCCGGGGTGCAGTTCATAGGAAGTCACCGGCACGTCGCCCTCTCCCGTCTCAGCTTTCGTGTACCGGGTTTTTTGCACGTAGTTATAAGCCGCCGGGTTGTGTATTAGAATGCGACCTTCCTTGTCGTCATAGGAAGCACGCCCAATAGCCGGCGGCGCGCCGAGCGTCGTGGGCAACGTGATGCCAGCGGTTCGTGACAGGGATTTCGCGTCTTTCTTGGCGTGGGTCAACCAGATTCTTTCCAGTTGCTCCACGTCGCGGAAATCGTAATACTTCTTCGCGGCCCGTTCCCAGTCGTCGTCCTTCATGCCGTCGGCGACAAACGCCAGGAAAGTCCTGTGGTCGTGGCGCCCAAGCAGAAAGCGCGTCAAGGAGTAGCCCTCGCAATAAAGGGCCATAACATCTTGCGGATAGTTCTTGAGTGGAAGGAGTTTGGTCAGCGGGATCATGCGCTCCGATTTGTCGATGATCTGCAACAACATCGTCGCGTGCCGCTGTTGCTCTTCGTCGTCCTCGGCCTGTAGCGCGGCCCCTTCGTCGGCCCAGCGGGGTAGGGGTTTTCGGAAATGGTCGGCCAAAATCGTGTGCGTGACCTCGTGCGGCAAGCAGTTGGACAGCAAATGATCGAGCGGACCTTCCAGGTGCATTTCGCGAGACAGAACCTTGTCCTTGTCGAACGCAAAGGTCGTGGCGCTGCCCGAACCGCCTTCGTGAATGATGATTTTGAGAGGGCAGCGCTCCGGCCAGGCGGGAAGTTCCTTGCCCAGCCAGCGAACCGCTTCGCTTTTGCGGAAGCGTTCGGCCGCGTCGCCGACGAGCTGCGCGACGCGCCGGGTCGGGGCGTGGACCTCAAAGTTCGCCGTGCGGACGACGGCTGATTTCTCGTTCTTCTCGCCGACAGTGACCGTGGGAGGAACGGCAACGCCTCGGACGACCGGCGGCGGAGCCACGACGGGCGCAATTAGCTGCGCCGGTGCCGAAGCGGCCGGCGGTTCCGAACCGAGAGCGCCGAAGGTCCAGATCGCGGTCCCGCCAACGGTCGCGGTGAGCAGGAATGCGCTGGCCAACACGAAACGTAATTTTGCCATGAACATCGCTTTGGAGACTCCTTCCGTTAAAGCGGCGACCGCGGCCGGCACGGCACCCACAGGGCCGGCCCGGAATGCGGTCGCGATTCGTACCGTGGAAACCAGTAACAACGCCGGCAGTGCCGCCGAGGCCACGTTTTCTGCGACGCCGAGTGCGAGCGCACCCGCGGCGACACCCGGCCCGTATTTCGCCAGGCGCTTGCGCAATCGCATCCGGGCGCGCGCGAGCCGCGTCGCCACGGTGCCTTCCGGGCAACCCAGTTGCCGAGCCGCCTGGGCGTTGGTCAAACCTTGCAAGTGACAGAGGATAAAGGGCACGCGATACCGGGCCGGCAAGGCGTTAATCGCGTCGTCGAGGACGGGGCGCAGGTCGCGCCAGATCACGTCCTCCGAAAGCGGCGCGGCGCGGTCGGTGACCGGGCTGTTAGCGGACGCGCGGCGGCTCGCGAGGGACTTCGCCTTGAGCGCGGTGCGGTAAGCGACGCCGTAGAGCCAGTGGCCGAGCAGTTCCGGCTGCCGCAGCGACCGCGCCTTGCGGACCAGCAACAGAAACGTGGCCTGAAATGCGTCCTCGGCTTCGTGCCGGTCGCGCAGGACGCGGCGACACACGCCGTAGACCATCGCACCGTAGCGCTGCAACAGCGTCGTAAAGGCCGCCTCGTCGCCGTGGCGGACGAATTGCTCCACCAGGCCGGCGTCGGTGTGGCCGCGCTGGCGTGCGTCGGTGTGGACCTGGCGGAGATAATGCAAGACGGGAGCAAGCTGCCGCATGGCCATGTCGTCGGTCCTCCTGACCCGTGGTTCGTCTCTATCAACATACTGCCGCGGCGCGGACGAAGCCTTTCATTTTTTCGGCGGCGACTTTGGGCGCGGCGGCCGGATGCCGAGGAGGTTGCGGGCGGCGGTGCGCACCTTCTCCGTCCAGCGGAGCGCGGAGGTGGCCTGGCGTTTGCTGGTGTTGTCGCCCGGATACCGCGTATCGACGGCATAATCGGACAGCGTGATCAGCCCGCTCCGCAACGAGAGCAACGATGGGTAGTCGGGTTGGAGTAGCGCGAGCAGGTCATCCAAGTTGTGGAGCCGCGGCACGGGCCGTCCAAGTTCCTCTAGTGGTTCAACTCACTTGAATTGATAGCCAAACCCCCGTAGTGCGGAAGGCTGCTGTCGATTGAGGTGAGTTGAACCACTAGCAATCCTTTAAGGTATTTTTCGGCGCATTGCTGGCAGTGGAAACACACCACGTCATGCAGTGGAATTTTGCTTCGGCTGGACAGCCCTGCCGCGACGTAGTCCGCTTCGGCTTTGCGTACCCATTCGCGCGTCGTCTTTTTCATACAAGACCTTGCCCTTGGACACGATCTCGCGCAGAAACCAGTCGCCTTCCTCCAGACGCCATTTCAGGTTCTTCGGCGTGCGGACGATGAGGTCCAACGGAAAAGCCGGCAGGATCGCAAGGTGAATTTTGACCGCCATGTCGATTTGGTTTCGGGCCGGCATGATGACGAGGATGTCCACATCGCTGTCCGCATGCGGCGTTCCATAAGCATAGGAGCCGAACAAAACGATCCGATCCGGCTCAAATCGCTCGGCCACGTCGCGCACGAACCGGCGGATTACGCGCATCGGGATTTCCGCTCCGCGATACCACCGCAGCAACCCAGGTGCGGACGGTCGTAGTGCTTTTTTCGCCATGTCTTGATTATACGTGACCCGCGGTTCGGACGGAACGAACAAGGCCACAAGCAGACAAGCCGCTTGTGGCCTCGGTTCGGAGAAAGAGCGCAACGCCGCAAGCGGCATCAACGGCGTATGCTATCCAGGAAGCCTTCGAGTTGACGGCTGCGCACCGGGTGTTGTAGCTTCCGCACCGCCTTGGCCTCGATCTGGCGGACACGCTCCCGCGTCACCTTGAAGATGCGGCCCACCTCTTCCAGCGTATAAGTGTAGCCGTCGCCCAAGCCGTAGCGCAGCTTGATGATCTCACGCTCGCGGTACGTCAGCGTCTTGAGCACCTGGTCGATCTTGTCCTTCAGCATCTCCTGCGTCGCGGCCTGCACCGGCGATTCTGCCGTGTCGTCCTCGATGAAGTCGCCGAAGTAACTGTCCTCGCTCTCGCCCACCGGCCGGTCGAGACTGATCGGGTGCCGGCTAATCTTCAGGACGCGGCGCGTCTCCTCGACGCTGATCTGGGCGGCCTTCGCCGTCTCCTCAATCGTCGGCTCACGGCCCATCTCTTGCAACAGCTTTTTCGAGACGTTACGCAGCTTGCTCATCGTCTCGATCATGTGGACCGGAATGCGGATCGTCCGCGCCTGGTCGGCGATGGCGCGCGTGATCGCCTGGCGAATCCACCACGTCGCGTAGGTGCTGAACTTGTAGCCGCGGCGGTACTCGTACTTGTCCACCGCCCGCATCAGGCCCGTGTTGCCTTCCTGAATCAGGTCCAGGAAACTCAAGCCGCGGTTGCGGTACTTCTTGGCGATGCTCACCACCAGCCGCAGGTTGCCGCCGGACAGGTCGCGCTTCGCCTGCTCGTACTCGCTGAACCGCTTCTTGACGATCTCCACCCGCTTCCGCAGGCTGCCCGGCTCTTCGAGCGTCAGGAGCATGTAATCGTTCAGCTCTTTTTCGAGGTTGGCCCGGTCCTCCTTGGCGGCGCGGTCGCCGGCCAGGTGGAGGATCTCCTGTTCCAGTTCGTCCATCCGCACCGACATTTGCTCCAGGCGCTTCATCAGCGGCTGAATCTTCTGCGTCCGGATGCTCAATTCTTCGACGAGCGTGACGGCCTTGCGCCGGCGGATGCGGAGGGTGCGGCGGAGCTTGCGCTTGTCCTCCTCCTGGACGCGCGGGTCGAGGACTTGGGCAAAATCCTCCTGGTTCTGCTCCATCAGGTGTTCGAGCGTCTTGAGGTTGGCCGGCATGCGCGACAGGATTTTGTCTTTCTCAAGGTTTTCCGTCAGCGACACCTTGATCGTGCGGTCGAAGGGCAGGTCGCCGGCGTGGACGCGCTTCAGGGTATCGACCACCTGCGTCAGCGCCCCGTCGCATTCGAGGACTTTGCGGCGGAAGCGCTTGCGGGTGACTTCGATCTTTTTGGCCAGGGCGATTTCTTCGTTGCGCTTCAGCAGCGGGATTTCGCCCATCTGCGTGAGGTACATGCGCACCGGGTCGTCGATGCGGCGGGTGTCCTCTTCGTCCATGAAGCTGAGGTCGAGTTCGGCCCGCACCTCGTCATCGACCGCGGCCGCGGTGCTGCCGCCCTCGCGCTCCTCGGCCTCCGCCTCGTCGATCAACTCGATGCCCTGGTCTTCGAGGAGGATCAAGAGTTGATCGATCTTCTCGGGGTTGGCGTCGTCGTCGGGCAGGTGGTCGTTCACCTGGCTATACGTCAAATAGCCCTTTTCCTTGCCCGATTCGAGCAAAGCCTTCAGGCCGTCTTCGTTCTTCTCTACCATCAAACCCTCCTCTTTGGAAGGATGAAGGATGAAGGAGGAATCAAATACAAGAATTGTTTTGATTCCTCCTTCATCCTTCCTCCTTCATCCTTTCCTGCTTCGCCCGTTGCAGCTTCCGGAGCAGTTCGAGCGCGGCCTGGTGGTCGCTGGTGGACTGCAACTGGGTTTGGAGTTGTTGTTTCGCGGGGCGGGTCCGCCGTTCCTGGAACTGGTCCAGGAGGCGGCGGAACCACTCCGCCCGGTTCGGGTTTTGCAGACCGACGTCCTGCAGGTCCATGGCCTTCCGCGCCAGCGGGCCTTCTTCCAGGCGCGCCCGCAACTGGTCCAGAGTGGGCGGCACGTCCTCGGCCAACAGCGCGTACAGGCCGGCGAGCAACCGTCGCAGGCCCGGGTGCTGGATTTCCTCCGGCGGAATCGACGCCGCGGCCGCAGCCACCAGCGTCTCGTCGGCCAGTAGGACTTCCAACAACTCCCGCTCCGCCGTCACGGGCTTGGCGCCGCGGACGGCCGGGGCGGCTTCCTCGGACCGGGCGGGGGAGGACTTTTCGGCCGGACGCTTCTGCGCCCGCAGTTCCTCCAGCCGCGCCCAGACCATCTCCTCCTTGAGGGCCAGCCGGCGGGAAATCCGGGTGACCATCAATTGCGTACGGATCGCGCCGGCCTGGCCCGCCAACGGCGGTGCCAGGGCGACAATGCCCAGCACCGCGTCCACGGCCCGACGCTGGCCTTCGATCCCAAGGCTTCCTTCGTGATTCAGCACCTGGTTCAACTTGAACTCCAGCGCGTCCGCGGCCTTCTCCAGCACTTGCCGAAAGGCGTCCGGCCCCTGCTGCACGAGGAGGTCGCACGGGTCCAGCCCGGCGGGCAACGTGGCAATCGCGAGGTCCACGTCGTGACTGGCGAACAGCTCCAGGGCGCGGTTCACGCCCGTGTCACCGCCTGCATCCGCATCAAATACCAACACCACTCGGGGCGCAAAGCGCCGCAGATTCTGCACGTGGCGGGCGTTGAGGGCCGTACCCATCGTGGCGACGACCTGGCCGATGCCGGCCTGGTGCGCCATCAACACGTCGGTGTAACCTTCAACGACTGCGAGGTATCCCGCCTTCGACGCCGCCGTCCGAGCCTGGTCGAGTCCGTACAGGAGTTCACTTTTCGCGAACAACGGCGTGTCACTGGAATTATAGTATTTCTGCCCCCGCCCCGATAGGGGAGACGACGGCAGGATGCGACCGCCGAAGCCCACGGTCCGCCCGCGCACGTCCCGGATGGGGAACTGCACGCGGTCGCGGAAGCGGTCGTAGTGGCCCGGCCCTTGCGTCCGCGGGGCGATCAGACCGACCTTTTCCAGCACGTCCAAGTCGATCCCCGCCGCGTCGGCCTTTAGCACCAGCCAGTCCCCGGTCCGAGGCGCGTAGCCCAGTTCGTACTTGCGAACCGTCTCGCCCTTGAGGGCGCGGTCGCCGAGGTAACGGCGGGCCTCTTCGGCCAGGGGCGAGTCGAGCAGGCACTCGTGAAACTGGCTGGCGGCCCACCGTACAACATCAAGCATGAGGGCGCGGCGGAGGTTTTGTGAATCCGAAGTCGGTTTTTCCAGCTGAATTCCGGCACGGCGGGCCAGAATCTCCAGCGCTTCCTTAAAATCGACGCGCTCGAACTCTTGAACAAAACTGATGACATCGCCGTATTTATCACAGGCCCAACACCGGTAGCGTTGGCGGCGGGGGTCCACGTCGAACGACGGCCGGTGATCGTCGTGGAAGGGGCACAGGCCCTTGTAAGTCGGGCCGGCGGGCCGCAAACTCAGGTAGCCGCCGACGACGTCCACGATGTCGTTTGCCTCTTTAATCTGCTTGACCCGATCGTCAGCCAAGGTTCACCGCGCCGTGTTACGGAAAATCAGTTGAGGACGACGCCCGAAGCGTTCCGTTTAACAGGGGATGATGCCGTTACGGATTGTGCAGGTTGTTCCGCAGCTATACTGCCCGCGACTCGATTCGGCACAAACGCCCGTAACCACAAGCGGGCCGTAGCCGCAAGCGGCTCGCTTGCTGGCTTCCGCACGGGTTCAGCCAGCAAGCGGGC
>JBBRLG010000049.1:0-21328 GCA_038231495.1 Gemmatales bacterium | reverse complement strand
TGCTGATTCCCTTCATGGTGGACTGGTCTTTGTTGCGGGGAAGCAGACCAATTAGTGGGGAGATTAGACCGTCGTAGAAAAAGGAGGTGGAATCCTTAAACGAAAAGTTTCTGCCGGGGCCGCGGCCCGACGCCACGCCGGCGAAAGCGCTGGAGGTCGGTGACGTCATCCAAACCGCGGCGGGCGAACGCCGACGGGCCACACTGCCGGACGGTTCCGTGCTTTATGTGAATCAGAACACGAAGGTCCGGCTGGCCGAAGACCGCAAGGTGCAACTCGACATGGGCGAGGTCTTTGTTGAGGTGTCGCCGGCAGCGCCGAACCAATCGGGCGCGACCTTCACCGTCCTGGCACCGGATAAGACGTTCACTGCTTTTGGAACAAAGTTCGCAGTGCAGGCCGACCCGCGCGGATCAGATTTGCTTGTTTCGCAGGGCAAGGTGAAGGTGGAAGGGCAAGGGGCGGAAATGGTGGTGCCGCACGGTAACATCCTGCACGACGCCCGCCGCAACGCCGCTGACGCCAAGCCGGGGACGGCCGCCGTCACACCCGCCGAGCGCGTTACTCATGTCCTCGACTGGACGCGCGACTTGATGAGCGAGGCCGATTCCGTCCTGGTGCCCGCCAGCCAGTTCGACGGCGGCGCCCTTATTGCCGTCGATACCAACGGCCAGGAGGCGAAACTCAGCCTGCGCAACTACCATGTGGACGTTCACGTTGAAGACGGTTTCGCACGCACGACCATCGACCAGACTTATTTCAACCACCACCCGTGGCGGCTCGAAGGCACCTTCTACTTCCCGTTGCCGCCGGACGCGTCGCTGTCGCGGCTGGCGATGTACGTGGACGGCCATCTGATGGAAGGCGGCATGGCGGAGCGCGAGTACGCCCAACAGGTTTACAACCGCATCGTCAACAGCCAGCGCGACCCGGCCCTCCTCGAATGGGTGGACGGCACCACGTTCAAAATGCGCGTGTTCCCGCTGGAAGGCCGGCAAGAGAAACGTATTGTCCTTAGCTACACCCAGCGATTGCCCACGCTCTACGGCAAGACGCAGTACCGCTTTCCGGCGGGTCACAGCCTGCAAGTCGTCAACGACTGGTCGTTCAGCGCCCGCGTCAAGAACGGGGCGACGCTGCGCGCCGCCAGCCCCACCCACCCACGCATGAAGATCGCCCCCGACGGCCGCGACCTCGTGCTGACCGCCGAGGCGCAACGGGCGCGGGTCGATCAGGACGTGGTCCTCGACCTTGCCAGCGCCGCGGCGACGCCCGACGAGCCGGTGCGCTATTCCCGCGCCGACCAGGATGGCAAGAGCTACTTGCTGCTGCGCTTCCGCCCCGAATTGCGCACCGCGGCCAAGTCGGAACGGCGCGACTGGATCATCCTCTTTGAAAGCTCCGCCGACCGCGACCCCCTGCTGGCCCGCGTGCAGATCGAGATCGTGCGCACCCTCCTGAACAACGCCGAGCACGACGACACGTTCCGCGTCCTCACGGCCGGGACCACCGTTCATGCCTTTGCGGACGACGCGGTGCCTGCGACCCCCAACCGGGTCAACGCCGCAATGGCTTTCCTCGACCGCACCCACCTGGTCGGCGCGCTCGACCTGGGCCGGGCATTCGCGGCCGTCGGCGACGCGGCAAAACAGAGCCAGAACCCCTATCTGGTCCATGTCGGATCGGGCATAACGCACATGGGTGTACTCCAGACCGACCTGCCCGACCGCATTCCCAAGGGCATCCGCTATGTCGGCGTCGGCGTCGGCAAGCACTACGACCGCAACTTTATGAAACAGGCGGCGGAGCGCACTGGCGGCTTTTACACGCAGATCAACCCGGACGAGCCGATCACCTGGCGGGCCTTCGACCTGCTGGCGACGCTGAACACGCCCCGGCTCATGAACGTCCAGGTCGGCGATAAGAACCAGGACGCGGACGAAAACAAGCAGATGCGCTTCCTGGTGGACAACCCGTCGATCTCGCAGGGCGAAGAAATCTGTGCCATCGCCCGGCTGGTGCCGCCGGACGGCCCCGAGGGCAAGGGCAAGCCGCGCGTGCCCGAATCGCTGGTCGTCACCGGCCTGCTCGACGGCAAGCCGTACCGCGAGGAGGTCGCGGTCACGAACGCTGCCGGTGGAGCGGACTATTTGCCGCGCACCTGGGCCAAGCTCGAAATTGACCGCCTGCTGGCCTTGAACTTGCCGGACAATCAGCAACGCATCATCGAGTTGAGCAAGGCGATGTATGTGATGACGCCTTTCACGTCGCTGCTCGTGCTGGAAAACGAGGAGATGTACCGCGAATTCAAGGTAGACCGTGGCCGCAAGGACCATTGGGCGCTGTACCCGTGTGCCGACACGATCCCGGTGGTGTACGAACCCGATCCCACCCAACCAGTAGACGTGCGCAACGCGCCGAAGGGCGCGAAGCCAGGGGCGAACCAGGTACTGCAAACGATGCTGGTGCGCGTGCCGGCCCGCTGGCTCGATTGCGGCAACGACCGCAGCCAAAACCGCGGCACGGTCCTGACGGCGGTGCAGGTTTATAGCGGGGCTTACGGCTTGCCGGAAAACGATGAAGGCTTTCTGGGTGACAGGCAGAAAGCGAACCTTGGACGACGGGCCGGCGATGCGGGGGACGTGATGCTTCGAGCTGGCCGGTCAATGCAACGGTTTGGAGGCCAAAAATCGCGCGAGCTGCGGGATTCCCTACAAGTCAGTGACATGGTAATTCCCGTGGACGCGGAAAAGAAGAAGGAGCTGTTTTCCTACAGGGGGCTCGCGGATTTTAACGGCCGCTTCGTCGATGGGGAGAGAACCAGGAGCGACAAGAGCGCTGCAATCCGCTATAGCGAGTATGCGATAGATGTTGATCGGTTGCCAGCACGGCAAGTCCGTGGTATCTCCCGCCCCATTTCCAACTACTTTGCTGAAACGGACGGCACCCATCGTTGGCTGAAGGAATCGGCGATGCGCGATGCAACGCCGGAAATGTTTGCCCAGCAACAACGGGTGGACGACTTCGGCCTGAAACTGGCCGAACCGGGCGCTATTTTCGGAAAGCGGAAGGCCGGATTTACCATTCAAAAACAGGAAAGACTCAGCGAATTGGGGTTCGTGCCGGCGGAGAAGCCGGTAATGCTGACCAGTGGGCTCGAACGGGGGATTGAAGAGTTTGAGTACCGCCGAAGCGGGAGAAACGCTGCACACTCGTCCCTTTACGAGCGCATCTTCTTCAGCAACGACCAACGCCTTTTCACCGACCTGGTGGGTTACGCGCCGGGGCTAAATACTAGCGGTGCGGACATTGAAGCAGCCCTGGAGGCTGAAGCCGCTCCGGAGTTGCGCAACGCCCCCGGCCACATCGATCCGGGCGCACGGCAACTCATCGACCAGGCCCGCAAGGCAGGTTGGCGGCGGTTCGTGCCGGCCAACGGCAAGGATGTAACCGGCGAGTCCTTAACCTTCGACGGCAGTGGCCGCTACGTCTACGAACGCACCCTGCCGCTTGGCCTGCGCGAGACGGTCGTGTGCGACGGCGACAGCCTGTTGCACCTTTATCCGGAGTTGGGTCTGGCGGCACGCCGGTCCGTCTCGCGGTTTCACCGGGCCGAACTCTTGAGCGCCGTCCCGTGGTTGACGCCGCCGGCGGAAGACCTTGCCCATGGTGCCGACCTCGAAATGACGGACGCGCACACGGTCGCTGTGGTCCCGCACGCGGTCAAAAACCTCAAGCGGGTCGATGGCAAATTGCCGGGCTACGTCCGTATGCACCTTGTTTTCACGGCGGACCGCCTGGCCGAACGCCAAATCGTCGCAGTCGAAGAAGGCAAGATCACTATCGTCGCGCGGGAAGTCTACGACGGCATGGGCGGCGTGCGACGACTCGACGCCGAGGGACGCGAACACGCCAAGAGCGAACAGTCCCTCGCCGCGGCGAAGGAGCCGAACCTGCGTCCGGAAACGCAAGCGCTCGTCGTGCTGCCGCTGCCGTTGCGCACCCGGCAACACGTTTTCGCCGAGTGCAACCTGGACCCCAACCGTGCCCTCACCGACCCGGAGAACGCCTGCTACAGCTACCTCGGGCCGGACGCAGCGCTGGAACTGTTGGCCGCCCTCTACGCCCACGGGCACGCGGACGACGCGCGGCACGTCGTCCGCGACTGCTTCCTGGCGCACGGCGACCGCCGGGTCGGTTTGTTCACCATACTTTTTGCCAGCGGCGTCGAGGTGGGTGACGACCCGGAATGCGTGCCGGCGCTCACTGCCCAGGCGGATACGCCCGTTGCCCGCTACCTGCTACTGCACGGCAACCACACCTACCGCGAATTGCAGGAGCGTTTGCCGATCCACGTCAGTGCGACGGTCGGCCAGCCGGACAGTTTCTTGCGTCGCGTGGCCGAGTTTTACGACCTGTGGCTGCGCGACCCCAACCGCGCGCCCCGGTGGCTGGTGCCCACGGCGTACCGCACGGACGAAAACCATTACACCGATTTTATCCAACGGAACCGCGCGAACGTGCTGGGCTGGGCACTGCTGACGCACGTTCAGGACAACCGCGGTCCCCACAACGGTGCCCTTTATTCGCGCTATTGGCTGTGGCTCACGTGGCAATGGGACGCCATCGCGTCCGACCCCCCCTGGCCCCCCCTTACGAAGGGGGGGACCGGGGGGGTGGACGACCCCAACGCCCGCTACGAACAGGCGAGTTGTTTAGCCAATGCCGGGCATGTGGACGAGGCTCGTACCCTGTTCACGGCGCTTTACCGGAAGGATCTGAAAGCCGGCGTGCTACCTGCCATCGACGGCCGGTTCCGCAACGCGCTGCAAGCCGCCGGGCCACGCCCGGACTTGTGGAACCCGCTAATGCAGCAGGCCACCGACGAGTTTTTGAAGAAGGACCGGCGCGGTGCCGTGGTCGCACTGGCAACGCAATGTCACCAACTCGGCGACCGGCCGTTGGCGGACAACCTGATGAAGCGGGCGTTGGCCGGCCTGGACGACGCCGGCGAATCGTTGCGAGCCGAACTGCAAGCCATTGAGGAGTACCGCAAACTAGACCCGGCGCGACAGGCGGAGGTGTTGGCCGGCGCGGTGCGCGACCGCCAACTCCGGACGACGCTGCTGGCGGTCGGCCATTACCGGCGGCTGGCGAACACCGCACGGGCGGAGGAGTTGATCGACGGCTTGCTAAACCGTGAAGCCTATGTCAATCTACCTGGCCTGTGGCGGTTGGCGGCGACCGTGGCCGACGAGCGCGGGAGTACCGCGAAGGCCGTGCATTGTCTGGAACGCGCGCTCGATTTGGAGTTCGCCGACTTGCCGGACGTGATCGACTTGCAGTCGTGGCGGACCGACTACGGCCGGTTGTTGAACCACTACCGTGCGGTGGTCGGCACGGCCGTCATGCACCCCCCCGGCCCCCCCTTCCAAAGGGGGGGAGAAGTTGCCGTTCACTCCCCCCCTTACGACGGGGGGGCGGGGGGGGTGCCGGGCGACATCGCGCCGCGCACCATTCGTGCCGTGGACCGCTGGCGCAAACACGACCCCGAGGCGACCGGCGCGTGCCAGACCGCGTCGGAAATCTTAAACTTGATCGGTGCCCGCGCCATTGCCTGGGAGTATCTGACAACGTCCGTGGGCCGGCAACCGACCAACGCGGGGACGTGGACCGAGTTGGCCCAACGTCTGCAACGGCAAGGCGATTTCGACACCGCCGACCGCGCTTACGCGACCGCGACCGAAGCGAACCCCAAAGACGCTTTGATCCTGTGGGACCGGGCGCAGAACAAACGCCAGGGGGGCGACGTGGCCGGCTCGAACACGATTTTGCGGCAGATCGCGGAAACGAAGTGGGATTCCTACTACGATAGCGTTCAGGCCAACGCGCGCTGGCAGTTGGAGCAGCGCTAAACAGCTTGCGGGGTTTGCCGCTTGCGGCTTTGCGACTGCCTGCAAAGCCGCAAGCGGCAATTTCGTTGGTGAATCCTGTCGTTTGGTAGAATAGAACCCGTTGGTTCAAACGGGTCGTGTGAATCAGGAGCTGGCCAGTCATGAAACCGTTCGCCGTGGTGCTGTTCGTATCTGCCGTGGTCGCGGTGTGGAGTCTGAACGCGGCAGCGCCGGAGGAGCCGAAAGCCCTCACGCCTACCAACCTTCCGGTCAACACGGAGGCGGACGAGGACGACCCGCAAGTGGCCCCAAACGGCCTGACGCTGTTTTACGCTGCCAACGCCCAGAAAAAATGGGACATCATGGTCGCCCGCCGGCCCGCGGCCAACCAGAAATGGAATGCCGGCGAAATGTTGGACGAGGCCAATATCCGGACTGAAGTACACGACCGGCCGGGCTTCCTGACCGGCCGCAACGCCGAGGGCTACGAGTTGTTCTTCTTCGCGACCAAGACGAACAAGGAATCGAAGAACTACGACATCTACGTCGCCCAGCGCACTGCGCCCCAGAAGCCGTTTTTGCAGGCGGCGCCGCTCAACACCGTGGACACCGAGGCCGACGAGTTGAACCCGTGGTTGACGGCGGACTTGCACACGCTTTATTTCAGCCGCAAGACGAAAGAAGGTTGGCGGGTCTTTTATGTGACGCGCAAGCAGGTGACCGGATCGCAAGGCTTCGGCGAAGCGAAAATGATCGACCTGCCGGCCGACTTTCACCACGCGACCCTTACGCCCGACGGCAAGACGATGTACCTGCAAGGTCCCCTCGACAAGGACCGTACCGGCCTATTCGTTTCGACCTACGGCAAGGACGGTTGGAGTAAACCCGAACCGCTGGAAATGCTTAACAACGCCGACGGGCCGAGGGGCGATATGTCGCCGTCCCTGAGCCGCGACGGATCGTTGTTGTATTTCGCTTCGGACCGGCCCGGCGGGAAGGGCGGGTTGGATTTGTACGTGATTCAGACCACTCAGCTTAAGATGAAGAGAGACTGACGGGTTTGCCGCTTGCGGCTTTGCAGGCATTTGCAAAGCCGCAAGCGGCAATCACTCACTTGTCATATTTCATCGACTCTTCCACGTCCTGCACCAGTTCCGGGCTGTCCTTCCGGCGGGCCTGGACGAACTTGGTTGCCTCTTTGTCGTCCTTGCAAGCAAGTGCATAACGGACGATCGCCTGACGCAGGATTGGGCCGTCAAAACCCTTCTTGCCGTAGACGCCCAGCACGTCGCGCGTCAGATCGAACATTTCCCAACGGCGTAAATCTTCAATGGCCACGTCCGCCAACTCGCCCTGTTCCAGCATCGCGCCCAACCCCTTCAGGACGTGGGGCCGGCTCTCGGTTGGTTGCCAGCTGTGATAGAACTGTAAGGTTCGCACCACCGACAACCGTTGCTGGAACGGCTTGCGTCCGTCCTTCAGCAGCGCCGTCGCGAGGTCCCAGCCTTCTTTCGGCTTCAGGTGGATGTAGCCGCCGAGGATGCCGTCGTAGGCGTTCAACAGGCGTTCGGACGGCTCTTTCAACACGCCCAGGAGGTAGGCCGCGTCCTCCTCGTTGCCACAGCCGCCGAGCATGAAGGCGTATAGGCCCAGGCGTTCGCTTGGCGTTTTCGCTTCCTTCAGCCAGCGGCGCAGCTTATCGGCCGCAAGCTTGCCGGCAATCCGGCCGATGTCCTGGTCCCCGGCTTTGGCGAATTCCAGGAACGCGTCGTTGGCAACGGCAGTGTCTGCGTGTTCGAGGTAGTTGAAAAAGAACAGCAGGTTGCCGTCGTGGTCCTTGGGGTCCAGTTTCAAGACCTTCTTGACGTAATTGACCCCTTCGTCGGTCTTGATCGGTACGCCCCGGAAGGTGTCGAATTTGTCCTTGTCCACGTCCGAAAAGATCAGGTACTGCGGCGGGTTCTTGGGGTCCGAGGGTTGGTACCGCGACAGCGGAATGACCTTCTTGTCGCCCAGCGCCGGGTCGGAACGCAGCACGCCCGTGACGTGCAACTCCGTACTCGTCGAGTTTTTATCGGGGTTGTGCAATGTTCCCAGGACAATCAGCCGCGAGTAAGGCAGGGCGGCTTCCTGGCGGAATGTGGGTGCCTGAGTCACGCCGCCGCACAGGACGCACGACCGGGCAGGCGTGGGCACCAGGGCGACGGCAACCAGCAGGGCGAAGGGGGCCGCGAGCCAACGCATAAATCGGACTCCTTGGGTAGATAAATCTACTTCCCCGCCGGCCACCCCCCCGCCCCCCCTTCGTAAGGGGGGGAACCTTCCGCCCCCCCTTCGTAAGGGGGGAACCTTCCGTCCCCCCCTTACGAAGGGGGGGTGGGGGGGGTCACGGGCGATTCGGTCAACTCAAGCAGTTCCTCGGCCTGCTTCACGCCCTCGGGATCCTTGGCGCGTTGTTCCTTCAAGTAAGTATCGATCTTCGCATTGTCCTTGCATCGCAGCGCGTAGCGCAGCACGGCCCGCCGGACGATCGGCGTCTTGTACGCCTCCGTGTCGCGCACGGCCAGCACGCGGTCCGCCATCTCCCAACGACCCCACTTGCGCAGGTCTTCAATCGCCAGGTCCGCTATGTCTTTCTGCGCGATGAGCGGGGCGGCACACTCGGCGATCTCCTTTTGGCTGACGAGGTCCGTGCGGTATTGCCAGCAGAAGCGCAGGGCACGCAGCGCGGCATAGCGGACCATGAAATCCTTTTTCGGATCCTTCACCACCTTTTCGATGTAGGCCTTGCCTTCCTTGGGGCTCAACATCGTGTACGCGGCGATGATGCCGTCGAGGCCGCCCATCACGGGCTTATCCTCGTTTTCCAGCATTTCGCGGAGTTGCTTGGCGTGTTTGGCGGTGCCGCAGTGGCCGAGCAGGGAGGCGTACAGGCCGTAGCGATAACTCGGCGTATTTTTGTCATCCAGCCACCCGGCGATCTTGTCGGCGGGCAGCGATTTGGCCATGTCGCGGTAATCCTTGTAATCGGCGTTGCCGAACTCCTTGAGCGCGTCATTGCTAACCTCAAGCTCCTCGTTGTCGAGGTAGTCGAAGAAGAAGCGCAACCGCTCGCCAGGCTTGCCGTCCTTGACCTTTAGCGCACCCTTCAGATAAGTGGCCACGTCGTTCTTGCCGTCCTTGTCCACCTTCACCGCAAAGCCGCGGAACGGGTCGAGCTTGCCCTTGAAGATGTCGCAGAACACGACGTAGCGGTACTGGTCGTTGGGATTCGGCTCGAAGTTGCGGCCGAGGTTGATCGTCGTCGCGCCCTTGCGGAATTCGTGGTCCTTGATGACGGCCTCGACCACCAGATCGGTCGTGTCGTCCTTGCCCTTTTGCATTTTGCCGTAGAGCACCATGCTCGCCTGGTTAAGGTCGCCGGTGAGGGTCTGGCCGGTGGAGTTGCAGAACGGACAGGCCGGCGCCGGGACGACGACGGCCAGCAAGGCAATCAAGGCGAAGAGAAGCGGTCGTTGGCGGACGCCGAACATGCTCAGGCTCCTTACTCGCGGGGGATTCGTGCGGGGCGGCGCGATTATCGCGCTCCTTGTCATTATGTCCACTTGGGCAGACGAAGGGCAAGCCAACAACCGGGAAAGTGTTCAATTTCTGGATGGCGTCTTGGTGCAGGCTCAAGTGGTCTGCTTGCTTCGTCGTCGGATTGACGACCGCCCTTTGGAGTGCGGCGGCTCGACGCCGCTTTCTTTCTTTCTTTCTTTTTCGAGGCGTGGTACTCAGTCAAAGAAAAAAAGGTAACCGTCCACCGCGTTGTTGAAAACGAGCCAACCGTAGACAGTGCGCGCTATCGTTTCCGCGACGACCCATTCGTTTCGCGTGGCTTGAGAGCAAAGGAAACGAACTTTACTTCCGCAAGTGCTTATCGGGTATTCTCTTGGGGAAGTTCGTTTCCCGAACCCCTGACACACCCCCTGGATTCTCTCCTGCCGGTGATGTCCAATCAGGTCCACGGCCCGCACCCGGTGAACGGTTACAAAAAAAGAAAGAAAGAAAGCGGTGTCGAGCCGCCGCACTCCAAAGTAAAAAACACGCTTTCCTGATTCTGCCCTTGGATGTAGCACCCGAACGGCAACCACGTCAAGCCAGGGTGCTTTCGACTTCGGTGAGGAGTTGTCGGACGAGTTGCAACGCGGCCCGGACGTTGGCAGGCAACTTCGGTTCGTCGAGGGCGTCAACGTAGTAGCGGCTGCGGGCCAAGGTACGCCGGCGCTTCTCCTTATCCAGGTGTTGCGAATCGAGGAGGTTGTCGAACACGTCGGCCAGCTTGCAGGCCTTGACCTGCCAGGGAGCGTCGGCCAACGTTTTGCGGTAGCGTTCCTCGCGCTCGGCGTCCGGCAAGCGCTTGTCCTTGCTCAGAAACGCCACCCACGTCGCCACTTCCGGCCCATATTTCTCGGCCACGTCGTCGAAATCCGTAGTCGTGTCCTCGACGGTGTCGTGCAACAGCGCGGCAGTGAGTAGGGGGGGGTCGTCCAGGCCGAAAACATGGCGGACGACGAGACACACACGGAAAACGTGGCTGGCATAGGGCGTCCGCCCGTCCTTGCGCAACTGGCCGTGGTGCGCGCGGGCGGCGAACGACACGGCTTCGAGCAGGGGGCGATACGTCGCGTCGAGGGCTGGCATTGGCGGCTGCCGCGTCCTTTCAATCATTGGAATACGGGTTCGTGTCCGGCGGCACTTCCTTGACGAGTTCGGATTCCAGTTGTGCCTGCGAAGTCGGCGACAGCACGATGACGGGGATCATCTCACGCGAACCGGGGACGCTGCTGAACTGGAGCAACCCTTTAATTTGCACCCATTTGCCTCGATATTTCTCGGGGTCTACTTTGAACTGGGTTGCCTTGTCAGGGTCGAGCATGATTACCGCCTTGAGCGGAATCGCGTCGGCGGCGCAGCAGTTGATCTTGAAGCGGACCAGGGTAAAGCGGTCGGGCCGGTCGCTTTTATACTGACCCTTTAGCTGCACGGTGGTGCCGGCAATGTTGTCGCGCACCTCCGGGTTGAGTGCGGCCTTTTCCAATTGGTTAAAGCCGATCGTGAAATTTTCGCCCTTGCCGGAAGCGTCGCTGTGACTGTCGAAGTCCCCGATGGTGGTCACGTTAACCGTGTTGGGGCCGCCGGCCGCGGGCAAGCCGAGCAAAAACAGAACCACGGGCAACAATACGAGAGCGAAGCGCCAGGGTGCCCAGCCGTGATCGTGGTCGTGCCCCGCATGGTCGTGAAACAGTTCGTGTCCTTCGGGCTGGGCAAAGGCCGGAGGCACGCCCTGGTCGTCGGCCTCGGCCTCGTGCGCATGGTCGTGATCGCAATGCGCGTGGTCGTGGTCGTGGTCGTGATGATGCTCGTGGCTATGGTTGTGCGCTGCGGCTTTCGCCGGAGCCTTCCCGGCCGCGATCCAGACGTGGGCGGCACGAATCGCCACCAGGATGAGCAGGCCAATGCCGCCGAAAAGCACGCGCAGGTGCTGGTCGGATTTCAGCATCCCGTTCAGGCCGTTGCGCGCGTAGAGCAGGATACAAACGCCGGCGATGGCACCGCACGCAGCGATCGTAAAAATCTGTTCGACGTAAAACGTGGTGTGCTTGTCGTGGCTGTGCGAGTGAGCCATGAAACCGTCTCCTTAATCGGAAAGGGTTGAAACGTCACTTGGCCGGAGTGACCTGGGCGGTCGGGTCCGATTTGGTTTTCCAGGGATAGTTATCCCAGATCAAGTGCGTGGTCAACGAATAAAGGAACACCTGGACGACCACCGCGGCGATGATCGTGTACATCAGTCGCGGGCGGAACACGCGGCGGTACATGAAAATCAATTTGAAATCCAGCATCGGACCGAGAACGAGAAACGCCAACTTGGCCGCGGGCCGCAGCGTAATGAAATTCGCCGCGACAAAAGCGTCGGCCTCGCTACAGAGCGTTATGACGATGGCCAGGCCCATCATGATGAGGATGGCCAGGATCGCGTGGTCCTTCGACTGCTCCGCGATCCACTCGTTCGAGAGGAAAACCTTGATGGTCGCGGCGAACAACGCGCCGAGGATCAGGTACGCGGTAATGTCCACGAAATCGTGCAGGGCCGTCTCGGCCATGTTGCTGACGCTCTTCCACAGGTCCAGCGGCAAGGCGTCGTCGCCGTCCACGACGGGCAGACCGCTCGGCATGGTCAACGGCGTCAACAGCGCGTTGCCGTAACGGCGGTGCATGAACTCCGCGATCACACCGGTGACGACCGCCACCGTGTAGCCGAGGACCGCGCGCAAACCCATCATCCACAGCCCGCTCATTTGCGGGGCCATGTCCTGACCCGTCAGCCCGTCCTGCCCTTCGCGGGGGGCAAAGGCCGCGTAGGTCGTTAGTAAAACGACCACGTTCACAATCGGCCCGGCAAGGATGTAAGTGACGCAACAACTCAGCGGCATCCCCTTGCGCAAAAGCCGGCGGGTGACGGGGATGATGCCGCACTCGCACATGGGGATGACCGCACCGAGGAAGCCGCTCATGGCGATGGCCAGGAAGCGGTGCCGGCCCAGAAGGTGCATCAAGTAATCGACCACGGGTTGAGCCAGCCAAAGCAGCCACAAAACCAGGAGTGCCAGGCCGATCGCGCCGCCGATGTTCAAGGCGTAAAGGGCAACGGGCGGGTAGCTGGCCAGAACCTCGATACGGTGGAAAGGGGAGAGGAAGAGCGTCACAATGAGGGTGCTGAGCGCCAGCATCACGGCCGGCGAGCGGCGCGACGGCACTTCCTGCACGACCCCGGCCAGGGTCGTGCCGAGGATGACCCACGGCAGCGCCTCAAAGAGGATGCTCGTGAAGGTCAGGAAGAAGTTGTTCAGGATCAGGACAGGATCGATCGGGTTCACAACACCCACACTTTAGAGATTGAAGGTCCGAAAAGGCGGTCAATCCATCCCGGCGGCGCGTGCTACCGTAGCTGTACGCCGGGCGATTCTTCGCGGTTCGTCTTACTCCATTATACGGGAACGCGGCGACTGTGGACTCACGCCGGCTGCCGGCCGCGCACCCACGGGCCGACCGCCAGCCAGTGTCAGCCGGCATCGGCCAAGCGCGCAACCAGGTTATTCATGAGAGCCAAGGAACTCTCTGCCTCCGCTTCCGTGAGTACCAAGGGTGGGGCGATGCGAATAACTTTCTTCGCCAACGGCCCCAACAGGTGGATGCCGTCGCCCGCGTGACCGTCGCCGCGATAACAGGCCAGGACCAGCGCGTTGGCCCACTCCGCCGCACTCTTGCCCGCATGGTCGCGCGTCTCGACGCCCCAAACCATGCCGCCCATTTCCCCGCGGACGTGAGCGACAAAGGGGAGCTTTTTTAAGCGCAATAAGCCCGCTTCCACCACCGCCGATGAGCGGCGGCTAGTGGCGAGAACGTCGTCCGCCGCGAACGTTTCCAGCGTGGCCAGCACGGCGGCGCAACACAGAGGATTGGCGCTCCACGTGTCCGACGCTTCGCCGTATTCCAGGCTGTTCAGCAAATCGGCCCGGCCAACTACCGCCGCGACGGGCACGCCGTTGCCCAGCCCCTTGCCCAGCACGACCAGGTCCGGCTCGACGCCGTAGGCTTCGTAGGCAAAGAGGTTGCCGCAGCGGCCGAAATTCGCCTGTACCTCGTCCAAAATGAAAACGAGGTCGTTGTCGCGGCAGAACTCTTGGAGCAGCCGCAAATAGGCGTGCGGCGGGTGGTACGAACCGCCGCCGCCGAGATACGGTTCCGTGATAAGGACGCCCAGACGCCGGCCGAACCGCTGCCAGAGGGCGTGCAGTTCTTTGCGGTACGGTTCCGGGTCGAATGCCAGCTCGCGCCGCGAAACGTCGTCGCACTCGGCCATCGGGAAGCCGATGAAATGTACGCGCGGGTCGCGATCGTGGTCGGTTTCGCAGCCGGTCACCGCGCCGGCCAGCCCTTTTTTGCCGTGAAAGCCGTAGCGCGTGGCCAGGATCAGGTCGCGGCCCCGGTCGCGCGCCAGCGCCGCCCACAACGCCTTTTGAATCGCCTCGGACCCGGACGCGGCCCACATTACCTGTTGCAAGCGCGCGCCGCCGGGACGATTTTGCAGAACCGACAGGAGTAGTTGGCTCGCCTCGATTTCCACCGGCGTGATGGCGTTGTAGGCCGTCATCGGCAACGCGGAAAAAAAGCGTGGAGTGGTAGCGGTTCCGTTCGCAGCAGGTAGCCCGGTGGCAGGCCAGGCCATGTGCCGAACAAACCGTTCCATCCAACCGACGGGGTTATGCCCGAGGTTGGAGACGAGGACGCCGGAAGTGAAATCGTAAAGGCGTCGGCCCTCCGGAGTCCAATGAAAGACGCCGCTGCTCCGCGCCAGCACGGCCTGCGTCGGCGTGTAGGTCCGCAGGGACCGCGGTTCGCACTGGGCCATCGCATCTCGGACTGCGTTGGAAGTCTTTTCGCCGACGTGGTGTAGGGGTGCGTTCATGGCACAGGGGTCTTCCTTTCAAGGCATCTGGCACGGAATACCGCAATCCGGGGTGTGGCACCGAGCCAAAACGTATAACTATACTCGGCGCGGCGCAACTTGACACAAGCCCGACGCGCAAGCGAGGGCCAGACCCTCGCTTGCGCGTCGGGCTTGTGTCATTCTAAGCCGGGGCGAGTATGGCCTAACAACCCCCGTAGCGTCTCATACAGCCGCGGCGGTTCCCGTTCTTCCGGCAGCAAGCGAAAATACGCGCTCTCCTCGTCCACGACGCGCAACCGACCCGCACTCTGCCCGGCCAGTTGCTTGATCCGTCGCGCACTGCGATAACCCAGCACCACGTCCGTCGGACTGCTTGGAGTCGCCTGCTCCAGGCGAATCGTCGCCACCTGCCAGCGCGCCGCCAGCAGCCGCAACTCCGCGAAATGGAACAGCCACTCGGCCGAATCCGGCACCGGGCCGAAGCGATCCACCAGTTCCTGGCGGAAATCCTCCAAACGCTCCAACTTCCGCACCCGCGCCAGGCGGCGATAAACCTCGATCCGCACCCGCTGGCCGGCGACGTAATCGCGCGGCAGGTACGCCGCCCACGGCAAATCGACCGCCACGTCCAACGGGGTCCGCAGCGGCTGGTTCTTCAAGCCGCGCACCGCGTTTTCCAGCAGCTGGCAATACATTTCGTACCCGACCGCGGCAATGTGACCGCTCTGTTGCGTGCCCAGGATGTTGCCGGCCCCGCGGATTTCCAGGTCGCGCATCGCGATCTTGAAACCCGCACCCAGTTCGGTGAACTCCTCAATCGCCTTGAGCCGCCGAGAAGCCGTCTCCGTTACCATGCGCTCGCCGTCCAGCAGCATGTAAGCGTAGGCCCGGTGCTTATACCGCCCCACGCGGCCGCGCAGCTGGTGCAAGTCCGCCAGGCCGTAGTTGTTCGCCTGGTTGATGAAGATCGTGTTGGCGTTCGGAATATCCAGGCCGCTCTCGATGATCGTCGTCGCCACCAGGATGTCGGCCTCCCGGCGGACGAAACGCAACATGCCGGCTTCCAATTCGTGTTCCGACATTTGCCCGTGGATGACTGCGACGCGCGCCTCCGGCACGATACTCCGCACCTTTTCGGCAATCTCCTGAATGTTCTGCACGCGGTTATGGACGAAATACACCTGCCCGTCGCGGTTCAACTCGCGCAGGATGGCGTTGCGGATCAGGTGCTTGTCGAAGCGGACGATGCGGGTCTCGATGGCCAGGCGGTCCGGCGGCGGCGTTTCGAGGTTGCTAATGTCGCGGATGCCGAGCAGCGACAGGTGCAGCGTGCGCGGGATCGGCGTCGCGGTCATGGTCAGCACGTCCACCTTTTGCCGCAGTCGTTTGAGCCGTTCCTTGTGCTCGACGCCGAAGCGCTGCTCCTCGTCGATTATGACCAAACCGAGGTCCTTGAAATGCACGTCGGCGCTGACCAGGCGGTGGGTGCCGATCACGATGTCGACGCCGCCCTTGGCCAGCCGGCCCACGATGGCTTTCTGCTCGGCGGTCGTGCGGAAGCGGCTCAAGCACTCGACCGCGAACGGGAATTCGGCCAGGCGCTGGCTGAAGGTGCGAAAATGCTGCTCGGCGAGGACCGTCGTGGGCACCAGCACGGCAACCTGGCGGCCGTTGTCGATCGTCTTGAAGGCGGCGCGGATGGCCAGTTCGGTCTTGCCATAACCCACGTCGCCGCACAGGAGGCGGTCCATGGGCCGCGGCCGTTCCAGGTCGGTTTTGATCTCCGCGAGCGACGTGAGCTGGTCGGGCGTCTCCTGGTAGGGGAAGGCGGCCTCGAACTCCTTTTGCCATTCGGTGTCGGCCGGGTAGGCGGTGCCCGGCTCGGCCTCGCGCAACGCCTGCAAGCCGATCATGTCGCTGGCCAGGTCGAGGACGGCCTGCTGCACCTTGTCCTTGCGGTACTGCCAGGCGGTGCCGCCGTACTTCGACAACTCCGGCTGCGTGTTGGCGCCGCCGACGTACTTCTGCACCAGGTCGATCTTGGTCGCCGGCACGAAGACGCGCACGCCGTCGCGGAATTCGAGGATCAAGTGTTCCTCGGTGTGGCCGGCCGCGCCGCGGTTGGGTTTTTCGCCGATGCTGTTCTTGTCGAGCAGTTGCATGCCCCGGTAGCGAGCGATGCCGTGGCTGACGTGGACGACGAGGTCGTCTTCGCTCAGGTCGAGGAAGCTGTCGATGGCGCGCGACTCCAGCCGACGCCGCGGCTGGACGATGCGCACCTCCTCGCGGTGAAAGAGTTCTTGGCCACCGAGTACGACGACATTCGTAGGGAAGGTTTCCTCTGTCTTCCTGCCCTTCCTCCCCTTGCCAGGCGCGGGGACGAATCCGTTGCCGCTTGCGGCATTGCAGAGCAGCATCCGAAAGCCCGCGCGCACCCGACCGGTGACGAGGCGCAGCCGGTCGGACTCCGCCAGCTTGCCCAAAGCCAGCACCTCGCCGAGGCGCTGGCACTCGCCCTCGTTCTGACACGCAATCATCACCGTGTCGTTGACCGCCACCGCATCCAGTTCGTCGCGGACCTTGGCGACTTCGCCGCTGAAGCGCTCGACCGATTCGACGCGCAATTGACATGCCGCCTCGACCGTCGGACTCGGCAGCGCCGCCACCTTCACGCTCGGAAACTGCACCAGTTGCTGGAACACGCCCTGCACGGAGAAAAGCCCGGTGCGGTCGGCGACGCGCTCGTGATAGTGCTTGCCCTGCTCCTGCAACTCCTCCAATTCGACCAGCACCGTCCAGGCATCGGACGGCAAGTAGTCGCACAGGTGGTCGTTCGCCGGCGGAGGGCCGTCGTTAGCCGTGGTCCCTTGCACGAGGCCGGTCAACTCGACGGCCTCGACGTTGCCGAGGCTGCGCTGCGTGTCCGGCGCGAACTGGCGAAGGGAGTCGATCTCGTCGCCGAAGAACTCGACGCGGTAGGGCGTCTCGGCGTCGGGCGAAAACACGTCGAGGATGCCGCCGCGCCGCGAAAACTCGCCGGGCAACTCGACCGCTTCGGTGTGGCGGTAGCCGTGATCCACAAGCCAGGCCGCGATTTCCTCGGGGTCGTACGCCGACCCCACGCGCAACCCGCGCCGATTTTTCACGAAGGCGGCGCGGTCCGGCACGGGCTGGATGAGTGCTTGAATGGTGGCCAGAAGCAGTCGCGGCGGTTCGCCGGAGTCGAGTTGGCGGAGCAGGCGCAACCGCTGCCCGGCAACCTCGTCGAACGCGCCGCCCTTGGTAGGCTGGTTGTCCCAGGCGGGGAATAGGGTGGGCCGTAATCCTGCAAAGCTTTGCAAGTCGCCGAGCCAGCCGTCCACGTCGCGCGGGTGGGCGATGACGACGAGCACGCTGCGTGGCGCATGGGCCGTCAGGGCGGCGACGGCCAGCGCGGCGGAGGACCCCCACGCGCCATCGACGGTGGCGCTGCGCCCGTGCCGGAGGGCGTCGAGGACGGCACCAAAGCCTTCGACGGACTGCACGGCGCGCGCGAGGTCGGTGAGCTGATCGAAGGCGGGTGACGACACTTCCGGCATGGATTCCCTCCTCCGGCCATTCTAACGAGTCGGGTGAAGAGATTGGAAGGCGGACGGGCCTTGCACTGCGAGCTGCCTCGCCACTTCTATTTTCCTTTTTTGTCCGATACGACCATTCCGGTCGAAAAGCTTCATCCCCGGAGTTCCATTCGGCGAACCCTCAAATGGCAAAGACCAGTGCCACCAGATTTATCCTGTTCCTTGACCATGGTGCGAGAAGGGGGTTACAATGCGCCCGACTGGGAAGCGGGACCGCATCGCCAGTCGGCAAATCTGCAGTGCTTGTCGGCAGTTGGCAATGCAAGTCGGCTGTCAAAAGCCGACTAATCGCATGTTAGGCGAACTGGGGAGATGCGTGGGATGCGTCAACAATTGACTCGGATGCGTCAGCAATTGAAGCAGAGGCGAACGGCCATTGCGCTGACAGCGATCCTCCTGCTCGGGATCGGCGCTACCATCGCGTGGTATCGGTTCGTCCGGCTCACGGACGCGGAACGCGCGGTGGTCGGCCGCTGGTCCCGCCCTGTCACGCTGACCGCCCCGGACGACGGATTGCATGTCGTCGAGTACGGCGAGGACCGCTCCGTCCGGATGGGCGTGTTCGGGCCCGATGGAAATCAAGTGGGAAACACGACCATCGCCGGGAAATGGTGGGTCGAGGGCAATGTTCTGGTTGTCGATTGCGAGTCCCGGCCGTACGCTGGCATGGCAACCCGCTTCGACGACTGGATGGGGATCAGGCGGCTCCGGGTCGAGCGGCTGGTTATTGAGGCCAGTTCCCCGGAGCGCCTCCAGTTGCGGGGGGATCCGGCCGGGCCGTCCTTGGTCTATGGGCCAGACAGCGGAGGAAATCGGCTGTCTTCAGATCGGGCGACGCCCGCTGAGCTGGGGGGAGTTAGCGCTTCCCAAAATGCTACGCGAATGACCTGAACGGGCGAATTCAGAACCGCGGCATAGGAGACAAAAGAGGGGGAAAAAGTGTCAGGAACCTTTTTCGCTGTCTTACAGCGAAAAAGGTTCCTGACACGAATGGCACGGACTTAAGGGGGAGGTTTACGGGGTTGCGGGCTCATCCCGTATGAGCCTTGCACAAAAAGTCGTGTCGCCGATCCCAGTCCGCCAACGCCGCCTCAGTCCGCCAACGGTGGCGGACTCAGAATCAACGCCAATGGGCTCCCAATGACAGCCCTTTGCTGCCGCTGACCCTGAGTCCGCCACACCGCCACGCCCCACGAGCAGGGTGACGGGTTGGCCGCCAACAAGGGTTTTGTGCAAAGCCCTCAGCGGTCATAAAAAATGAACTGACGCCGATTGGTCCCGTTGCTGCGGCTGGTCCAGCGCCCGCGTGGCCTCGATGGCCGCTTGGACGCCGTCGGCATTCACGTTGTCAAGAAGGTCGAGCGGGCTGGTCACGCCGATCACCCCCTTGCGCGCGACTCGGCAGTCGGCAGTCGGCAGTCGGCAGTCGGCAGTCGGCAGTCGGCAGTCGGCAATCGGCGGTCGCCTGTCGCCTGTCGCCTGTTGGCAGAGTCTCAAATAGAGAACTTTTCAGGGTGTGCTATCATTCCACCAAGCATCCTGCCCACTTCCTCATAGCCGAGAGTCAACTCTTGGCTCAATTCATTCGACCAGTAACCGCAATCTCGTGCGTAATCGATCCAGACCTGCGTCTCCGCTCCCTCCCCGTCGGCATCGGACAGCTTGCTGACGAAGGCGTTGGGGTATTGGCGTTTGCGATAGCCCTCGGCAAGGTTCGAAGTGACGCTCCGCGAGGAACGCCGCATTTGATCCGTCAGGGCGTACCTCTCCTGGGGCGGAAACACTTTTGACTCGTGGAAGATCCTCATCGCCAGCCGGTAGGCCAGTTGGTACACTCTCAAATCTTTGAAACCGTGCGACATGTCCTCACCGCTCCACATGAAGAATTACACCGGCCTGCTGCCGACTGCCGACTGCCGACTGCCGACTGCCGACTGCCTACCGCCGCCTGATTCTGCGTGCTGGCGGCGACATGCCCCTCGACCGCCAGATTCGTGAGAAACATTTCGATCTCCGCCCCACCCATCGTGTTCGGATGCCGCAGCCCATGAAACCGAATGAACCGCTCCGCCCAAAGGACGTAGCAGGATTCCGTACGCGGCGACAAGTGCCTCACGCGAATCGCCCACCTTAAACGATCGAGCAAGCGCGGCGGTTCGGGGATCGAGAGTTCGCCGATGTCGAGCCGCAGGAACTCCCTATAGAGAAAGGTGAGTGCCTCGTGAGCGAGTTCGAGGCTGCCCAGGGGGGCCTTCGCGCTCCGTGCGACATGATCGAAGAATCGATGAACTTCGTCCGCTCCCATGCCGCGCGGATGTCGCTTGTCGTGAAACAGGATAAATCGCCGAGTCCACTCGACAAAACGCTCGCCTGGTTTCGGTCGCCCGAAGCGATCGAGAGCAGCTTGGCGCAGTTGATCGAGGAATCGCGGCGTCTGAGGCACCGGGTTCGGCAAGAAAGAATCGCGGGACCTGTTGGTCCTCCCGAGGGTTTGGGTCGCCAAACTTCCGCCGAGTGTACGCGCGAACACTCGGCGACGGCAGCGAAATTTTTCTGCGATTCTCGAGGCGAGAGAAAGTTGACGAAGAGCCCAGGTCATGATCCAATGTCCTTGCTAGAGCGCGCGGGGCCTTGCTGTCGCGCGCAATGCCTTGCTAGCGCGCCGTCCGGCGCGCGATAAACAAGTTCGGCCCAGAGGGTACTCGGTGAGTCTGTCGCTGACCTACACCACGACGGAGCCGGTCGCCGCCGATGTGCGGAAGGCGATCGAGGCGGACGCGAAGCGCCTGAACAAGGGGCGGCCGTGGTGGTGTGAGAACATCGTCTTCTTTAAGAGCCGCGAGCAACCCAAGCATGTGGTCGGGGACACCAAGCTGTTCCGCGGGCTGGGCGATGACGTGCTGGACGACGAGGACGAGGATGCCGCCGCCGAGGTCGAGTTCGACGACGATCAGTTCATGGCGTTCCAAGACGCGCGGTTCATCCTACTGACCCTCGCACGCTGGTCCGAGAAGCACGGGGTGTCGTGGGTGGTCGAGATGTCGGGGGTGGAGGTGGCATGGGTCGCGGACGGCCGGATCGAGCCGCCGGGGCTGTTCGAGTCGGATGCATCGACCGAGCGGCTGCGGGCCGATGACGACCGGGCAGTGGCGGTCCATGCCAAGTACGCTTGAGGGCAGGCCGCCCCAGGAACTTCCTCCGGGATGACGTGATCTTCTTATGGCCTGCGGACTGTCGGCGCGCACCGCGGGCCACGGGCCGACGCGGACTTCGTTTTTCCCGACGCGTTTTCTCCTCCTCCGGCGACCTCGGGCGGAACC
>JBBRLG010000048.1:0-21332 GCA_038231495.1 Gemmatales bacterium | reverse complement strand
CATCCTTCCTCCTTCATCCTTTCTGCTAAAATGGTTGCATGAACACCCCCCTCCGCCTGACGCTGGGACTGCTCGTGCTAACCGTGGTCGCGGCGACGGGCTGCATGAACTCGTCCTCCCCGTCCGACAGCCCACGCAACGTGGAAACCCCGCCGGTGGTCGTGGAGGCGAAGAAAAAGCTTCTCGCCAAAAACATCTTCTTTGAAACGCAAGGCGGCAAACGGCGCGTCATTGTCAGCGCCACCGTGGCCTGGCGGGAGGGGCAATTTTGCGAATTCTTCCTGTGCCGCAAGGATAGCAAGGAATACGAGTCGGTGCTGGTCGCCGACATCGAGCCGCTGCAAGTCCACGAGGCGTTGCTCGCGGCGGGGGCCAAGGCCGGGTCGCCGGTGCAATACGATCCCACGTTCCTGCCACCGCAGGGCGACAAAATCAAGGTGACGCTCCGGTGGGAAACCAACGGCCGACAGCAGACCGTTCCCGCGCAGTCCTGGCTGCGCGACACCAAGACGCACAAGGAGATGGCGTGTGACTGGGTGTTCGCCGGCAGCCGGTTCGTGGAAAACCCGCTGGACACCAAGCGCCCGCGGGACTACCTGGCCAACTCGGAAGGGATTGTGCTGACCCTGGCCAACTTTGAAGGCTCCGTGCTGGACGTGTCGATTGCCTCCGCGAAGTTGCGGGCCGACCAGGAGTTCGAGGCGTTCGGCGAGCACATCCCGCCGCTGGGGACGGCGGTGGCGGTGATTCTGGAACCGGTGGGGAAATAAAGGGATTGCCGCTTGCGGCTGAGCGCTCAGCCGCAAGCGGCAAAGGCGGGAACCATGCCAGACACCGGCACCTGGACCAAAACCGACATCGCGGGCAAGCCGGCGGACGTCTACGACCCGCCCGGCGAACTGCGGCCGCGCTTCGGCGTGCTGTACCTGCACAGCCTGGGTCTGAAGACGCTCGTTGACTCCGAAGCGTATACCCGCCTGTTCGCGGAACTGCGCCTGGCGTGCGTCTGTCCGCACGGGCAGCGCTCGTGGTGGGCCGACCGCGTTTGTCCCGAATTCGACCCGACAGTCACGCCGGAACGCTACTTACTCGATGCGGTGCTGCCGTACTTCGCCGAACGCTGGGGACTACGGCCGCGCGCCGTCGGTTTGCTCGGCATCAGCATGGGCGGCCAGGGGGCGTTGCGGTTGGCGTTCAAACACCCGGAAATGTTTCCGGTCGTCGCCGCCGTCGCGCCCGCCATCGAGTACCACGAACTGTATTACCAGGAACCGCCGCTCGACCAGATGTACGACAGCAAGGAACAGTGCCGGCAGGACACCGCGCCCATGCACATCCATCCCAGCCGCCAGCCGCCGCACCTTTTTTATTGCACCGACCCGACCGACGCTGCGTGGTATCGTGGCAGCGACCGCCTGCACGAGAAGCTTAACGCGCTCGGCGTGGCGCACGAGTTAGACCTCACGACGCAAGCGGGCGGCCACTCGTGGGACTATTACAACCACATGGCCGACCGGGCGGTGCGCTTCCTCAACGCCGGGCTGGAGTACGAGAGCCGGCGGCTGCTGTGAGGCGTCCCGTTTGACCGCGCGGCCTCGGACGACCTACCCACCCTTGCCAAAGCGCAAGAACTTGGCAAGGGTCGAATTTTGGCACGCAGCGACCGTCAGGGGCAGGCAGCGGCGCTAATCTACCCTTGCCAAAGGCATGGCAAAGAGTGGCGAGGGTGGGTGGCAAGGGTCGGTTTGGCAAACCCGCCACCTGCTCGCCGGAGATGGACCCGCGAACTATAACACCTCTGCGCCCGCGCCCCAAACGCGGTCTTCTGTCCCGCACTTGTTCGGAAAGGCGTCTTGATGAACGACTTGATCCGCCCACTGAAGACGTCCGTCGGCAGCAAATATCTCATGGCCCTGACCGGACTCGGTTTGACCCTTTTCGTCATCGTTCACATGGTCGGCAACCTGCTCGTCTTCGTGGGCCGCGACGCCCTCAATCAGTATGCCCACATGCTCAAGGAAAGCGGCGAACTGCTCTGGCTCGCGCGCGGCGGCCTCTTCACGCTGTTCGTCGTTCATCTCGTCCTCGGCATCCGCCTGACGCTGGCCAACCAGGCCGCCCGCCCCATGGGCTACGTCCGCGAGGACACGGTGCAAGCCAGCTGGGCGTCCCGGCACATGCTCCTGACCGGCCTCGTGCTGCTGGCGTTCATCGTCTACCACCTGGCTCATTTCACGTTCGGCTGGGTCTACACCGCTCACCCGCGGCACGACGTTTACGGCATGGTCGTCGCCGGCTTTCAGAACCCGGTGATTACCCTTAGCTATGTGGTCGCGATGTTCTTCCTGTGGCTGCACCTGTGGCACGGCGGGTCGAGTTGGTTCCAATCGCTCGGCCTGAACCACCCGCGCTACTGGCCGGTGATCCAGTACGTGGGGCCGGTCATCGCCACCGTGCTGCTGATTGGTAACTGTGCCATGCCGCTGGCGGTGCTGGTGGGGGCGATCGAGTAGCCGCTTGCGGCGTTGCGGTTCGCGCACCGCCGCAAGCGGCAATACGGGGAGTCGTCATGCAGCTCAATTCCAACATCCCCCCCGGCCCCCTGGCCGCGAAGTGGGACGATCATAAGTTCGCGATGAAGCTGGTCAACCCGGCGAACAAGCGCAAGTACCGCGTCATCGTCGTCGGCACCGGCCTGGCCGGCGGCGCGGCGGCGGCGTCCCTGGCGGAACTCGGCTACAACGACGAAAGCTTCTGCTTCCAGGACAGCCCGCGGCGGGCACACAGCATCGCGGCCCAGGGCGGCATCAACGCCGCCAAGAACTATCAGAACGACGGCGACAGCGTCCACCGCCTTTTCTACGACACCATCAAGGGCGGCGACTTCCGCGCCCGCGAGGCCAATGTTTATCGCCTGGCCCAGGTCAGCGTCAACATCATCGACCAGTGCGTCGCTCAGGGTGTGCCGTTCGCGCGCGAATACGGCGGCCAACTCGCCAACCGCTCCTTCGGCGGCGCCCAGGTGTCGCGGACCTTTTATTGCCGCGGTCAGACCGGGCAGCAGCTGATGCTCGGCGCGTACCAATCACTGTGTCGGCAGGTCAGCGCGGGCCGCGTGACGATGCACGCGCGCACCGAGATGCTCGACCTCGTGGTCATCGACGGCCGGGCGCGCGGCATCGTCGTCCGCGACCTCGTCACCGGCAAGATCGAGTCCTACGCCGCCGACGCGGTGGTGCTGGCCAGCGGCGGTTACGGGCCGGTGTTCTACCTGTCCACGAACGCGATGGGCTGCAACGTGACCGCGACCTACCGCGCCCACAAGCGCGGGGCGCTGTTCGCCAACCCGTGCTTCACGCAGATTCACCCGACCTGCATCCCGGTCGTCGGCGACCACCAGTCCAAACTGACGCTCATGTCCGAGTCGCTGCGCAACGACGGCCGCATCTGGGTGCCCAAGCAGCCCGGCGACAAGCGGCCGCCGAACCAGGTGCCCGAAGGCGAACGCGACTACTATTTAGAGCGTAAATATCCGAGTTACGGCAACCTGGCCCCGCGCGACATCTCGTCGCGGGCCGCCAAGGAGGCGTGCGACGAAGGCCGCGGCGTCGGACCGGGTGGTCGCGGCGTCTACCTCGACTTCGCCGACGCCATCGGCCGCATCGGCGTCAAGGGCATCCGCGAACGCTACGAAAACCTGTTCGACATGTACGCCCACATCACGAACGAGGACCCGTACCAGGCGCCGATGCGCATTTACCCCGCCGTCCACTACTGCATGGGCGGCCTGTGGGTGGACTACAACCTCATGAGCAACCTGCCCGGCCTGTTCGTCCTCGGCGAGGCCAACTTCTCCGACCACGGGGCCAACCGCCTCGGTGCCAGTGCGCTCATGCAAGGATTGGCCGACGGCTATTTCATTATCCCGTACACGATGGGCAACTTCCTCGCGAGCAACAAGCAAACGCCGGTCGATACCGACCACGCCGAGTTCAAGCGCGTCGAGGCGGAGGTCCACGAGCGCGTCAACAAACTGCTGTCAATCAAAGGCAAGCAGACGGCGATGAGCTTCCACCGGCGGCTGGGCAAGATCATGTGGGACAACGTCGGCATGGCCCGCAGCGAGCAGAGTTTGCAGAAAGCCCTTGCCGAAATTCCGGCCCTACGCGACGAGTTTTGGCACAACGTCAACGTCACCGGCGGCGGCCAGGAGTTGAACCAGGCGCTCGAAGAAGCCGGCCGCGTCTCCGACTTTTTGGAGTTCGCTGAATTGCTGACCCACGACGCTCTGGACCGCGACGAATCGTGCGGCGCCCACTTCCGCGTCGAACACCAGGACGCCGAGGGCGAGGCGCAGCGCGACGACGAGAAGTACATGTTCGTCAGCGCGTGGGAACACAAGGGCGTCGGCCAGAAGCCGGAACGGCACGCCGAAAACCTGGAATACGAGACCGTGCATCCATCCACGCGGAGTTACAAATAATGAATTTGACCCTGCACGTCTGGCGGCAGAAGAACGCCCAGGACAAGGGCGCGATGGTCATGTACCAGGCCAAGGATGTCCAGCCGGACATGTCGTTTCTGGAAATGCTGGACGTGGTGAACCAGGAGTTGATCGCGCAGGGCGCGGAGCCGATCGCGTTCGACCACGATTGCCGGGAGGGCATCTGCGGCAGCTGCAACCTGATGATAAACGGCCGGGCGCACGGCACAAAGGGCCACGGCGGCGCGACCTGCCAGCTCTACCTGCGCACCTTCACGGACGGCCAGGAAATCTACGTCGAGCCGTGGCGCGCGCGGGCGTTCCCGGTCATCAAGGACTTGATCGTGGACCGCCGGGCGCTGGACCGGATCGTGCAGGCGGGCGGCTTCGTGTCGGTGAACACGGGCGGCGCGCCGGACGGCAACGCGGTGCCGGTGCCGAAAGTGAACGCGGAGATGGCGATGGACGCGGCGGCGTGCATCGGCTGTGGCGCGTGCGTGGCGGCGTGCAAGAACGCCTCGGCAATGCTGTTCACGGCGGCGAAGGTGTCGCAGCTGGCGCTGTTGCCGCAGGGCGTGCCGGAGCGGGCGGCGCGGGTGCGCAAGATGGTCGAGCAGATGGATGAAGAAGGGTTCGGCAACTGCACGAACTACTACGAGTGCGAGGCGGCGTGCCCCAAGCAGATTAGCGTGCTGCACATCGCGCGCATGAACCGCGAGTTTTTGCGGTCGAGCACCGTGGGGAACGAGCGCTGATTTGCCGCTTGCGGCTTTGCAAAGCCGCAAGCGGCGAAACGGGAAGGGTGTTCCAATGACCCGCCTCGCCGTCCTCCTCAGCGGCAGTGGTACGACCCTGCAAAACCTGCTCGACCACGTCCGCGCCGGCAGCCTCCCCGCCGAAATCGTCTGCGTCGTCGCCAGTAACCCGCAGGCCTACGGCCTCACCCGCGCCCACAACGCCGGCATCCCCGCCGCCTACGTCCGCCGTAAGGCGTGCGCCTCGCAAGAGGAGTTCAGCGACCGCATCTTCGCCCACTGCCGCGACGCCCGTGCCGACCTCGTTTGCCTCGCCGGCTTTTTGCAACTACTGCAAATCCCCGACGACTTCATGGGCCGCGTGCTTAACATCCACCCGGCCCTCATCCCCGCGTTCTCCGGCAAAGGCTTCCACGGGCTGCACGTCCACCAGACCGCCCTGGAAGTCGGCGTCAAGGTTAGCGGCTGCACCGTCCACTTCGCCGACAACGAGTACGACCACGGACCGATCGTTTTGCAGCGCGTCGTTCCCGTCCTTGACGACGACACGCCCGAAACCCTCGCCGAGCGCGTTTTTACAGCGGAGTGCGAAGCCTATCCGGAAGCGATCCGTCTCTTCGGCGCGGGACGGCTGCGCATCGAGGGCCGCCGGGTGCGCATCTTGGCGGTTGGCTCGCTCAATCCGCAGTGAGACCCGGCGCGAAAGCGCTCCGCCAAAAATTCAACCCGCGCCCGTCACCCCCGGCGTTTGCGACCTACACTTGCACAGGCAGCGGACCGGCCCGTACCCCCTGCCGCGACGGTGGCATCCGATCTCCTCCAAGTGGACACGCTCCATGCCTGGCCGCGTTTTCCTGGGTCGCTACGAAACGGTCCGCCTCCTCGGCGAAGGGGGCATGGGCCGCGTCTACCTCGCGGAGCAGAAAGACCTCGGCCGCCAGGTGGTCGTCAAGGTCATGCACGACCACATCGCCGCCGACCCCAAGTTTCGCGAGCGCTTCGCCCGCGAAACCCTCCTCATGGCCCGCTTCCAACACCCCTACGCCGTCTCCCTCTACGACGCCTCCAGCACCGACCCCAACGGGCCGTGCATCGTCATGGAGTACCTGCGCGGCGTCGGCCTGGACACCATCCTGCAAAAAGCCGGTAAGCTCAATCCGGCGCGGGTGGGCCGGTTGCTCGGGCAGTTTTGCGAAGTGCTGCAAGCCGCCCACGACGCCGGCATTATCCACCGCGATCTGAAGCCGGCCAACATCATGATCGTGGACCCGGACACCGGCCACGAGATCGTCAAGGTGATGGATTTCGGCCTGGCCAAGCTGTTGGCCCCCGGCGAGTTGCAGGTCACGGAGACGAACACCGAGTTCGCGGTCGGCACGCCCGGCTACATGTGTCCCGAACAGGCCCGCGGCGAGGAGATGGACCAGCGCGGCGACCTCTATAGCGTGGGCGTGCTCCTTTACGAGATGTTGACCGGTCGGTTGCCGTTCGCGGGTAGGACGACGATGGAGATGCTGCTGGCGCACGCGACGGAAGAAGCGCCGTCGTTCGCGGCAGTCGGTGCGGCCGGTTGCGTGCCGTATGCCGTGGAGCAACTCGTCCACGACTGCCTGTCCAAGAACCCGGCGGAACGGCCGAACGCGGCGCGCCTGCTGGCGCAGCGTTACGAAACTGCGATGAACGGCAGTGCCACCGGGGCCGCGGCGCGGGCGACCCCGCAACCGACGTCCGGCAGCCACCCCGCAGCAACCGTGGTGCGGCAGGCCGCGCCGCTGCGGCCCGTGGATCGGGTGCCGCCGCGCGTCATGCCGTCGGGCCGCGTTGCCATCGTGCCCCACATACAGACCGCCGCGACCGCCGGGCCGTCGGACCCGACGCCGTTGCCGGCCGACGACCCGCTGGCCGTGATTTATCACATGGACGCCTGGATGCCGGAACGCATCGCGACGTACAAGGTGCGCGGCTTCATCGACGACGCGGGCGGCGAGGTGATCGAGAGCGTGCCGGGCCGCATTCGCGTGCGCCTGGGCGGCAAGGGCTGCGTGTACGCGACGCCGAAGCGCGCCAACTCGCTGTCCTGGCTCGGCTTCAACCGCAAGCAGAATACGTTTGAAATGGAGCTGCGCTTGCAGCGCGGCGAAAACCAGCGTGAGGCCCAGATGCGCATCACGCTCGTGCTGCACGCGCCGTCGCCCGAGGTCAGTACCGACGGCATCTGGCAAAAACTTTGTGCGCAAATCTACTGCGATTTGCGGGCCTACCTGATGGCTCAGGGAGGGGCGGTGGCGAAATGAGGTGAATTGCCGCTTGCGGCTGAGCGCTCAGCCGCAAGCGGCAATACCACCTATTTCGTCTTATCCACCGGAAACGTCAGCGTCGCGTGGTGCCGGGTCGCCGTATACTTCTTGCCGTCGAACTCACCGCCGACGTTCTCGGTATGGCTGGCCCGCAACCCGTAGACGCCGCTCTGCGCCGGCATTTTCACGACGTACTGGCCGTCCGCGCCCGTTTTGCCTTTGACCGACTCGGCCCGGCCCGGCACGTACAACACGACCTCGGCGTCGGCCAGCGGCTTGCCCTTCCACAGCACCGCGACCGTGAATTGCGGCTTCTCCAACAGGACGATCTCTAGCGGCAGCTTGTCCCAGGGGTCGAGCAAACCCTTCGGCGGCTTCTTGGTCAAGTCCTCTCCGAAATACGTCTTGGCGTAGTAATAGACAAGTATCGGGTCGGCTTTATCGTCTTTCTGGTAGACGCCGTACTTGCAGACGCCGCCGATTACCAGCGGCCCCTTGCCCTTCACGATTACCGGGATTGTCTCTTTGCCGTCGTCCAGTTTTAATTCCGTCGTTTTGAGGTCCAGGTCGCGCGCAAAAAGGGCCGGTTTGCCGACCTTTTTCAACAGCTCTGCGGAGTCCGGCTTGAGGTCGTCGCTGAAGATGAGGCGCGGCACCGACTTCTCGTCCTTCGGGTCGGCCGGCAGGAGCCACAGGAAGTGAGCGCGGACCGGCGCGGCCAGGAGGAAAAACGCGACGACGAGACTGGCGAATCGTTTCATGGGTGGGTCACCGGGGTAAGAGTCTCTACCTTGTTGGCGAGTACCAGACGACCCATCTTATCCCGTCCGCCACCCTCCCGTCACGCGCGTTTCTTGCCGTGCGCGAAAACCTTCGCAACTTCCGCCGCCGACCGCGTGTTGAAAACGTCGGCCTTACTCAGCCAGCC
This sequence comes from Gemmatales bacterium, assembly GCA_038231495.1. GTDB lineage: Bacteria > Planctomycetota > Planctomycetia > Gemmatales > Gemmataceae > JBBRLG01. Next base: position 12,869 of record JBBRLG010000048.1, on the reverse strand, counting down.
GCGCCGCGCCACGTCCACGCCGTAGCGATAGAGGTCGATGTCGCCGGTACTGTGCGCGTCGGGGTTGATGACCAACGGCACGCCGAGCGCCCGCGCCCGCTTGCAATGAATCCAGTCGAGGTCGAGCCGCTGCGGGTGGGCGTTAATCTCGATCATGGTGCCGGTTTCCGCCGCCGCCTGCAACACCGCTTCGAGATCGACTTGATAGCCCTCCCGGCGCAGGAGCAGTCGGCCGGTCGCGTGGCCCAGGATGCGTACCGCCGGGTGCCGAATCGCGCGGACGATGCGGGCCGTCATCTCGTCGCGCGGCTGGCCGAAGTGCGAATGCACGCTCGCCACCACGTAATCGAAACTGGCCAGCACGTCGTCGTCGTAATCCATACTGCCGTCGGCCAGGATGTCGCACTCGATGCCCTTGAACAGCTTGATGCCCTTGAGCTTCTTGCTCAAGGCGTCGATCGCCTCGTGTTGGTGGCGGACGCGCTCGACGCTCAAACCGTTGGCCACCGTCAGCGATTGCGAGTGGTCGCCGAAACCGAAATACTTCAGCCCCAGCGCCTTCGCGGCCGCGGCCATTTCGTCCAGCGTGTTGTTGCCGTCGCTGTAGGTCGAATGACAGTGAAAGACGCCCTGAATGTCGTCGATCTCGATCAACTCCGGCAGCGTGTGTTCGACGGCGGCCTGCATCTCGCCGGTGTCCTCGCGCAACTCCGGCGGGATGTAATCCAGACCGAGTGCCTTGTACAGCGCCGCCTCGTCGCGGCACTTCACGTTCTTGTCCGGCCCGGCCAGGGCATATTCGTTGAGCTTCAACCCCTGGGCCTGGGCGCGCTGACGCAGGGCGATGTTGTGGGCCTTGCTGCCGGTGAAGTAGTGCAGCGCGAACGGGAACTGCTCGTCGCTGACGACGCGCAGGTCGGCGTTCATTGTGACCTTCTTGCTGCCGCCGAGGTGGCCGTTGCCGACGACGACGCTCGACTTCGTTTCGCCGTGGCCCGTCACTTGGAGTACGCCCGGCAGCTGGACGAAGTGGTCCATGATCGGCTGCGGGTCGTCGGAGCTGATGAGGATGTCGATGTCCTTGATCGTCTCGCGCCGGCGGCGCAGGCTGCCGCACAATTCAATGCGGATCACGCCCGGCAGCTTGCGCAGCCCTTCGAGGAGGCTCGTCGCCAGCGGCAGCGCCTGGTCGATGCGTACGCGGTCGCCGGCCTCGTTCAAGAACTCGATGCCTTCGAGGATTTTCTGCTGGGTCTTGGCTCCGAACCCCTTCAGCTTGGCGACCCGGTCGTCCGCGCACGCCTCTTTCAACTTTTCGAGACTGTCAACTTTCAGTTGGTCGTAAATCGCCTTCACCTTCTTCGGACCGAGGCCCTGGATGCGCAGCATCTTCAACAGGCCGACGGGCGTCTTGGCGCGCAGGTCTTCGAGGAAAGGCAATGAGCCGGTATTGACCAGGGTGGTGATTTTGTCGCGCAGCGTGTCGCCGATGCCGCGGAGGGTGTTGAGTTTGCCGGTGCGGACCAGTTCGCCGAGGTCGCCTTCGTACTGGGAAATGGCGAGGGCGCCGTTGTGGTAGGCGTTGCAGCGGAACGAGTTTTCGCCCTGGATTTCGAGGAGCGTGCCGATCTCGGTCAAGGCGGCGGCGACTTGATCTTTGTCCATGAGTGTACCCCTGACGTTCAGGATACTGAATTGCCGCTTGCGGCTGAGCGCCAATTGCGCTCAGCCGCAAGCGGCAAGACCGGCTCAGCGCGTGTCGTCCACGACTTTCACCGTAATCTGAAACCCGAAGTCCTTCTTGTTAGCCCCGTGAAACGGCTCCCAGTAGCTGATCCACAGCGGGTCGAGCGCCGGGTCGGGCGCGAACTCCGCCGACGCGGCCTTGCCCGGCAGCAGGCTGTTCGGGTGCGTCGCGCTGACCGCAAACGTCTGGTGCAGCGTATACTTGCCCGGCTTGATCGCGACGCTCGCCGGGCCGTCGCGGTCGTTGATCGACAGGTTTTCGCCGCAGCCGACCGCGTGGGCCGGCACGCACAGCGACAACGTCTCGCAACCCGCGCCCGCCACCGTCGCGCAACCGTTGCCCTCCGAGGCGTTGCCCTTCGCCTGACTCCGCAGCAGGCCGATGACGCGCCCTTCGATGGTGAGCTTCGCGGCCTTCACTTCGGGCTTTTCAAACGCGATCTCGAAGCACTGCGCCAGGTCGAAGTCCATCGTCGCGACGGAACTCTTGCAGGGGTGCGCGCCGGCGACGGCCACGCCGGTCATGGTGATGACGACGGTGTAGCCGGCCGGCTGCTGGACATCGATGTTGCCGCCGCCGGTATGGCAGAAGCCGCCGCGCGTCGGCGTCACATGGCTGTGCCGTGTCAGCAAATTCAACGACACGGCCGGTCCCGGCGTGACCTTCGTGGGTTCGTCTGCCAACAGTGGCACCGCCACCAACGGCACGACCAAACGAGGGCGTAGGTGTTGAGCTTGGCAAGCATGGGGCCGCCGCGGCGACGGGGGGACGCGCCACCACGGCGGCATTGTTGCCTTCACGGAGGATATCCGGGGCAGCTTTCCGCTACTTCTTGTCCTCGGCCTTGCTCGGATTGTCCGCCGGCAACGTCCGGACATCAATCGGCACGTCGAGCCGTAGGAACCGACACTGCCCGCCCTTGTCGTCGCAGACGTTATAGAGGGCGAAGGCGTCAAGGCGGACCTTGTCCTGCGCTTCCTTGGGCGCCTTGATCTCGAAGTCCAGCGCCCTCTCTTCCCCACTCACGGCCTCCCGAACCGCCGGAGCCTGGAGAAGCCGCTCGGAGATCTGCCAACCTGCCGGCGGCTCGACCCAGAGCCGTAGCGGTTCTGCCTCGTTGTTCCAGTGCGCCTGCTGCTTGGGGTCGAGACGGAGGACGACGTGGATCCGCACCGCCTGGCCCGGACGGACCCGCGCGGGCACCACGGTCACTTCGGCCTGAATCAGCCCGTCCTTGTCGCGGTGGACCTTGCCGTCCGGGTCGGGGTTCCGGGCCTCTGCGGGCGGGGCTGGCAGCGCCTTGAGCGGCTGGGCGATCTCCGCACCCCCCGGCCGTACCGCCAACGGCAGCGGCTTTTCGCCGCGGACACGAATGTCCTTCTCGGCCGTCTCGACCCAGTCGTAGAAGGCGTAGGGCTTGTCAAGCCGAGGCCCGTACTGCTGGATGCGTCGCCGCCAAATGTACTGGTTCGGGTCGAGGTCCAGCGCCCGGCCCCAAGCAGCGATGGCGGCCTGGAAGTCGCCGGGCCGGTGCCCCGTGGTCTCGGAGCGCTGTCGGTAACAGACGCCGAGCCGGAACAGAGCCGGCCCATCCTTTGGGTCGAGTTGCGCCGCCCGGCCGTAGGCGTCCAGCGCCTCGTCCAGATGCTTATCTCCTCCCCACAGGGCCAGGGCGTCGCCGAGTTCCCGCCACGTCGCCGCGTCGCCGACCTCTTTCGCCCGCGCCCGCAAGGCGTCCCAGTCCGGGCTGCGCTCACCGTCTTTTAGGGCGGGGGTGATGCGGTTGGCGCGGCCGCCCTTGGCGTCGTCGGTGAAGGTCTTGTCGAGGAAGTCGGCCTGGAAGGTGGCCAGGGCGGGCCGGGTCGAGCGCACGATGCCGTGCTCGTCGATCGCCACCAGGAGCGGCACGGCCGTCGCTTCCAGGACGTTAATGGGGTCGTGCAAGATCGGCCAGTCGAAGCCCTTCCACTGGGCCAGCAATCGGCAGCGGTCGGCGTGCTGCTCCTGGGTGACGCCCAAGAGGACGAGCTTGCCGTCCTTGACCCACTTCGCGGTTCCTTCGTGCCAGACCGGCACGTGCTGGCGGCAGCCCGCTCACCACGACGCGAACTGGATGAGCAGCACCTTTTTGCCGCGGAAGTCCGACAGCGCGACCGGCTTGCCAGTGGCGGTATTCGGGAGCGTGAAGTCGGCGTGCCGCTGCCCGACTTTCGGCTCGTACGGCACCGCGTCCGACGGCGTCGCCGCTGCCAGGACAACCAGCATCACCAGGAACGGCTCGATTCGTCGCATGGCTAAACCTTTCTTGTAACTGCATAAGGACTGCGTGCAGCCAACCGGGAAAAATGGCGTCAATTCATTGTACGGCCATTGCAGTAAAAAGACCTGCTCGGCAGTCGCTCCAGCGGCACCGACTGCTGTGCGTGGTGGTGAGGCCAGCGGTTTGCTCAAGGGGCACGTTGCACTCGACAACCTCCGGGCATAGTATGGGCACATGCCGACTGTACTCCGGATGGGACCGTTCCGGTTCTTCTTCTATGCCGGCGATGGTGGTTAGCCGCCGCACGTCCACGTCGAACGCGACGACTGTGAAGCGAAGTTCTGGCTCGACCCCGTCCGCCTCGAACGGAGCGACGGCTTCCGCAGGACGGAGATCAACCGGGTCCGGGAATTGATCGAAGAGCACCAAATCCCGTTATTGGAGAGTTGGCATGAGTTCTTCCGCGGTTGAAGTCCGAGAGGCTCTCGCCACGCGCGTCGAGGTGGGCGAGGATACCCTGTCCGTGGAGCTGGCCGACGGTCGTACCATTGCCGCGCCGGTGGCCTGGTATCCCCGCCTGGCACACGCCACGGTCGAGGAGCGGCGTTCTTGGCGGCTGATTGGCGGCGGTCGCGGCATCCATTGGCCGGCGATCGACGAGGATGTCAGCGTCGCCAACCTGTTGGCCGGCCGGCCGTCCGCCGAGAGTCAAAGTTCCTTCAAGAAGTGGCTGGCGACCCGCGCCAAGCCGCGCCGCAGTCGGAAACGATCCGAATCCTAATCGTAACCGTTCACTCCCCCCCTTACGAAGGGGGGGTAGGGGGGTCAAGAACCGAAGTATTCCGTCATGGCGTCCACTCCACCCCCCCTACCCCCCCTTCGTAAGGGGGGAGTGAATCGCGCTGTTTTTGGAGTACGGCGCTTCCGCGATCCGTCTGCCCTTTGCAGCCAATTGGACCGCGCGACCTCGGACACCCTACCCACCCTTGCCAAAGCGCACATTCTTGGCAAGGGTGGGATTTTGGCACGCAGGGACCGTCAGGAGCAGCCAGCGGCGCTAATGTACCCTTGCCAAAGGCGTGGCAAAGAGTGGCGTGGGTGGGTGGCAAGGGTGCGTTTGGCAAGCCTCTTGGCGGCACACGCGTCGTAACTTTCGTGCCGAGGTAATAACCAGTCGTGCGGCCTTAATACGGCCCGCCCTAATTCTTGATCTCGTCCTCCGGCGGGTGGAAGTGGAAGATCAGGCGCTTGATCGCGAACTTGGCCGACGCGTACATGATCCAAAGACACAAGACCCCTTCCCATAACGCGCAGCAGTTCGCACCGTTGCGGTACAACTGGTCTTCGATCGGTTCCCGGAACGCCAACCGTACCAAAATGAGGACCAGGTCCGAGAAGCAGATGAAAAAGAGCATCACGTTCAAAATGGCCGGCAACAACCACCAGAACCAGTCGCCGCCCGACGTGTCCCGGATGCGCCGCCGCTTGCCGAGTTCGCGCGTCTGGGTGTTGTAGCCGCACGTCAGACACACCACCGCGTCGTGCGGCTCCAACTCGTTGGCGCAGTGCGGGCAACGCGGCGTCAGGTCCAGCGTCGTGACGCCGTACGGCTTGCCGTCGCCGTCCTCGTCGTCCACCGGCCTGAACGTCTCCTGGCCCGGCTGGCCGCGCGGATCGCCCGACGGCCGGTTCGCGTCCGGCTTGACCGCCGTGGACGTGGCCACGAAGACGGTGCCGCAATCCTTGCACTTGATCTTCTTGCCCGTGACCTCGGCCGGTATCTTGATCTGCTTCTTGCACTCGGGGCAACTGGTTATCAACGTGGCCATAACGGACTGCTCTCGACTGGGTGCCTCGTTCGGGAACCGTCACACGGCGGGGGCCGTTCTTGTAGGATAGGTTGGTCCCCCCAGGGGAGGCAAGCCGCAAACCCCGTGCATGGAGTCCTCGTGTCGGTCCAGCCACCAACCCGCGTCCTGGTGTCGATCGCTTGCTACAACGAGCGCGACAACCTCGAACCGCTCGTCCACGGCATCCACGACGAACTTCCCGACGCCGACGTGCTCGTCATCGACGACCATTCGCCCGACGGCACCGGTCGCGTCGCCGACGAGCTGGCCGCCCGCGACGCGCGCGTCCGCGTGCTGCACCGCACCGGCAAGCTCGGCCTGGGCACCGCCATCCTGACCGGCATGCGCTACGCCATGGAGCAAGACTACGAGTTTTTCCTCAACATGGACGCCGACTTTAGCCACCACCCGCGTTACCTGCCGGCGATTCTGGCCGGGATGCCGCGCCGCGACGTGATGATCGGCTCGCGCTATGTGCCGGGCGGCGGCACCGTCAACTGGCCGCTTTCGCGCAAAATTATCAGCCGCAGCGTCAACCTGCTGGTGCGCTTCCTGTTCCGCTTGCCGATCCACGACGCGAGCGGGGCGTATCGCTGTTACCGCGTGGCGAAGTTGCGGCAGGTGCCGTTGGACCAGGTCATTTCGCACGGCTATTCGTTCCAGCAAGAAGTGCTGTACCGTTGCCGCAAGGCCGGCTGCAAGCTGGGCGAGACGCCGATTATCTTTGAAGACCGCCGTACCGGGTCGTCAAAGGTCAACCTGCGCGAGGCGGTGCGGTCGCTGTCCATGCTGGTTTACCTTGGCACGCTGGCGTTCTTCGGATTAGACTGAAGTAACCGTTCACTCCCCCCATTCCGATGGGGGGGTAGGGGGGGTTAATGTACTCGGTCCTGGCGTACACCCCCCTACCCCCCCTTCGTAAGGGGGGGAGGTTGATGCCAGTGAACGGTTACAGACTGAATTGGTCGCGGTTGGCCAGACGTGGTATGCCAAACGCTCCCTTTCATCCTGTGGAGGCCCAATGACAAGCCCTGCTGAAACGACGCTTATCCGCTACGCCATCGCCGGTACCGCCTGCGGCACCGTGTTCGTCGCAGCGACGGCGCGCGGCGTGTGCGTGCTGCAAATCATCGAGCCGGCGGCGGTTGCCGCCGCTCTGGAAGAAGTCCGCCAACTCTTCCCCCGGTGCGAAATCGTGGAAGACGGCCGTGCCCTCGACGGCGTCTACCGCCAAATCGAAGCCCTGATCGGCGGCGTGGGCGATCCGAAGGTGCCGTTGGACTTGCGCGGCACGGCCTTCCAGCGCAAAGTGTGGGACGCACTACGGCAAGTGCCACGCGGGGCGACGGCAACCTATACCGAGCTGGCGGAACGCGCGGGGGTGCCGAAGGCCGTGCGCGCGGTGGCGTCGGCGTGTGCCCGCAATCCGGTGTCGCTGTTTGTGCCGTGCCACCGGATCGTGCGGCGCGACGGCGGCCTGGGCGGCTACCGTTGGGGCCTGGAACGCAAGCGCGATCTGTTGCGTCGGGAACAGGTTGCGAATTGATGCCGCCGACCGCGGCGCAGGGGGGTGAACGGTGCCTCTGATCCAGTTGATTTGTGTCGCCGTCGCGATCCCGGTGTTGCTGGGCGTGTCGTTCTTTTTCGGCTTCCGCCAATTTGCCGCCCTGCGCCGACTGAGCGAAGGGCCGGAACTGCCCCTGGAGGAGAGCCGCCAGTGCCGCCGCCAGGCGTACCGTCGGCTGGTCGGTTGCGCCCTGCTCGCCGTGCTGGCGCTGCTGTTGGCCGGCGCACAACTGTTTCTCGAAGAACGCATCGACGAACAAAACGCGCCGACGCCCGAAGGTGTGGCGCGCGCGCCGACGCCGGAGCAACGCGACTTCGCCCGCTTTTACGTTTCCTATTGGATCGGTTGCCTGGTGTTGCTGCTGGTCGTGGTTGGATTGGCGGGCGTGGACTTGTGGGAGACGCGGCGGCGCGGCCTGCGCGACCGCCGCAAATTGCTCGACGACCAGCGCGTCATGCTGGAACGGCAGATGACACTCTACCGCCGCCAGCGCGACGGGCCGGGCTGACGGGGGATGGTCCGTATGAAGCGGTGGCTTGCCATTCTCGGACTGCTGGCGATTGGGGGCATTGTGGCTCCCCTTCTTGTCGCCTGGAACACCAGAGAGCCGGCACCCGAAACGGGCGACCTTCTCGCCGTGGGTCAGACGTACGTTTTCACCGGCGACCCGACCATTATTGGCGAGGTGTTGGAACGGCCCCGCGACAAGTGGGTGAAGGTGCGCATCGTCAACAAATCGCGCATCCCGGCCAAGGCGACCTGGGTTAATTTAAGCAATGTAAAGGCGATTTCGGTCGTCGAGCCGACGGACGTGAAAGATTGACGGCTGGCCGCTTGCGGTTAAGCGCTCCCCGGCGCAAAGCCGCAAGCGGCCAGCGGGGAACTACCGCGCCGCCATTGGCTCGATCCGGATGTCGTCGAAGTACACCTTGCCCAAACCTTGCAACGCCATCGTCACGTTAATCGCGCCCGACGCCGGCACCTTGCGGTAGACCGTGTACTGCTTCCACTCCGTCTTGCCGGTCATCCGCAACGCCAGCGGTTCGCCGCCGGCACTGTCGAACAGCAACGCCCCGTCCGTCGTCGCGCCGATGGCGGCCGGGATTTTCACCCAGCCGCTGATCTTTACCAGGGAACCCGGTTGCAACCGCACCGCCGGGCTGTGAATCGCCAGGTAGCTCCGCTCCAACTCCAGCGGCGGCCGCACGCCGTCTTTTGCCTTGATTTCCAGCATAAGACACTGGCGGCCTACCTTCGGTTCGTCCTTGACGCGCTGGGCCGAGAGGACCACGTCGTCCAGCGACGGCACCTCCTCCATGAGCCAGCCGTCCGGCGCCTTGTCGCCTGCCGCTTCAAAGTCGCCGTCGGGCAGCACGTTGGTCCCGGCCCGGCGCTGCTGCACGTCCTGCCAGAATTCGTAGTGCCGCGGCAGCGTGAAATAGCTCAAGGCGTACGGACTGGCCACCGGCGTCGTGAGGTCCTTGACCGCCTTGTCCCACTCGGCCCGCATCAGGATACGCAACGGCCGCATGGCCCGCTGCGCCTCGAGGTAGGCTTCGCCGTGGTCGCCGTTGACGCGCTGCTTTTCGCTGCTTTCCAGGTAGGCGTGGGCCTTCTGCAACAACTGCTTGCCGTCCGGCAGCGGGTGGCCGGCCTTGTCCAACTCCTCGTAGACGTGTTCCACCTTGGCAATCTCTTCCAGCGCCTGGTCGTGTGCCCACTGCGCCGCGGTCTTGCTCATGCGGCGTTGTTGCTCCTGGAAGCGCGGGATCAGGCCCGTCGGGTTGCCGGGGTCCGCCGTGAAGACGATGGCGCTGGTCAGGCTGAATTCGGGGACGTTGACGAGCACGCCGCCGGTGACGCGCTTCCAATCCGGCAGCGACCGGACGTAGCCCGGCGAGACCTCCCACGGCTGCATGGTCGGCGGTATCTGCGGCACGACCACCGCCAGTTTCGCCGACGCCGACTGGCCCGGCACGTACTGCGAATTGGTGCCGATCCAGACCGGCAGTACCAACACCGCCTTTTCGGAGCGGATAACGGCGGCCTTCACCTCCGGCAGGCCGGTGTCGATCCACTTCGGCTCCTCCGCGCCGACCAGCAGCGGTTCGAGCATTTCCATTTCCTGATTGAGCAGTGCCAGCGCCAGCAGGCGGTCGCGGCCGGTGTGGCTGTCGGCCAGGAAGCGGTCCGACCAGTAGCCGACGCCCTTGTAGCCGCTGCCCAGCGCGATGTAAGTCATCAGGCGAATTTGCTCCGCCTGCGGGCCGACCGGTTCGCTAAAGCCCTGCGCGCCGGACTGGCCGTAAACGAGGTTGCTGTACCAGTCCGGCAAATGCGTCTGAATCCACGTCCAGCAAAAGGTGTCCGGCGAGGCCAGACGGCGGCGGCCCACCAGCCAGTCCTTGTAGCCGCCCAGGTCCAACGTCGTCATCAACGGCCAACGGTGGACGCCGAGCATCAGCGGGTCGAGGCCGCGCGTGTAACTGAGGTAGCCGTCCCACACGTCGGCGGCGAGGGGCCGCATCGGGTCGGCCTGGCGGAACGCGCCCGCGGTGCGCGACACTTTCTGGTACTGCTCCTGTTGCAAGTTGGCGCCGAGGTCCCAGGCCAGCACCGCGTCGAGGTGGATGAACTGGCCCACCTTGCGGCCGAACGCTTCATTGAGTGCCGTCACCTGGGCCGGCGTCGCGCCTTCCGGCTGGTCGGGCGGCGTCAAGCTCGGCACAATCCAGAAGCCGAGGTCGATGGCGTGTTCGATCAAGTCCGGCGGCGTCGTTTCGTCGAGCCAGATGGTGTTGAAACGGGCGTCGCGCAGCGTCTTGAGCGGCGCACCCTGGTGGCGGATGGCGCGCATGAAAAACTTCTTGTCGCCGATAACCAGGTTGTTGCCGGTCAGTTTGACCTCCGACGCGCGGTGGGGCCGGGAGGCCAGGGTGCCCGGCACGTCGCGGCCCGCGGGTTGCGTGGGCGGGCCGGCGGGCCGCGTTTCCAGGACCGGGCCGATTTCCAGGTCGTCCGTCCACACGTCGGTCTGGCCGGGGCCGCCGTACACGTTCAGCACGATGCGGTCCACGTAAGCGTCGGTAGTATTAACGTCGCGCTTCACTGCGGCCTGGAGGAGCTGCTGCTGTTCGCGCAGGCGCTTGACCGGCTGGCGCAACGTGAGCTGTTGCCAGCGGCCGACCAGCTCGTAGGCGTCGCCGCGCACGACGGTGGTAAGCACCTGGTCGATGTGCTGCGGGTCGCGTTCGCGCGGCAGGACGACCCGGCAAAAGAGTTGGAGGTTGGGGCGGTTGGCTTTGACCCACACGCCGACGTTCAAGTCGTCGGCGACGGGCGCCCGGCCCACGTCGTAGGTGTAATGGATGAAGCTGCCTTGCTCGACTTGGAGTTGGAAATACTCCGAACGCTGGCCGCCGTGGGCGGCGGGGTCGTCGATGATTTTGTGGGCGATTTCCTTGTACTTCGCGTCGGCCGGTCCGGCGACCCAGACGGGGTCGCGGCCTTCAAAACCCTGCTGCACGACCGGCTGGCCGTTGCCCGCCAGTGCCAGCAGGAACAAACTCGCCATCGCCGCCGCGCCGACGGACAGGCCGAAGTAGTTGCGTTTGCGCCAATCCGTCTGCTTGCCCATGGGTCGCCTCCGGGTCCGCGAGCGAAATGCGGGGGCGGTGGTTTACCACAGAGGCAACCGGGGGCCAAGAGCAGTTTGGAGGGATGAGTGGGAAGGATGGAAGGGTTGGAGAGCGCGGGGACGGCGAGCGTTACGGCGGGACGCAGGAGAGCAAATTTCGTAACCGTTCACTCCCCCCTTCCGAAGGGGGGCGGGGGGGGTGGAGTGGACGCCAGGACTGTTAAACGCAACCGTTCTTACCCCCCCGCCCCCCCCTTCGTAAGGGGGGGAGTGAACGGTTACTCGGGACGATCATAGCGCCGCGTGTCGGCCGGCTTTGCTCGGCTCGATGCACGCGCCCGCGGTCGGCAGCATCTTACGCGGACTGCACCGGCCGTCGGGGTTGAACGCACTGCGCAACCGCATCATCATCGACAGGTCGTCCGGTGTAAAGAGCAGCGGCATGAAATCGATCTTTTCCACGCCGATGCCGTGTTCGCCCGTGACACTGCCGCCGACGCGGATGCACTCCGTCAAGATTTCGTTGCTCGCCAGCAATACGCGCCGCACCTGGTCGGCGTCGCGTTCGTCGAACAGCAGGATCGGGTGAATGTTGCCGTCGCCCGCATGAAACACATTACAGATCTGTAAATTGTATTTAACGCCGATGGCCTGGATGGTGCGCAGGATGTGCGGCAGCTTGGTGCGCGGCACGACGCCGTCCTGGGTGCAGTAGCTCGGCGCCAATCGGCCCACCGCGCCGAACGCCTGCTTGCGCGACTTCCACAACAGCAACCGCTCCGCGTCGGTGTTGGCGCGGCGCACCTCGCGGGCGTTGTGCTTCATGGCAATGGCGATGATGCGCTCGGCATCGGCGTCGAGGCCGGCTTCCAGGCCGTCCACCTCCATGATGAGCACGGCCCCGGCGTCCAGCGGGAAGCCGAAGTGAAACGCCGCTTCCACCGCCTGCAAAATAAGGGTGTCGAGCATCTCCAGCGCCGCCGGCACGATGCCAGCGCCAATGAGATCGCTAATGGTGTTGGTCGCGTCGTCCACCGTCTCGAAGACGCCGAGGAGCGTCCGGTACGCTTCCGGGTTGCGCGTGATGCGCACCCAGACCTTGGTGGCGATGCCGAACGTGCCCTCGGAGCCGACCATGACGCCCGTGAGGTCGTAGCCCGGATTGTCCTCCGTCGGGCCGCCGGTGTGGACGACCCGGCCGTCGGGCAGCACGAACTCCAGGCCGAGGACGTGGTTGACGGTGACGCCGTACTTGAGCGTGTGCGGGCCGCCGGAGTTGGTCGCGACGTTGCCGCCGATGGTACACGCGCCCTGGCTGGACGGGTCCGGGGCGAAGTGGTAGCCGTGCGGCTTGAGATGGTTCGTGAGCCACAGGTTGATGACGCCCGGCTCGACGACGGCGAAGCGGTTGCGGTAATCGACTTCGAGGATGCGTTTCATCCGCGATAGCCCGATCATGACGCCGCCGCCGACCGGTAGACAGCCGCCGGCCAGGCTCGTGCCCGCGCCGCGCGGCAAAAACGGCACGTCCAGTTCGTTGCAGATTTTGACGACCTGCACGACCTGTTCGGTGGAGGTCGGGAACACGACCACGTCGGGTTTGTTTTTCTCGATGGTGAAGCCGTCGCACTCGTAGACGAGGAGCTGGCTCGGCGACGTGAGCAGCGCGTCGCGGCCGACGACGGGTTGCAGGCGCTGGATCAGTTCGGCGGTCGGAACCGGCATAATTTGTCTCAAGAGGCGCGGTATAATGGTTTTCGTAGTTTAGCAGAAAGGGGCGAGCCGGGAGCGGCGCGTTCAATAATGCT
>JBBRLG010000047.1:0-21843 GCA_038231495.1 Gemmatales bacterium | reverse complement strand
GTCCGACTCGGCCGCGTGGGCGCCTTCGCCGAAGATCAGCAGCAGCGGGCTGGCGATGTAGATTGAGCTGTAGGTGCCGACGATCACGCCGACCACCATCACGAACGCAAACAGCTTGACGCCCTCGCCGCCGAACACGTACAGCACGATCGACACCAGGAACACCGTGGTCGCCGTCAGGATGGTCCGGCTCAAGGTCTGGTTCACGCTGTCGTTAATCATCTGGGCCGTCAGCGCCGGGTTTTTGCCGCGCACCTCGCGGATGCGGTCGAACACCACGATCGTGTCGCTCACCGAGTAGCCGACGAGCGTGAGCAGGGCGGCCACCGACGCCAGATCGATCTTGAAATCCTGCAAGTACAGCAAGTCGCCGAGCCAGGTGCCGTGCATATAGTGGCACAACGCGATGGCACCGAGCGTGAAGAACAAGTCGTGGATCAGGCAGACGACCGCCGCGGCACCGAACGTCCAGCTGCCGAACCGGAACCAGAGGTAGCAGAGGATCGCGATCCAGCTGGCCAGGATGGCGATTAACGCCTGCCGCTGCGTGTCGCGGGCCAGCTGGCCGTTGAACACTTCGAGCCGTTCGGGCTGCGGTTGGCTGGCGAATTCACTCATCACCTTGTCCAGCGCTGCGGTGAATGCCGCCTCGTTGATGCTCACCGAGTCGGCTTCGACCCGGAGTTTGCTGTAGCGCTCCTCCTTGGACACGCCGTCGGGGTCGGCATCGATGCGGAACGCGGGGTTCTTGATGCCGGCATCCTCGAACGTCTGGGCCAACAGCGCCTTCAGGCGGTAAATCGAGGCGTAATCCGTGGCGTTATTGTCCGCGGGGTTGGAGAAGTCGAGGACCGCCCCCTGTTTGTTCTCGGCGGCCAGACGCTTGCCGGTTTCGGTGGCCGGATCGACGCGGGCCCACTTGAACACGATCTGTCGCAGTAGCGGTGCGCCGTTCTCGTCCTTGAGCAATTTCTTGTTGATGCGGTTGAGGATGTCCTCGGCGTTGCCCTTTTCCGGGGTACGGACGGTGAACATCTTGCTCTTGTTGCCCTGGCTGAGTGCGGGATCGCCCATGAAGAGCGGCTCAACCGTATATTCCTCGACGTTCACACCCGCGAGGTAGCCGCGTAGTTCGCCGACGCTCACCATCTTGTTGAGCTGGCCGCTGTAGAGCGTGCCGCCCACGAAGTCGATGTTCAGGCCGCCCTTGTCCAGCCGGTAAATGAAGATGCCGCCGCCCAGGATGGTGAGGATCACGGTGGCCGTGAACCAGTAGTTGCGGATGGACATGAAGTCGAAGTTCGGCCGGCGGAACAGGTGCATCATGGTCAGGTTCTTCAACCAGCCCATGCCCAGGCAGATGTCGAAGATGGTGCGCGTCACATAGAGCGACGTGAAGAGGCTGATGACCAGGCCCGCCGTCAGGCTGATGCCGAAGCCCTTGAGCTGATCGTTGCCGACGACGTAGAGGACGACGGCGGTGAAGATGCTGGTCATGTGCGTGTCGATGATCGTCGGGAAGGCCCGGTCGTAGCCGTTGCGGATGGCCAGAGCCAGGCTGGCGCCGCGCTCGCGTTCCTCGCGCAAGCGCTCGTAAATCAGCACGTTGGCATCGACCGCCATGCCGAGCATAAGGACGAGGCCGGCGAGGCCGGGCAGGGTGAACGCCGCATCGACGACGACCATGAACGCCACGGTCAGAATCAGGTTGGCGAGGAGCGCGAAGCAGGCGACCAGGCCGGCAAAGCGGTAGTACACCGCCATGAAGAGCAGGATCGCCCCGAACGCGACCAGGACCGACCACTTGCCCTTGTTGATGGTGTCGTCGCCGAGCGTCGCGCCCATCGTGTTTTCGCTGACCGGCTTGGACTTGAGCGTGGCGGGCAGCGCACCGGCGCGGAGGATGCGCACGAGCTGGTCGATCTCGGCCTGGGTGAAGTTGCCGGTGATCTGGCCGTTGGTGCGGATGGGCGAGTTGAGGCGCGGGGCCGAGCGAATGGTGCCGTCGAGCATGATGGCCAGTTGCCGGTGGAAGCCGTTGTCTTCGGAGCCGGACGGCTTGTTGCGCGAGGTCACGTCCCAGAACAGGTTGCCGCCCTCGGTGTCGAAGGCGAAGTTCACCGACAGGCTGTTGAGGTTGTCGTAGCCGGCACTGGCCCCGATCAGGTACTTGCCGGTAATTTCGCGTGCCGTGTAGGTGCCCGCCGGGTTGCGGATCTGCTCGGCACTGCGGGTGAGCATGAAGTATTCGACCTTCTTGTCGGCGTCCTTGGCGGTGAGGCGGGCGAGGGCTTCCGGCGGAAGAGCGCGGCTGTAAACAAGGGTGCCGCCGGCGATTTCGACCGGCTCGTTGCGGGCGCGGCCGGCAGCCACGAATTCGTAAAACGACTTGTACTTGATGTCGTTGGCGGCGTCGCTGTTGAGGTGCAAGGAGTACAACTCCTCCTTGCCCAGTGCCACCCAGTTGTAATAGTACCGCAGCGCTTCGCCGCCGAGGTTGACGACGAAAGGCTCCTTGGAGTCCGCCGGTAGGGGCGCGGCCGGCGGCTCGTCGTCGCGAGCCGCACGCTCCAGGTCGGCCTTGTGGGCGAGAGTAAAGTATTCCTTGGCGATCCGGATGGCCTCGGCGTCGTCGGTGCTATTGGCGAGGATGCGGAATTCCAGGCGACCCTGCTGGGCGATCAGGCCCTTGATCTCCTCAATGCCCTCGTGCGTCAGGCCGCGCTGGCCTTTGGGGCCGGTATACTTCGCGCGGACGAACTGCTTGGCCTGTTCCATGTCGGCTTCTTTGTTGAACTGCTTGATGCGGTCGAGCAACTCGACTTCGCGCAGGGTGCCGACGGAATCGTAGGACTTGCCTTCCTGCGGCGGATACTCCTTGGTGACTTCGGCGAGCAGGTCTTTCCAGGCCTTGTCTTCAATCACGCTCTGGTGGCGGCCGCCGGTCGGCAGGATGACCTCGACGCGCGGCGGATCGCCGGGCAGCGAGCGGATGAGGACGTTGAGTAAGTCGTTGGGATCGACGCGCTTTTTGAGCGCGGTGGTCATCTCGTCGGGCCGGTAGTTGGACTTGCCGCCCTGAATTTTGGAGGCGTCCACCTCGTAGACGAGGATGGTGCCGCCGACGAGATCGACGCCGAGGCGGAAGCCGCCCTCGCCCTTGGCGTACTTGTCCGCGGCCCAGCCGATGATGCCGAGGCCGATGAGGACGGGCAGCGTGCAAATGAGGATCCTGCCGAGATACTTCTTAATCATGGTCGGACTTCATGCCTTTCCTGATACAAGCCGGAGTCGGTTGATCAAGCTCCTGGCGGCGGGTTGCGATGATTTCATTTGCGTCTGTGCTTTTTTGGCGAGCCGGGAGCGTAAGCGCCGGAGTAGTTTCTGAGACAGACTCCGGTCGCTTACGCTCCCGGCTCGCCTGATCTTACTTTGGCGGCGCGGGCGGCGTTTCCGCCGGCTTACCCTGCTGCGCCTTGAGCGCTTCTTCGTTCGAGATATTGCGGGCGATGGCACTCTTGATTACGCGGATGCGGGTGTTGTCGGCGACCTTCACCGTGATCTCGTCCTTGTCCTCGGCGACAAGGACGATGGTGCCATAGATGCCGGAGGTCAGCAGCACGTCGTCGTTCTTCTTCATCTGATTGAGCAACGATTCGCGCTGTTTGCGGTCCTTTTGCATGGGGCGAATCATCAAGAAATACAAGGCGACCCCGCCGAGAAGCAGGGGTGCGTACATGTACAAACTCTCGGCCAAACCGCCCTGCCCCGTGGTCGCCGTGGTCGGCGGGGTGGTGGGCACGGGCGTGTCGGCGAACACAAGGAACAGCGCGGTCAGCATCAAGAACCACCCCATCCGGGTCCCGCCGACGGCCTCGGCGGCACGAAACCCGTTAAATTCCGGGAATGAAAACGCTTATCTTAGACCGATCTCCGCCAGCGGGCAAGGCTGACTGTACACAACTCGTCCAGCCGGCCCCCTGCGATCGCTTGTCGCACGTCGCCCATGAGTCGGCAATAAAACGCGACGTTGTGCAGCGACAGCAGCGTTGGCCCCAGCATCTCCTTCGCCACAAAGAGGTGGTGCAGGTACGCCCGGCTGAAGTGTTGGCACGCGTAACACGGACAATCGGACTCCAACGGGGCCGCATCTCGCTTGTGGCAGGCGTTCCGCAGCCGCAGCGTGCCCTCGGCGGTGAAGGCACACGCATTGCGCCCGTTGCGCGTCGGCAAAACGCAATCGAACATATCGACGCCGGCGCGGACGCCTTCGAGGATGTCTTCGGGCCGGCCGACGCCCATCAGGTAGCGCGGCTTGTCCCGCGGCAACCGCGCCGCCGTCGGGCCGAGGGTGGCGACCATTTGGGCCGCCGTCTCGCCGACGCTGAAGCCGCCGAGTGCGTACCCCGGAAAATCGAGTGCCGTCAGCGCGTCGGCACAGCGCGCCCGCACGTCCACGTTGGTACCGCCCTGCACGATGGCGAACAACGCCTGGTCGGGCCGTGTGTGCGCGGCCTTGCAGCGTTCGGCCCACAGCAACGTACGCTCCACGGCGACGTGCAGATACGCCGCCGGCGTGTCGTGCGGCGGGCACTCGTCCAGACACATGGCGATGTCGGAGCCGAGGTTTTCCTGGATGGCGACCGCGCGTTCCGGCGTCAGTTCGAGCAGTGAGCCGTCGATGTGCGAGCGAAACACGGCGGAGTGGTCGGTAATCTTGCGCGTCGGTGCGAGGCTGTAGATTTGAAAGCCGCCGCTGTCGGTGAGGATGGGGCCGTCCCAGTTCATGAAGTGGTGCAGGCCGCCCAGGGCAGCCACGAGGTCGTCGCCGGGCCGCAGGGCGAGGTGGTAGGTGTTGCCGAGGATGATGCGTGCCCCGGCGTCCTGGAGTTGTTGGGGCGTCAGTCCCTTGACGGTGGCCTGGGTGCCGACGGGCATGAAAACGGGCGTCTCGACGACCCCGTGCGGCGTGTTCAACCGCCCGCGCCGGGCGGCACCGTCGGTGTGCAAGAGGTCAAAGCGGATAGACATGAGAAGTTTTTCCGAGCCGCGACCGTCAGGGAGCGGTGCGGACCGTAACCGCTCCCTGACAGTCGCGGCTCGGCAGGTCTTCAATCGCCGCGCAGCGACAGGCCGTATTGCTGCAACTTCTCGCGCACCTCACTCAACGAGGTCATGCCGAAGTTCTTCGACTCCAGCAACTCGTCCGCCGTGCGGTTCACGAGGTCACCCAGCGTGTTGATGCCGAGCCGGTTCATGCACTTGCGGGCACGCACCGACAGGTTCAGGTCCGTGACCAGCTTGTTCAGCACCGCCTGCTCTTGCTCGCTCAACGCCTGCTGTGGGCGGTAACGCATCTCGTTGCCGGCCCCCTCTTCGAGCGACTGGCCGAGGCGCAGACCCTTGCTCGTCATCATTTCCTTGATCTCGGTCAGCGACGTTTCGCCGAAATTCTTGCTGCTGAGCAACTGCTGCTCGTTGACGCGCGTCAGGTCGCCGAGCGTGCGGATGTTCATCTTTTTCAGGCAATTGCGGCTGCGGACCGACAACTCAAAGTCGGTGACGGGGATTTCGAGCACCTGGCTGAACTGGCTGAAAGCGCGGTCGTCGTCGGGGTTGTAATACATCGTCAAGGACGCCTGCGCGTCCTTGTAGAACAGCTTGGCCTGCTCGTCGTTGGGCGCGGTCGAGAGCATCCGGCGGTAGCACTCGACGGCTTTGTCGTACTTGCCGTGGTCTTCGTAAAGCACGCCGAGGTTCATCAGGGTGCCGACGTGGAACGGCGGGTATTTGAGGCAACGCTCGTAAAAGGAGATCGCCTCGTCGTCGTTGCCGGCGAGGTCGTTGGCGTGGGCGAGCTGGAAGAGGGCGCTCGTGTTGCCGGGGTCCAACTCGACGGCGCGCTCGTAATGCTTGATGGCACTGAGGCGTTCGCCCTCGGCGAGGAAGCAGCTGCCGACCTGGTAGTGGTACTCGGCGTTGTGGCTGCTCTGCTCTTCCTGCTTGGCGAGCAGGCCGCGGGCGTGGACGAGGTCGCCCTTTTGGCGATAGATGCCGGCACGTTGCAACTGTACCTGGACCGCCGTGTAGCCGAGCTTTTCGGCCTTCTCGAACGCCTTGCCGGCCTCGTCGAACTCTTGCCGCGAGACGAGGGCGCGGCCGAGATAGAAGTTGGCCAAACTGCCTTCCGCCTGGCGCAGGTGTTCGACGGCCTCGCCGGTGTAGCCGAGGAAGAACAGGGCAATGCCGAGCTTGAGGTGCCATTTTTTGGCCGGGGCGCCGGTGGCGGTCTCGACCTTCTTTTTCATGATGTCGGTAACGTCGCGCAGGGTGCGGTACTGGGCACCGCCTTGCGCCAGGGCGTTGCGTAATTTTTGAACGGTGCCGGCGTCGCAGTCTTCGTGTTCCACTAACAGGGCTTTCAAGTCGATCAACATCGGCTCAACCATGCAAGCTCTCTCCGCCTGAAGGACTGGCAGTGCCCGGCGCTCGATCGGCGCGCGCGGGGGGAATTTCTTAGTATAGCGGCACGGGATTTTCAAGCAAGTGGCGGTTGCCGCCGCTTGCGGCTTTGCAAACTCCTGCAAAGCCGCAAGCGGCAATGCAAGATCACTCCGGTTTCCCCAGGTACTTGTGGAAGTGGTCGGCGAACCGCCCGTACAGCCGTTGCGTCACCACCGGGTCGGGGACCATGTGCGTCAGTCCCGACAGCGGCAAAATCTCGAACTCCTTACCCTCGCGGAACAGGGCGTTGGCCAGTTTCAGCGAGTGCCGGAAATAGACGTTGTCGTCCGCCGTGCCGTGGACCAGCAGTAACGGCCGCTTCAAATCCTTGGCATACGTCAACAACGACGCTTCCTTATACGCCTCCGGATTGTCCTGCGGCAAACCCAGGTAGCGCTCGGTATAGAAGGTGTCATAGTCCTCCCAATCCACAACGGGAGCGCCGGCCACCGCCGCCTTGTACACGTCGGGCCGTTTTAACACCGCCAATGCGGACATGTAGCCGCCGAACGACCAGCCGTAGATGCCGACGCGCTCCAGGTCCATTTCGGGGTACTTCTTGCCGAGCGCTTGCAACCCCTTGACTTGATCGTCGAGCGGCACCGTGCCGAACTTGCGGTAGACGGAGCGTTCCCAATCGCGGCCGCGCGCCGGCGTGCCGCGGTTGTCGAGGCTGACGACGATAAACCCCTGGTCCGCGAGCCACTGCGGCAACAGCCAAGTGCCCATCGACTGCTGCACCTGCAAGTGGTGCGGGCCGCCGTAGACGTAGACGATCACCGGATAGCGCTTTTTCGGATCGAAATTGTGCGGCCGCACAACCGCGGTGTAGAAGCCGTCGCCATCGCCGACCTTTTGAATCTCGACATTCGGCTTGAAACCGGGGTTTTCGGCGACCGAGGGCAATTCGCCGAGTTCCTTTCCAGAACGGTCGTGGACGGTGGTGCGCGGCATTGCGTCCCTGGCGGCACGGGTGGCAACGAAGATGCTGAAATTCTTCGCGAAGCTAACGCCTTGCACCTTGTCCAGCACCTCGCTATCTTCGCGGGAGTCGAACGGCGAAGCATATTTAGTCCCGAGTTGCATCGTTGTTGGGTCTTCGCCGCTAACAAGGACCCAATACTTTCCATTCGGCTCATAATCGACTAGGGCGCGATACCTGTCCTCGGACAATACTAGCCGCGCAAACGCAACCGGACCACCGTCCAATCTGCGCCGCTCTAGCTTTGGGCCTTCCCCGATACGCGGCGTCTCGGCAACCCAGACGAAGTCGCCATCAGTCAGCCACTTCGGTGCTTCCTGGTGCAAATTGAGGAAAGCTGCGTCCTTCTCCGTTATGAGCGGCACCGTCTTGCCAGTCTTGGGATCAGCCTTGAGCAAGACGAGTTCCTGTTGGAGCCGCGTCATGACCGTGACCGTCAGCGGGCCGTGTTTGTCCCAGCGCACTTGCGTCAAATACGGATACTTCTCGTGATCCCAGTCGATCCACACCGTTTCGCCGCCCGATACCGGGACGACGCCGGCACGCACGGCGACGTTTTTCTTGCCGGGCCGCGGGTAGAACTGGGCCTGCGGTTGCTGGTCCGGCTTGGTGGCGTCGGAGACGTACCAGATTTCAACGCCCTCCGCGTCGGCTTCTTCGTACGCGATAAACTTGCTGTCCGGCGACCACCAGTAACCGCTGTGGCGGTCCATCTCCTCCTGGGCGACGAACTCGGCCAGGCCGTTCGTCTTTTTCTCGGTGCCGCCCTTGGTGACGCGCGTCTCCTTGTTCGCGGCCAGGTCGTAGACGTAAACGTCGTAATCCAGGACGTACGACACGCTCTTGCCGTCGGGCGAAAACTTCGGATCGAGCAGCGTGCCCTTGCCGGTCGCCAACTCGCGGACCTTCGCAGCGGCGCGGTCGTAGACGTACAGCTTGCCGGACAGGCCGAGCAGGATCAGCTTGCCGTCTTCGGACAACTGGTAATCGGTGAAGCCGCCGACGCTGACGCGCTGGCGTTCGCGGCGTGCCCTCTCCTCCGGCGTCAGGTGTTCGTCGGCACCGTGCAGCACCGAGGCCGGCGTGATCAGTTCTTTCGTTTTGCCGGTGGCCACGTCGAATTCAAACAGGCTCAGTTTCGGCACGCGGGCTTCCGAGCGCAGGAACAGGACGGCCCTGCCGTCGGGCGTCGGCTTCGCCTTGACGGGCCGGCCCAGCATGAAGCCGCGCGTCTGCGCGTGGTCGCGGAGGTAGGTGCTGTCCAAGACGACATCCTTTTTCGCATCCTCTCCACGGCCCGTCGCGACGACGGCCAGGAGGGCGCACAGCGGCAGGGAAGTAAGAGAAGTTCGCATGGGATGCAGATTAACAGAGGCTGGGTAAGGCGGGCAAGGCATTTGCCGCTTGCGGCGTTGCGGGGGAGCGCTCAGCCGCAAGCGGCAAATTCCGCGCGCAAGTTCCTTGACCGGCCCCCCGCGCGTGCCGCACAATGACGGGCGTTGCCGTTCGCCTTCTCAGGAGCCGATCCCATGCACACCTCTCGCGTCCTGGCGTGCCTCGTCGCGTCGTCGGTGCTCTGCGCCGCCGCCTGTCGTGCCGAGCCGACCAAGGAAAAGCCCGCCGAACCCAAGGAAAAGGAACGTTACGAGACGCGCAAAGAACACGACCCCAACGGCATCGGCAAGTTTTACCTGGGCCGCGAGATCGCCCAGGTCATGGGCCACGAAGCCGCCGACTGGCTCGACCGGCCTGAGCGCGAAAAGGAAGAACAGCCGACGAAGCTCCTGGAGGCTCTCAAATTCAAGGACGGCGACGTGGTGGCCGACATCGGCGCGGGCAGCGGCTATTACACCTTCCGCCTGTCCGAAAAAGTCGGCCCCAAGGGCAAGGTATTGGCCGTGGACATCCAAAAAGAGATGCTCGACCTCATCCGCAAGCGCATGGGCGAAAAGAAAATCACCAACGTCGAGCCGGTCCTGGGCACCATCACCGACCCGAAGTTGCCGGAAAAGGGCGTGGACCTGATCCTATTAGTAGACGTGTACCACGAGTTCGACCACCCCTACGAGATGACCGAGGCGATGGTCAAAGCGCTGAAACCCGGCGGTCGGCTGGTGTTCGTCGAGTTTCGGCTGGAAGACGAGAACGTGCCGATCAAGTTGGTCCACAAGATGACCAAGAAGCAGGTCGTCAAGGAGATGGAGCCGTTTCCGTTAAAGCTCGCCCAGACGATCGACAAGCTGCCGTGGCAGCACATCCTCATCTTCGAGAAGAAGGCGGACTGACTGAATTGCCGCTTGCGGCGTTGCGGGTGTTTACATGGGTTATCGTTCCCTCCGCCAGTGTGTCGCCGACCTGGAGCGTGCCGGCCGGCTGGTGCGCATCGCCCAGGAAATCGACCCGTGCCTGGAAATGGCCGAAATCCAGCGGCGCGTCTACCAGGCCGCCGGGCCGGCGCTGCTATTCGAGCGCGTCAAGGGTTGCGCCTTCCCGATGGTCAGCAACCTGTTCGGCACCGTCGAGCGGACGCGCTTCCTCTTCCGCGACACGCTCGCCGCCGTCCGCCACCTCGTTGAATTGAAGGTCGATCCGTCCGCGTTCTGGAAAAAACCCTGGCGGTACCGCGACGTGCCCTCGACGCTGCTGCACACGCTGCCGCGGTTCGTCAAGCGTGCGCCGGTGCTCGCCCACGAAACCACCGTCAGTCGGTTGCCGCAGCTCAAATGCTGGCCGCGCGACGGCGGCGCGTTTATCACCCTGCCGCAGGTCTATTCGGAAGACGTGGACCAGCCCGGCTGGCGGCGCTCTAACCTTGGCATGTACCGCGTGCAGCTTTCCGGCAACGACTACAAGCCGGACGCCGAGGTCGGGTTGCACTACCAGATTCACCGCGGCATCGGCGTGCATCATGCCAGGGCACTGCGGCGTGGCGTGCCGTTCCGCGTCAACGTCTTCGTCGGCGGGCCGCCGGCGATGACGCTGGCCGCGGTAATGCCGCTGCCCGAAGCGTTGCCCGAACTCGCGTTTGCGGGGGCGCTGGGCGGCCGCCGCATCAACCTTGTGCGGCCTCCGCTTGAAGCGGATGGTAAATATCCGTTTCTGCCGATGCCAGCGGAGGCGGACTTCTGCATCGTCGGCACCGTCGATCCGACCCGGCAATTGCCCGAAGGCCCGTTCGGCGACCACCTCGGCTACTACAGCCTGACGCACGACTTCCCGGTGCTGAACGTCGAGCGCGTCTACCACCGGCCCGGCGCGATCTGGCCGTTCACCGTCGTCGGCCGGCCGCCGCAGGAAGACACCGGCTTCGGCCAAATCATCCACGAACTGACCGGGCCGCTCATCCCGACCGTCGTGGCCGGCGTCCACGCGGTCCACGCCGTTGACGCCGCCGGCGTGCATCCGCTGTTGCTGGCAATCGGCAGCGAGCGGTACGTCCCTTACGCCAGCGCGCGTCGCCCCCAGGAACTGCTGACGTGTGCCAATGCGATCCTGGGCCAGGGGCAGTTGTCGCTGGCGAAGTACCTGCTGATCGTGGCCAAGGAGGACAACCCGGAGTTGGACATCAACGACATCCCGGCTTTCCTGGCACACCTGCTGGAGCGTGTGGATTGGCAGACGGATTTGCACTTCCAGACTTGTACGACGATGGACACGCTCGATTATTCGGGCAGCGGCCTGAACGCGGGTTCCAAGCTGGTCATCGCCGCCGCCGGGCCGAAACGCCGTGTGTTACCTACCGAAGTGCCGGAGGGACTGCGTCTGCCGGACGGCTTCGACGAGCCGCGTGTCTGCTTGCCGGGCGTGCTGGCGGTCGAGGCGCCGTCCTATCCGAAGGGGCAGCCGGGCACGGACGTGGAGCGGTTTTGCGAGGCAATGCAGGCTGTCGATGCGCTCAACGCCTTTCCACTGGTGGTGTTGGTGGACGACAGCGATTTCACGGCACGGACGTTGAACAATTTCGTGTGGGTGACGTTTACGCGTTCCAACCCCGCCGCGGACGTGGCTGGCGTCGGCGCGTTCACACGCCAAAAGCACTGGGGCTGTCGGGGATCGCTGGTGATCGACGCCCGCATCAAGCCGCACCACGCGCCGCCGTTGGAAGAGGACCCGGCGGTGGCGCGCCGCGTCGAGGCACTGGCCGCGCCGGGCGGGCCGCTATACCGAGTGATTTAGCGCGGAGGAGGAACGAATTGCAAAGGCATCGTTTCTGTCCTGCTCCTTGACGGCGGCCGCGGACGGGGATTAAAATCCGTGCGACTGGTAGGTGCGGCTGCCATGCCAGTTTGCACAACAACGCCCCAAGCACGGATGTCGAATTAGGTCGGTGAGTTTGTCAACCAAGTTCCCTAGAGGAGCTTATGCCCTTATGCCTCCCATTTCACCCGCCGCTCTACCTCCGCCCGCCAACAACTCGCCGGAGGCCAAACTCATCCGGAAGGTGCGGGCACTGTGTGTTCGGATTGTTCGGGGGAAAGCGGCCGACCGGAACCCGTCGGTGTGGTGGCAGCGTATCCTCGGCATTGCGTCGATCCTGCTCACCACCCTCGGCAGTGTTGGCATCATTGTGGACAAGGCGGCTGGCAACTTGCCCCAGCAAACCGGAGGGGCCTTCTGGGGATCGGTGATTCTCCTCCTATTCGGCATTCTGTCCCAGATCGCCAACCAGTACCGGGTGGCTCAGCGCGCGGCCGATTCGGAATCGCTTGCCGTGCGGTGCGGGTTGTACGAAACTCGATTGAACGATATGCTGGAAGACGAAGATCCACAAACCGCTGTCGCCGAACTTTTCCTTGAGGTGAGGACACTCTTTCAGAGTGAACGGTACAACGTGGTGCTGCCGCGGGAGACGGACAAAATGAAAACCGAGGCGGCCCAATGGGCTGATAATTTGATCGCTCTTAATCGGCCTTTTTGGCAGCTAAGGGACAAAAAGCAGAAAGGGTTTTAATGAGGCTACCGGCACTCAAGGGCGAACCGTCCGTAAACCCCTAGCGGAGACAGGATTCATGCAAGCAACTGACAGCATCGTCTATACCGACCCGTTCAAGGAGAACGTACAGGGCCGGCTCATGGCCCAATTTCGGCTCGACTCGGTTGGAAAGCCGAAATACGAACGACACCCCGATGACCGACGCCTGCGCGTTTACACGATCGATGTGTACCTCAAAACGACGCGGGCGCAGGAGATCAAAGCGGTCCACTATTATATGGATGACCCCTCTTATATAGACCCGGAGGGGTACTCGGACCAGGCGGACAACGAGTTCCGGGAGGAGATCACCAGCTACGGGGACGTGGAGATCGTTGTCACTGTTGAGATGTCCAAGCACAAGTACGAGCAGCGGGCCTGGCTTTCAAACATGCTGGAGAACGGCCACGCCGATGACACGACCCTGGCTATCCAGAACGCCATTGATCGCATCAAGGTAAATTAACGATCGCCGCCCGCGCTAAAATGCGGCAATAGATCGCGGAATGGCTCGGGCGGGACTCGAACCCGCAAGCCTTTCGGCACGGGCTTCTAAGACCCGCGTGTATGCCAGTTCCACCACCGAGCCGGGGTAACATCGTCCAAATTAAGCCCCCTTCCCGGACCCGTCAACCCCGGACGCTCTCAGTTGTTGCCCGCAATGCTAACCACGAACAGCAGGCAACCCAGCAACATCAGGATCAGCCCCAGCACGAACGTGATGAGGCCGCAGATCATGCCGCCGTTCGTCATGCTCTCGCCGGAGGGGTTGCGCTCGCCGCTCTTGATCTGGGCCAGGTCGCTGCGGCCCAGGAGCGTCGCCGTCAGGCCCAAGCCCATGCCGAGTAGGGACAGCGGCCAGAAACAACAACCCAACGGCAGCAGCACCATGCCGACAATGCCAAGGGCCAGTACCACGCCGCCCCGGTCGTCGTAACGGTAGCGCCGCGACGGGTAGTCGTCGTCGTACCGCGGCCGGCGGTCGCGAGGGTAATCCTCGTCCTCGTCTTCGTCGCGCGGACGCCGCCGCGTTGTTGGGCGGTCGTCGTCCTCGTCTTCGTCGCGCGGGCGGCGCCGCTTCGAGGGGCGGTCGTTCTCGGCGCGGGGGCGGCGCGATTCGGTGGGCTCGACCTTGTACGGCTCGTCGTCCGGCTCGGCGCGCGGAGGTTGAGCCGGGGGCGGCGGCGCGGACGGCAGTTGCGCCGTAAACGTCTTTTGGCAAGACGGGCAGCGCACCTCCTGGCCGATGAACTGCTCCGGCAGCCGCAGCGGCGAGCCGCAGTGGACGCACTTGATGGTTTCGGCCATGGTTGCTCTCGTTCCAGGAAGACCGTTTGTTGTCGTCTGCCACAGATCCTATTTATCGCTCTTGGGTGAGCATAATTAACATTGCAAAGAAAATTACCGTCAGGATCGGGCCGAGGATGCCGCACACCACGCCGGCCCGCGTTCGGCCGCGACCGGCGGGGTCCATCGCACCGTTGCGCATCCGGGCCAGGTCGCGGCTGCCCATCAGGACGGCCCCGATTCCCAGCCCCAGCGAGATCGCCGGGATGCAGCACAGGCACAGGCTAATGACGCCCAGCGCCAGGACCGTGCCGCCGCGGTGCGGTTGCACCCGTTCGCGGGCGCGCCGCGCCTGCTCGTAGGCGCGCCGGCGGCGCTTGAGACGGGCTTCTTCCTCCTCGTCGTCATCGTCCTGCAAGTCGGGATACGACGCCGGCAACCGTTCCCGCGGTTCGTCCGGCAGTCGGGCCGTGAACGTCTCCTGGCAGGACGGGCAGCGCACTTCCCGGCCAATATACGCCTCCGGCAGCCGCAACGGCGACCCGCACTGGCTGCACGCAATCGTCTCTGGCATGGCGCGACTCGTCTCCCGGGGCACGGACGTTCACCGGACGGCGCGATGACCTTCCGTCCTTACTGCTTACTTCGTCGGCGGGTCAGCGGTCTTGACTTTTTTTCGCAATCGCTGCGCGTACCGGCTTAATGCCGACCTCCCCCAGCGCCGCCCGCGCAGACAAAACAAAACACCACCAGCAAGTAGCAAGCCGACACGATCAGGCCGATGATCGCACAGGTCTTGCCGGTGTTCGTCGCGCCTTCGCCGCTGCGGTCCATGTAGCCGGCGCGCATCCGGCTCAAATCGGTGCCGGCCATCACGAGCGCAATAATCGCCATCGTGATGGAGATGATCGGCATGCAAAAGAGGCACATGCTGAGTATGCCCAGCGTTTGAATGGCGCCGCCGCGGTGCGGGTCCGTGCGCTCGCCGTCGCCGTAATAGCCCCGTCGAAGACGGCGGCGCGATCGGTCGTCCTCGTCGTAGTCGTCCGAACGGCTGCGGGCCGGCCGGTCGTCCTCGTCGTCCCGGCGGCGCGGGGGGCGGCCGCGGTCGTCGTCGGGGTCGGGTTGGTCTTCCGGTTCCTCGCGCCGCGGCGGTGGTCGTACCGGGTCCTCCTTGGCGACGAACTCCTGTTGGCAGGAGGGGCAGCGGACCGACCGCCCGACAAACTCTTCGGGCAGTTTCAACGGTGCCTGGCAGTGTTCGCAGCGGATGACGAGTGGCATGGGCAAGCGGCTCCCGTGGACAAAGGCGGCGTGGCAAAGCCGCAAGCGGCAAAACGGCTCCCTATTTGCTAGCATGGAAGATTGTAGCCGACGCCCGACCCGCTTCCAACGAGGAATAACCCATGATTCGCGCCGCGCTGGCCGCCGACACGCCGACCCTGGTGACGCTGACCGAGGCCACCGGCGTGTTCAAATCGCACGAGATCGTCGCCCTGAAGGAAGTCCTCGCCGACTACTTCGCCTACAACCACCAGCACGACCACTTTTGCGTCACCGACGACCGCCACGGCGAAGTCCAGGGTTACGCCTATTACGCGCCCGCCGCGATGACCGACCGGACGTGGTACCTGTACTGGATCGCCGTCAACAAGGCGACGCAGGCGCGCGGCATCGGCGGCGAGCTATTGCGCTACGTCGAAAACGACATCAAGCAGCGCAACGGCCGCGTGCTCTTCATCGAAACGTCGGGGCTGCCGTACTACGAATTGACGCGGAAGTTTTACTTGAAGCACCATTACGAAGTGACGGGCGTGCTGAAGGATTATTACAGCGACGGCGACGACCTGGTGGTGTTCCGCAAGAAGTTGCAGGCGACGGCAGCGCAGTGAAACAACGCAAGGGTCTCGCCCGTCAGAGCCGCGACCGTCAGGGAGCGCTGCTGACAACGCGGTGTCATTCCGGAGCATGGAATGAGCAAGTTGGATTTGAAGCAGTTCGAGCAAACCGTCGTGGTCCGCGCGCTGCGTTCTCCGCGGTGAATTCCGCTTTCAGTTACCGAGCCAGCCGCACCAGCGCGTCCTTGGCGTACTGCCGCAATTCCTCCGACGCGCCTTTCTTGGCCAGGTGTTCGAGCAGCTCCTTCGTCTCCGCGGTTGCCGCCAACTCCAGCACCGCCACGAGCCGCCGCCCGCGCACCCGCTCGTCCACCTTTGCCACGCCGGCGCCGCCGGTCAGCTTGTCGAGCAGCGTGTCCACCCGGCGGCGCACCTCGGCCGATTCCGTCGCCTCCCGTTCGCCCCACAAGTCGCGCTCGATGGCCTTGCCCAGCCGCGCCAGCGCCTGCGACGCTTTTTGGCGCACCTCGAACTTGTCGTCGTCCAGTTCCGCGAGCAACTTTGCGACCGCCTTCGCGTCAGCCGGGTCGCTCTGGCCCAGTTGTTTCCGCAGGAACGGCGCGGCCTGTTTCGGCGCGTTCGCCAGCGACAGCACCGCTTTGTACGCTTCTTCGGACTGCGGGTTACCGAGGGCCGCCCAGCGCGCGTCCAACTCGGCGTCGGTCAGCGGCGCACGCTGCTTCTGCGCCAACTCCTTGCCGGTCAAGTCCCACACCAACGCCGTCGCGTCGAAGCTGCCCGACACCAGCGAACGGCCGTCGGGCGCGAACGTCACGGACCAGACGTTACCGGCGTGGCCGGTAAGCTGTTGCACCAGCTGGCCCGTCGCCAGGTCGTACAGGAAAACGGTTGGCGAATCGCCGCCCACCGCGAGCAACCTGCCGTCCGGCGACACTGCCACCGTGCGCACCGTCCCGCACTGGCTTTGGATCGCCTGCGCCTGCACTCCGTTGGTCGCGTCGAAGACGAGAAACTGGCCGGCGTACATCCCGGTCACCACCTGCCGGCCGTCCGGCGTGAAGGCGACCGAGGCGATCGTGTTGCCGTTCGCCGCCGCCCACAATTCCTTGCCGGTCGCCACGTCCCAGGCGTGGACCGTTTTGTCGAAACCGCCGCCTACCAGCCGCTTGCCGTCAGGCGAAAACGCGACCTGGTCGATGAGGGCCTTGGCCAACGTCTGCTCGACCTTGCCGGTCGCCACGTCCACCAGCTGGACCGCCGGCTCGTTGGTCGTCAGGACAACCTTTTTGCCGTCGGGCGACAGAGCCAGGCGGTTCACGCCGCGAACACTGCCGAGCGCCCCGGCGAACGACCGGATTTCCTTCAACTCGTCCAGATCCCACAGCTTGGCCGGCTCGTAAGCGCCGGACGTGAACAGGTGCTTGCCGTCGGCCGAGAATGCCAGGCTAAAAATCTGCGATCCGTGAGCACGGAAGGAGCGCAACTCTTTACCGGTGGCCCGGTCATACAAACGGACTACCCCGTCCGAACCGGCGGCGGCGACTTGCTTGCCGTCCGGGGCCACGGCAACGGCGTAGACCGAACCCTGCGAACCCAGGTTGGCGTCCAGCGCCTTGCCGGTCGCCACGTCCCACAGGCGGATCGTCGCATTCATGCCGGTGACGGCCGCCGTCTTGCCGTCGGGCGCCAGCGCCAGCAGCTTGCTGTCGCCCAACTGCCCCTTGAACTGCCGACGCTCCTTGCCCGCTTCCACGTCCCAGACGCGGACGGTGCCGTCCCCGTAGTCGCCGACCGAAAGCAGTGTCTTGCCGTCCGGCGTAAACGCCAGCCCGGTAATCGCGTCATCGACGCCGCGTGTCTGGTCGCTGGCTTTTTTGCCGACCAGGGTGGCCGTTACCTTCCGCGCGGCCACATCCCACAGGCGGATCGTGTTGGTTCCATCGCCGACGGCCAGCGTCTTGCCGTCCGGCGTAAAGGCCATCGAGCTGACGTTAAGGTGGCCGGTCAACCGGTTCAATTCAACGCCCTTCGACACGTCCCATACCGTCACGTCGGTGGTCGATGCCGTCACGTCGGCGGCGCGTCCGGCGATGGCGATCTTCTTGCCATCCGTCGATACGGCGAAGGTTTTTTGCACCACCGCGCCGACGTTGCCGAAACGCCGGATTTCTTTGCCGTCCAGATCCCAGAGGTAGACGCGCCCCTCGCGGGTGCCGCCCAGGAGGTTGCCGTCCGGCAGGAAGGTGAGAAAAATCGGGATGTCATCCCCGATTTTGAAGTGAAAGCGGTTCTTGCCCAACGCGGGTGGCCGTTGCGCGCCCGGCCGACCGGGACTGAAATCGTAAAAGGAAATTCTGCCCTGACCCATGCCGCCCACGTCGTCCGCGACGGCCATCGTCTTACCGTCGTCGGCAAACGCGAGCGCCTGGATGCGACCCGACTCCGGCACCGCCGGCAGATTCGGCAACTTGGCGAGCGCCTTGCCGGAAGGCACCTGCCACAGCCGCAATTTCATCTCGTAGTCGATGGACGCTAACGCCTGGCCGTCGCGCGCGAACGTCAACGCCAGCACCGGGCCGCCCTGGCGCAGCCGCACGGTGCCGAGGCGGGCAACGGCGTTTTCGGGCAGCGGGTCGCCGTGGCGGTCGAGGCCCGTCGCCGGGTCATCGTTCGCGGACTCGGCGGGAGCCGTACTTGTCCGTGCGCTCAGGACCGCGGCGGCGATGCCGGCGAGCAGGAGGAGTGCCACGATTCCCGTGCGTTTGACTGCGGTCATGGTTTGCAGTACCTCCTTCGTCAATCTCACCGCCGGGGCAATGGCGCGAACCGTCTTCTTCCCTGATAGTACCGCGCGCCGGCGGACAAGGCGAGGCAACGGCAATCGTAAGTGGAAGGTGATTCGGGAAAATCAAAATAAAACCCAAATTGCCCTTGCATTTCGGATACAGCACCATCATACTCAACTCGTTATGACCAAGCATGGACGACGGTTCGCCATCGGCGTATGTCATGGCGTGGTATTTGAGAGAAGTGTAAAAGAGTGTTCGCCCACCCTAAGTAAGGGAGTAGGGAGAATGCCGCGTCCCTTAATATGCTGTTCAGTCTTGACCGCAACTGCCTGTGCCACGCTTTTCGCAGTCGGTTGTTCAGTAGACTTGACGGGTGAACAGGCCGATGCGCGCAACGTTGCCGCGCCGATTGAGGATGACTATTCCGATATTCCCATTCGTAAAGTGGATGACATCGAGTTTACGACAGTAACTGATCGCATTTGGAGGATACCGGAAGAAGGCAAAGAAACCCCGATCAAACTGGAGCTTCATATCCGAAACTGCGGAGAACGTCAGGTCTGCTTCTACCTTTTTGATACTTGCCCAATACCCCGCCTGACCCGAGACGGGAAGGCCGTGCCGATTGGGTTTGGAAGAATTTCATCGCGGCGCGCACAAACCCTAACGCCTTGGATAGTATCTGGGTCGAGTTTTACGGTCGATCAGTATAAGGCAAGACTTTATCGCAGGCCGGGGGGGGCGCTGTCGCTTTGCGGCGAGGACGGGTACGGAGGGGGAGGAGGTTGGGGGGCACACGACCTTCAACCTGGGAGATATGCGGTGGAGTTTTGGTATGCGAACAAGGAAGTGAAGCGCTACCCAGATGGCAGAGAAATTTGGCAAGGTAGAGTACGGACGGATCCAGTAGAAATTGAGATCAAGTAGGAGCATAATTTCAATTTGCACTTTGGATTAAGGACTCCCCAAATTGAAGCCGATCAAGTTTGTGAAGCTGCTGCTTGAGTTGTTGGAGGATCGTTGCACACCAACCACCCTTGGCCCTTTCAGCTTCAGCGGGGATGTAATTCGCCCGTTCGGTGAATTCAATATTGACGATTTATTTCGCTCCACGGTCCGTGGCGAAATCTTCGGCAACAACCGGACTGCAAACCATCCTAGTTCTTTTACCCCTGGGCAATCAGGTCAGGGTAGCAGTCATGGGGGCGGTTCCGCCGGTTCAGGGTCCAGTTCTCCGACACACCAGACCGTAACTGCAACAGGCCTGGCTCAAACATCAACGTATTCTACAAATACGGCGAGTGTCGATGCCCTGGCTCGCATGGTCCAATCGTGGGTGGCAGCACAAAAAGTATCGGTGACTCTTCCGAAAATTCCGAACGGTCGGTACGCTTTTTACCAACCGCCTGGTGATGGCGGAGTACCTGGTGGCGGCGGAGCACCTGGTGGCGGCGGAGCACCTGGTGGCGGCGGAGCACCTGGTGGCGGCGGCAATTGGAGTAGTTCTTTCCTCACCAAGAACTATCCTGGGACGCCCTACGATGTTGTTTGGACGGCGGGGGTGCCGGCTATTACATTCTTTGGAACAGAAGGCATGGCCAGTTATCGGAATGCCGATCACAAATATGCCAACGTCCCAAACTATCCAATAGCCATCACTAGTATCTCAACTGCCTTTGAGGTTACGGTAAGTAAGTCTGACTTTAGCTATTGGAAGTTCACACAAAGCCCCCAAGGTTTGTCGGACAACTCTTTAATTGCCCATACTGATCAAGCCTATATCGGCACGTTTAATGACGGCGCGCCCGTTGCCGGTCTCCAATTTCATATGGAATATTCACCTCACGCCGGCGATCCTACTACCAATTTACATTGGATTCAAATCATGACTGCTAATTATTCCACGGATGGCCGAATTGTTGCTGAATATAGAAAAATAGACGCGGCCCCCAATGCAGATAGGCCCTTTTATGATGATGCAGGAATTGCCAACGATACAGGATTCGCAGACACCCCTCAAGGCCCTTATTTCGCTTCGGGTGATACGCCGCACTTTTACGCCGAAGCCTATTTGATCCAAAAAACCGCCCCTAACACGGCAACTGTCTACGCCGGTGTTTCCTGGGGATGGCAGGTTTTCACTTATCCGCCGTAAATAATGGCGATCGATTTGTCATTCCACGCCGAAGCGGTTGTGGGCTGAGGCATGTGGATCATTGCCCACCTACGCTTCCAAGCGATTTACGAGTTGTGTGACCAATCGCTTTAGTGTCTTTTGCGTGCTATCGCGATTCCTAATTTGCGCCGGGCGCGACTGGCGGTCACACTGCCAGTCGCGCCCGGCGTTTCCGTCGCTAGCTTAGCGACGGCAAGGAAATTGGTGAGACCAAGCCGCGTGCGTACTAGAAGATTCTGAACGTTTAGCGCTTTGCGGTCTCCCGCTGGTTTCACCTGGAGAGCACCCATGCGACGCACCCTCCTCGCCGGCCTGGCCGCCCTGGCCCTATTGTCCCCCCTGGTCCCCGCGGCCGATAAGGACAAGCCGGCCGCGGAAAAGCCGGTCGCCAAGCCCATCCGCGCGCTGCTCGTCATCGGCGGCTGCTGCCACGACTACGCCAAGCAGAAGGACATCTTGGCCAAGGGCATCGCCGTCCGCGCCAACGTCGAGGTGACGATCGCCTACGACAAGGACACCGGCACCAAGCACCTAAACCCGGTCTACACCAACGCCGACTGGGCGAAGGATTTTGACGTTATCATCCACGACGAATGCGCCGCGGACGTAAAGGAACTGGACGCGATCAACACCATCCTCAAGCCGCACCGCGATGGCGTGCCCGGCGTGGTTCTGCACTGCGGCATGCACTGCTACCGCAGCGAGGGCTGGCCCAAGACCGCCACGCCGTGGTTCGAGTTCACCGGCCTGCAAACGACCGGCCACGGCGCCCAGGAACCGATCGCCGTCACCTACGTGGACAAGGACAGCCCGATTGCGAAGGGCTTGCCCGAATGGACGACGATCAAGGAGGAGCTTTACAACAACATCACCGGTAAGGTGCTGGAAACGGCCCACCCGCTGGCCAAGGGTAAGCAGGCCAAGGACGAGGCCGTCGTCACCTGGACCAACACGTATGGCAAGAACACGCGCGTCTTCTGCACGACGCTGGGCCACAACAACGAGACGGTGGCCGACGACCGCTACCTGGATTTGGTGACGCGCGGCCTGCTGTGGGCGACCGGCCACCTGACCGACGACGGCAAACCGGCGGCGGGGTATGAGGCGAAGAAGTAGCGTTGCCTTTGTCGACTGGGCAGCGACGACGCGATCCGCGTCGTGGCTGAAAGCCGTTTCGCCAAGTGCGGCCCCAAGCGTGTGGGCGTAGCTCGGCAATACCTCGGTTCGCCGGGCCAGATCGCCAACGGCCAAGTCGCCGTCTACCGCGCCTACGC
>JBBRLG010000046.1:0-21966 GCA_038231495.1 Gemmatales bacterium | reverse complement strand
GGCGTCGTCATCAGCGACGACGGCTACGCCCTGACCAACTATCACGTCGTCATGGCGCCCGGCACCCTCATGACCACCATGAAGTGCGGCCTGCCCGACGGCAAGCTGTACGACGCCGTCCTGGTCGGCATCGACAAGGTGGGCGACGTGGCCCTCATCAAGCTGCTGCCGAAGAAGGAGGGCGACAAGTTCAAGTTCGCGCCGCTGGGCGACAGCGACAAGACGCGGGCCGGCGACTGGTCGCTGGCGATGGGCAACCCGTTCCTGCTCGCCACCGACTTCACGCCGACCGTGACGTTCGGCATGGTCAGCGGCGTCCACCGCTACCAGTTCCCCGAAGGCGGCTTGCTCGAATACACCGACTGCATCCAGGTCGATACGTCGATCAACCCCGGCAACTCCGGCGGGCCGCTCTTTAACATGGACGGCGAGTTGATCGGCATCAACGGCCGCGGCTCGTTCGAGAAGCGCGTCCGCATCAACTCCGGCGTCGGCTACGCCATCTCGATCAACCAGATCAAAAACTTCATGGGCCAACTGCGGGCCGGCCTGGACACCGACCACGCCTCGACCGGCGCCCTGGTCGAAACTGAGTCGGAAGACGGCCCGGTCAACAAGATGATCGTGCAACGGATCATCCCGTCGGACGCCAGCCGCCGCGGGCTGGACTCCGGCGACAACCTGCTGTTCTTCGCGGGCCGGCCCATGACCAGCGCCAACAACTTCAAGAACGTGCTCGGCATTTACCCGCGCGGCTGGCGGCTGCCGTTGACCTACCGCCGGGACAACGAGAAGCGCGAAATCCTCGTCCGCCTCATGGGCGTGTTGCGCCAGGAACTCGACGACCCGGCCAAGCCCGCCGCCGACCCGAACCAGAAGAACCCGATGCCACCCACGCCGCCCGCGCCCGTTGCCAGCGGCCCGGCGGCCAAGTTCTTCGAGGCCAAGTCGGGCTTCGCCAACTACTATTTCAACAAGCTGGAACGCGACAAGCTCTTGACGGCCTTCGCCACCAAGAACGGCGACTTCAGCCCGCTCAAGACGAACGACTGGTCGCTGACACTCAAGGGCGCGATTCGCGGCAGAAAGGGCACGACCTCGACCCTTGAAATCCTGGACAAGGGCGCGAAGGACGGGCCGCTCGTGAAAGCCAAGATCGACGGCGTGGAAGACGAGTTGGAACTGCTCAAGAACGACCAGGACCGCAAAAACTATTTCGTGCCGCTGGGCAGCGGCGGCCTGTTGACGGCGATGTACATGTACCGCCAGGTGGTGACGGCGGGGACGACGAACGTTTCGGAGGATGTCTCGCACGGCGGCGTCGAGCCGTTCTACCCGCCGCCCGCCGACGGCAGCAAGCCGGACTACGCCAAGACGCGCATCGACTGTGAAGTGCTGCGGAGCAAGTTTTCCGGCTTCACGGCCAAGTGGTACTTCTCGCCGAAGGACCACACGCTCCTGGGCGGCGAGGTGATCCTGGACCGCGAAGAGGACCCGTGCGAACTGTATTTCAGCAACTACAAGGCGGTAGACGGCCGGCAACTGCCTCAGCGGATTGAAGTCCACTACGGCGACAAGACCGTCGCCGTCTGGGACGACGTGACGTTTAAGTTTACGCCCGCGAAGTAACGAGTACGGGTTCCGCGAGTCCGCAGCGCTAAGCAAGGACGAGCGCTCGTCCTTGCTTAGCGCTGCGGACTCGTGGAGCAGGTGCCCTGCCGGTTCGGTTGAAAACTTGAAAGAGACTACACCTAATGAAGCATTCCCCTATCCTCGCCGGCTCCCTGGCGTTGACCGCCCTCTTCGGCGGGGCGCTGGCGTCGGCACGGGCCGACACGTCGGTGGCGGACGTGGCCGAACAGGTCAACAAGAAGATGGTCAAGCTGGCCGGCTCCGGCGGCCTCAAGGGGCTGGCGGCCTACGGCACCGGCTTCTTCGTCAGCAAGGACGGCTACATCCTGACCGTCTACAGCCACATCCTCGAAACGCCCGACCTGCGCGTCTACCTGGCCAACGGCGACATGTATCACGGCAAGGTCGTCGCCACCGAACCCGAACTGGACGTGGCCCTCATCAAGCTCGACACCAAGGACAAGATCGAGTTGAAAGAGGACGAGTATTACGACGTGGAGGCGGCGGCGAAGCGGCCGTTGGCCGTCAACGGCACGAACGTTTTGGCGTTCAGCAACGAGTTCGAGATCGCGTCGCGCGACGAGCCGATGTCGGTGCAGCGCGGCGTCGTCGCGTCGTACTCGAAGCTGTACGGCCGGCTCGGCATCCACGAGGCCAGCTACACCGGCAACGTCTACGTCATCGACGCCATCACGAACAACCCGGGCGCCGGCGGCGGCATCGTCACCACGCGCAAGGGCGAACTGCTGGGCATCATCGGCAAGGAGCTGCGCAACGAGTTGACCAACACCTGGATCAACTACGCCATGCCGATCGGTGCCAAGACGGAAATCCGCGTGGAAGACGACAAGACCAAAACCATTGTCTCAAAGACGCTCTCCATTGTAGACTTAGTGCGGTTGAAGGAAGATTACAAGACGGCGCCGAAGGCCAAGATCATCGGCGGCGGCGGCTATACCGGCATCGTGCTGGTGCCGAATCCCGTCGAGCGCACGCCGCCTTACGTCGAGGACGTTTTGCCCGGTTCGCCGGCGGAGAAGGCCGGCCTGAAGCCGGACGACTTGATCGTGTACGTCGAAGGTTTGCCGGTCATCAGCATCAACTCTTTTAAGGATGCGATGGAGGGTTATCGGCCCGGCACCAAGGTGAAACTAGAGGTCCGCCGCGGCGACAAGCTGACGACGGTGACGGTCAACATGGAGGAGGCGAAGAAGTCGCCGGTCTCGACGCCGCCGAAGGATAAATAAGGCCCGCGACCGCTGTCAGAGCCGCGACCACCCATCCGAGGATTCCTCATGCTGAAACGATACTCCCCGGCCTTCATGTTCGTCGCGGCCGTCGCGCTGTTGTTGCCGCAAACCCTGCGGGCGGCGGACGACGCCGACCTGTCCGACCTGCAACAGCAGGCCCAGCAGGCGGCGGTCAACAAGGTCGCGCCGTCCGTGGTCCAGATCGAAACCTCCGGCGGCACCGACGTTATTCAGACCGGCCCGGCCGGCCCCGGCGGGCGCATGATCCACAAGGGCGTCGGCCCCACCAGCGGCCTCGTCGTCGGCGCCGACGGCTATATCGTGTCCAGCGCGTTCAACTTCGCCAACAAACCGACCTCGATCCTCGTGTCGGTGCCCGGTCAGAAGGAACGGTTCGTCGCCAAGGTCGTCGCCACCGACCAGACGCGCATGCTAACCCTGCTCAAGCTCGTCAGCGAGAAGGAAATCAAGGACCTGCCGGTGCCGACCGCCGCCCCGCGGAAGGAGTTCAAGATCGGCCAGACCTCCATCGCCGTCGGCCGTACCCTGTCGCCGACGGTGGACGACTCGCCGTCGATGAGCGTCGGCATCATCAGCGCGCTCGACCGCATCTGGGGCCGAGCCATTCAGACCGACGCCAAAATTTCGCCGACCAACTACGGCGGCCCCGTCGTGGACCTCATGGGCCGGGTGCAAGGCGTCCTGGTACCGGCGTCGCCGCGCGGCGAGGGCGAGACCGCCGGCTTCGAGTGGTACGACTCCGGCATCGGCTTCGCGGTGCCGTTGGAGGACATCAACGGCATCCTGCCGCGCCTGAAGAAGGGCACCGAAAAGGTTCCCGTGATCCTCAAGCGCGGCCAACTCGGCATCTCGATGACGAGCGCGGACGAGTTCGAGGCGATCCCGGTCGTCGCGTCGGTGAACCCCGCCTCGGCCGCCGAGCGCTTCGGCATCAAGGCCAAGGACACCATCCTCGCCATCGACGACAAGCCGGTTGCGAATCTGGCCCAGATGAAGCACGCGCTCGGCTCGAAGTACGAGGGCGACCCCGTCACGGTGAAGCTGAAGCGCGACGACAAGGAAGTGACGCTGAAAGACGTGATCCTGTCGAGTGCCGTCGCGACGTACGGGCACCCGTTCCTGGGCATCCTGCCGATGCGCGACGACGCCACGCCGGGCGTCGAGGTGCGTTACGTTTATCCCAAGAGTCCGGCCGACACGGCGGGCCTGAAGGTCGGCGACCGCATCCTGAAGGTCGGCGTCGCGCCGCCCAACCAGCCGGTCGCGCTGCAGCCGATCGCCAACCGCGACCAGCTGCTCGCGGGTCTCGACCACGCCGCGCCGGGCATGGACATCAAACTGGAGGTCAAGCGCAAGGACGGCGGCAAGACCGAGACGCTGAGCACGAAGCTGATCGCGATGCCAGACGAGGTGCCGGAAAAGTTGCCGGAAGAAGCGAGCATCCACGACCGCAAGCCGGCCAAGGAGGACAAGAAGGCCGACAAGAGTGTCCGCCAGGCCGACGACACCAGGCCGGTATTCGTGCGCAAGGACGACGAAAAAAAGGACGACGAGAAGAAAAAGATCGAGACCGGCCTGCTCAAACGGACGACGGCGTCGGGCGAGCACACCTACTTCCTCTATATTCCGGACAATTACGATCCGAAAGTCGCGCACGCCCTGGTGATCTGGCTGCACCCGGCGAACAAGGGTAAGGACAAGGACATCGAGGCGTTCACCGACACCTGGGACACTTACTGCGAGGACAACCATCTGATCGTGGTCGCGCCCACGTCGGAGAACGAAAAGGGTTGGGTGCCGAGCGAGGCGGAGTTCATCCAGCAGGCGGTGAAGGATGCGACGGACCACTACACCATCGACAAGCGCCGGGTCGTGGCGCACGGCATGGGCGTCGGCGGCCAGATGGCGATGTACATCGGTTTCCACAACCGCGACCTGATTCGCGGCGTGGCGACGACGGGTGCGGCGTTGAGTGGCAACCCGAAGGAGAAGGTCGCCAACCAGCCGCTGGCGTTCTTCCTGGTCAACGGCGCCAAGGATCCGTTGCGCGACGCCATCGTGGACACCAAGAGCGTGCTGTCCGAGCACAAGTATTCGGTGATCCACCGCGAGATCCCCGACATGGGCCACGAGTATTTGACCCGTAAGTCATTGGAGGAGCTAGTTCGGTGGATTGATTCGTTGGACCGGATTTAGGCTGCTGGCATCTCTATCCCGCCACGATCGCCGCTTGCGGCTTTGCAAAGCCGCAAGCGGCATTTCGCTAACCTGTCGGCGACGAATCGGCCACCGGCCGGAAAGGAAATCCCATGAAGCTGCTGACAACGGTCTTGTGTGCCGCGGCACTCCTGTCCTACACCGGCTGCGCGGAACCGGAGAAGAGGACCAAGAAGGACGACGCCGAGCCGACGCTGGCCGAGTTGAGCATGGAGGTACAGGCGCTGCGCACGGTGTACAACCTGCGGCTGACGCCGGACCAGATGAAGGCGCTGGCAAAGTTGGCCAAGGGTGCCGCGGAACCGGCCCGCAAGCGCAACGGCGGCACGGCGACCGACGACTACCGCAAGGCGCTGGCGGAGCTCCGCGACGCCCTGGCCGACGCGCGCGACGACGACAAGATCGCGGACCTCGAAGACACCTTTTCCGAGTTGGACGAGAAAGAAACCCCGGAAATGGACGACGCCGTGGAGATCACGGCACCAGCCCGCAAGCACGCGCCGGAAGTGTTCAAGAAGATGAAGCCGTCACAGCTGGCGAGTTACCTGGGCTTCCTGGCCGAGAACGTGGTGGACCCAGAGGACGTGCTGGTTGCGCTGCTGAAAGAAGTCCGCGGCTTAAAGGATGACGAGTGGAAGGACCGCCGCGACGACCTGGCGGACGAACTGGGCTGGCTCCTGGGCGGTGTGGACGACAAGAAGTCGAAGAAGTTCAACGAGGCCGTGGTCGCGCTGATAAACAAGGTCAAGGCGCTGAGCGACGCGGACTACAAGACACGGCAAGCGGCCCTGGAGCAAGAGGCGGAAAAGCTGGTCGCGGAGGTCGGCCCGGAGCGTGTACTGCGCAACCGCGTCGAAAAGACGCTGGCGGAACTGCTGTCCAACCCCCGGCTCGGCGCGGCGCTGGAGGCGCGGTTGAAGGAGAAGAAGTAAGGAATGAAAGGAAGAAACGAATGATCCCACAAGGCGTTGAAATTCGGCCGGAATTGCAGTTGGAGAGCGACGTATTGGCCTTCGGATTTTCCGGGGGAGACGTCGATGATGCAGCCGTTGGTATTCTCGGCGGTGCGCTGCTGGACCACCTCCTACAGACCGCGACACCGAGTACCCATTTTGTGGTGGCCGACCTGCGTAATCTCAAGCACCTGTCCTCGGTCGGCATCGGCCGGCTCTTGTCCCTGCACCGCAAGTTACGCCAGGTCGATTGGAAGTTGATTTTGCTGATAAGCGATCCGGTTACGCGCGAGGTTTTTGCCGTCACGAGCCTCGACCGATTGTTCTCCGTCGTGGCCGATGAAGCGGCTCTCCACGATTTGGTTAACGGTCGTTTGCGGTCGGCCGTCGCGCCCGGTGCGCTTGAGGGCGAGGAAGTGACGGACTTCAGCGAAGAAGAAATCGCGGAAATGGACGCAGCCGGCGTCACGCTCGACGACGCCATTCGCGTCGTCGAACGGCATCGCCTTAGCGTGGAAGAGCGTATCCAACTTGCCCAGGAGATTTGGGACAGCCTGGCCCCGTCCGTGGAACAACACCCGCTGTCGGACGCACAACGCAACGAACTCGACCGGCGGCTGGCAAACCTCGACGCGGATCCCACCAACGTCATCCCGTGGGAGGAAGTGGAGGCCCGCGCCCACGCGCGGTTCCAAAAATGAGCCTGCCCGTTGTCTTGACGCCCGAGGCACAGGCCGAGTTCGACGAGGCGGCGGACTGGTACGAGAAGCAAGCCGGGCTCGGATCAGCTTTCACCGACGCCGTGCGGGACGGATTGAACCGGCTCACGGGGATACCTCTGTTGCATCAGGTTGTACACAAGAACATCCGGCGCGGCGTCGTTCGCCGGTTTCCTTTCAGTGTCCTCTATCGAGTTGACCCGGATCGCGTCACCGTCATCGCGGTATTTCACGACCGCCGAAATCCGGCGATCTGGCAAGGTCGGGCCTAAGAAATGCCGAGCAGAGGGGAATGCCGTCAGCGAGACCAATTACTCCCTTTGCCCAGAACATGCCGCTACCCGCGATTTACAGGCATTGCTTCTTCCGGTTCTCGTCGTAATGGTCGTACACGTCCATCGCCGGATCATCCCAGCCGGCCCTCTTGCCCGATTCCGCCAGCAGCCGGAGCTGTTCTTCGGGCGTCCAGTCGGCGTCGTCGTAGAGCAGTTGCCGGACGCGCTCGAACACGTCTTTTCGCAGGACCACGTAGGGCCGCGCAGTTTGGGCGTCGGTTACATCAACGGCCTGCCCGTCCTCAAGTT
This sequence comes from Gemmatales bacterium, assembly GCA_038231495.1. GTDB lineage: Bacteria > Planctomycetota > Planctomycetia > Gemmatales > Gemmataceae > JBBRLG01. Next base: position 14,590 of record JBBRLG010000046.1, on the reverse strand, counting down.
GTTGTCGCTGTTCTTCAGTAAATTCGATCATGGCTCGCTCCTTTCCCTTATCCTACCCTGCGGCGCGCGAACTTAACAAGTCCATGAGAGCAATCGGCCGCTTCCTCTAGCTCGTCTTAATTAGGGCCGGCTGTGTTGAATGACCGCACTGCAGTCTTTTCGGGAACTGGCGCAGAAGCCCCGGATTTGGTGGCTTACTTGCCCGTGCCACTGTTGTCGAGGGTCAACGTTATGGTTTCAATGGACGATTTCTTCACCATCTTGACAAGACCCCCCATTGGGACATCGTCACACGTCCAGATCTTATATTCATAATAGCCCTGCACATTCTTGGCCCTGTTTTTCCGAGTGCAAGTAATTGTCACACCGTGGCAATCGTACGTATTCTTGCCGATGGTGATTTTTTCCCTTCCCTCGTCCTTTTTCACTACGTCCTCCGCCCCCTCCTCGGCCAATGGGTTTGTCACGTCATAAGCCTTGGCAAGCTCAATCGTTAAATCATGTAAAGGCATTACCTTCTTATCAATCGTAAGCGTACCGGCAACTGTCACTGCCTTGTTATCCTTCGCCGACACACAGCATTTCAATATCGCATCATTCGTCTTTCCACCAACCTCTTGGGAAAGCTTAAATGTCGCCCAATCGCCAACCTCCGCCTTCTTGTATGCGTTTTCCGGTTCGGTGGTCCTGTCGGGGGCGCTGGCCAAGCCGCTGACACAAAGGGCGAGAACCGATGTAGACAAGAACGGCCGCATTTTTCGACTCCCGAGTTAAAATCTTTGGACGGCGACACTCCGGACGTTTGGCAGCGGTCTAGGGTTGTTTGCGCTTGGAGCGCAATGCCATAATACGTTGGGAAACCTCCGCGAAGGTTTGCTCCTCCAGCATGCGCTCAGCAATTAACTTGTTCAACCGCACTTCGTCACTTTTGATTGCATCTAAGTTCCGCAAAGCGCTATCAACCGCCAAAAAACGTGTCTTGTATCCGACATCCTCCGGCTTGGTTCGGTTAGCGATTGCTACTAGATCGAAAAGTCCGACCTGTATCGCTTGCTTCGTTTCAAGGTGTCCTTTCAAGGTGTCCTTGGACTCGGCCTTCTTCTCACGGATGGCGGCTACGATCTTGTCGCACGCTTGCCCATTGCCGGTGCGCGCAAGGCGGACGAGCGCGCTCACTTTCTGTTCGACGGGGATTACATGGTCCGGGTTGCCTTGGGGGAGAGGCCCAAAAAAGGCACTAGCGAACAATGCGAGACGGCTTAGCATAGAAACAAGGTCGAGGGAGTACATAAATGCACCTCCAATTAAGCTTGCATCGAAATGGACTCGCGGCATTGCGTCAGGAACGAAGACTGATTCACCGTAGTGTGAATGATGGGAGCCTGGCGTTAGGAGGGGCTACGACTTCCTTTCGCCTCCTACCGTCAGGCTGGCCCGCGTCACGGCTGCTAGGTGATTGTCACCTCGTAATAGGTCGGCTGCCCGTTTTGGACGACCTTGCGCGAAGCGTACATGGCGCCAACGATGTCACCCGTGATGCTCGCGAAAGCCCCAACCATGGCAGGGGCGGCCCCACTATCGTCAAGGAAGTTTAGCGGTTGCGTCGGTTTCCCGCTGCCGTTACTCATCAATTTGAGCGTGCCCGCCAGCGTCAAGGCGCCGTTCTTGACATCGAGCAGATCCGCCGTGTTGTTCCCGCCGTTATAGTTTAGCGTCGTCGTGGTTTTCGCCGCCAACGTGACCGGTCCCTGGACCGTAACCGTTCCGGGCACGCCCATGGGGGCCCACAAGTCCACGAAGGTCAGTTTGGTGGCAACGGCATTGCCGAAATTGAGCCCCGCCCCGTCCAGTTCATCGGCGGCGTTGCCGCCGGCAGGTGGCGTCAATTCGACCGTGCCAATGTCAATTTGGTAAGTAGCCTTCGCCTTGAGGTTCGCGCCCGCAGTCACGGATAGCAGGCCATTGACACCTGTTTTTTGCCAATAACTGTAATTGGCGACATCGTTGCCACTGATGTACAACATAACGTCATTGCCGCTGTTGTTACTATCGACCAGGACAGTCCCGCCCAGGTTGTAGACCGCCCCATCGATATTAACCTGGTCCACAATGCCGGGCGTGCTTCCAATGCTGTCTGACCGACGCAATATACCCCCGGCATCTACTTGGACAGCCAGAGTTCCGGTATGAGCTGCGTCCAACGCAATACCGCCCTTGGTGTTTTGTTGGCCGGCAACTGGGATTTGCTCGCTTAAATTGAGAGCACCCCCGGTTGCTACTTCAATGATGTTATCGGTTCCAGTAAGATATAGGTTTCCGGATGCGTTGATGATGGTGAAGCTACCGGTATTAATGCCTGCCCCCTGAATGATCATGTTAACACTCAATCCGCCGGGGATTGAAGTGGCCCCCATGGGAATAGCGGTAGACAGCGCGGTGCCGTTGACGATGAAAAGTGAAGTCGCCGCCGCGCCGGTAATAATTCCATCGCTCCAACTTGAGGGGCCGAGATTCGTCAGCCACAGGGTTGTGGCAGGGGCAAGTGAAATGGTGGAGGAATCCGAAAGGACGAAAACGCCACCACCACCGCTCACGATCAGATCGTTATTGAGCGTTAGTGTGTCTCGCCAATTTGTGATAGATAGCTTATTGATGTGCTTGGGCAACGGCACGTCCAAAGTCGCGGACTTTGTCAACGGGTCGTTGAAGTCAACCTCGTCGTCGTCGGCCTGTCCAGGGTACTTTCCGGCCGCCTGATAAGCTCCGCCTACCTTCCAATCCTTACCGTTGGGATTGGACCACGAGGTATCTCCGCCCATTGCGCCTATACTGGCCCATTCCCAAGTCAGAGCCGGACAATTCCGTTCCTCCAGCCGTTCAAGGAACGGTACAAGTGATCGCCTTTTACCTGGTTGCCGGGGCGCGGGTTTCAAACCCAATACGCGGCGAACGAATTTGGAAATTGACATCCGACGTACTCCCTACGATGCAAGAATGGGAGAGAAAAGGCGAAGGCAGGACGACCGCCCGCGCTCGTTGTAGCCGAGAAGGCTCATTCCTCAATCATTTACTTTGGCTACGCAGCGGATAGGAATGGCCTGGCCATGAGGCCAACCCTAAAACTCACCGGGGTGCTGAATCCGGATGAATCATCATGTAGCTTATGGAGAGGCACAACCGAAGTCAACATAATTTCGACAGAAATTTTGATTTTATTCGCTATTCCTCGAACTCAACAAACCCACGCGATCAATCGACCGTGTCCTCTGACTCGTCTTAATAGGGGCTGCCCGTGTAACATGCCGCGCAAGTTTCGCTGCGCTGGTCGTGTTAAACTGGTAACCTGAAACCCAGGCCCGCGATGCAACGCCGCCCACGGCGCAAGCGACGGAGACGACGATGATCCTCACCCCGACTGTCCGACGGTTCCTCCCGGTCCTGACGGGCGTTTTGCTCCTCGTCGGCTCGGCCGCGCGGGCCGACGACGGCACAACCCTGGCGAAGAAGGCGAAAGGCATCCTCGACGCCAATTGCCATCGCTGTCACGGCAAGGACGGGGCTATCGAAGGCGGGTTCAACTACATCCTCGACCGCGACAAGCTCGTGGCCCGCAAGAAGATTGTGCCCGGCCAGGCCGAACAGTCGCCGCTCTACAAGAAGGTCGCCACCGGCAAGATGCCGCCCGCCGGCGAACTGCCGCGGCCTAGCGACACCGACCTCGCCATCCTCAAGGACTGGATCAACGCCGGCGCAGTTGCCGATGCGGTTCACATCGATACGCCCCTCGTCACCGAAGCGGCCGTTTTTGAGATGATCCTGGCGGACCTGGAAAAGCAGGAGAAACGCAGCCGGCGCTTCCTGCGCTACTTCAGCCTCGCCCCGCTCGCCAACGCCGGCATGGGGCCGGACGAGGCCCAGTCGTACCGCAACGCCTTGGCGAAACTCCTCAACAGCCTGTCCTGGCACCCGCGCGTCACGCTGCCCAAACCCATCGACGCCGACGGCCTCGTGCTGCGGATCGATCTCCGCGATTTCATGTGGGACAGCACCCTCTGGAATCGCCTCGTTTCGGAATATCCGTACGGGCTGCTCGTCGATACCGCCGTGTCGCGCGCCGTCATCGTGCAAACGGCGTCGCGGCAACCGTGCGTGCGGCTGGACTGGTTCGTCGCCAACGCTTCGCGGGCACCCCTGTACTACGACCTGCTGCAAATGCCGACGAACCTTTCCGAACTGGAACGCCAGCTGCGCGTCGATGTGGCCGTGGACATTCAGCAAGAGCGCGTGGCCCGTGCCGGTTTCATCGGCTCCGGCATCTCGCGCAACAACCGCCTGCTGGAACGCCACGAAGCCATGAACGGCGCGTACTGGCGGACGTACGATTTCGAGGCGATCCCGCAGAACCTCAACGACCGCGACAACCTGCTGCCGGACCGCCGCAACCTGTTCGCCTACCCGCTCGGCCCCGGCTCGACCGACAACACTTTTCAGCACGCCGCGGGCGAGGCGATTTTCAACCTGCCCAACGGCCTGCAAGGCTATATCCTCATCAACGCCAACAACGTCCGCGTCGATAAGGGCGCGACGGCCATCGTCAGTGACCCCAAGCGGCCCGACCGCACGGTGGAGGCCGGCGTTTCCTGCATGAACTGCCACGCCCGCGGCATCATCGCGAAGGACGACCAGATCCGCGACCACGTCGGCAAAAACCCCAGGGCGTTCAGTAAGGCCGACGCGGACCTGATCAAGGCGCTCTACCCACCCGCGGCCAAGACGCGCGCCCTGATGGAGGACGACGCCGAGCGCTTCCGCAAGGCTTTGGAGAAAACCGGCAACAAGGTCGGTTCCGTCGAGGTGGTCATGGCGATGACGCTGCGCTACGAGGCCGACGTGGACCTGGCGACGCTCGCCGCCGAGGCTGGGGTCAAGCCCGAAACGCTGCTCGACCGCATCGCCCACTCCGAGACACTGGCGAAGAGCTTCGGCGCACTCAAGGTGCCGGGCGCGCAGGTGCCGCGGCAAGTCGTCGTGCAGGGCTTCGGTGACGTGGTGCGCGAATTGCGCCTGGGCAGCCCGATCCAGCCGGGGTCGTTGGGCCAGACGCTCGCCGACAACACGGGCGAGGTCGATCCGCTGGAAGCGCAGAGCAGCCCGGCCAACGCCATCGCCTTCAGCCGCGACGGCCGGTTGGCCGCGATTGCCGCCGCCGACAAGAGCGTGCGCATCGTGGACGTGGAGGCCAACCGCGACCTGCGCCGCTGCATCGGCCACACGGCTTCGGTCTGGTGCGTGGCGTTTGTGCCCGACGGTACGCGGCTCTTGTCCGGCGGCAAGGACGGCAGCGTGCGCCTGTGGGACGTGGCGACGGCCCGCGAAATCCTGCGCCTCGACGGCCACGAAGACCTGGTGACGGCCGTCGCCTTTACGCCGGACGGCCGCCGGGCGCTGTCGGCGGGCTACGACCATCAAATCCTCTTGTGGGACCTCGAAAAGGGCAAATCGGTCCCGGACTTCAAGTCCGACGCCGCGGCGAAGTACATCAACGCCGTCGCGTTCGCACCCGATGGCGAACGCGCCCTGGTTTGCGGCGAGAACAAGGTTTTCGTGTTGGACGCCCGGTCGGGCAAGGTGCTGCACACGCTGACGGGCCACACCAATTCGGTCGTGTGCGCCGCCTTCTCCGCCGACGGCACGCGCATCCTGTCGGGCAGCGACGACCGGACGTTGCGGCTGTGGGACAGTACGACGGGCAAGGAAATTCACGTTTACACGGGCCACGAAAACGGCGTCAAAGCCGTGGCGTTCCGTGCCGACGGCAAGCAACTGCTCTCCGGCGGCAGCGACGCGACGGTGCGGCTCTGGGACGCCGACGCGGTGCAGGAGTTGAAGGTCTTCCGCAAGCACGCCGAGCCGCTGGTCGCCGTCGCCTTCATCGACGACGGGGTCGCGACCCTCTCCGGCAGCCGCGACGCGCTTATCAAACCGTGGCAATTGAAGAAAGCCGCGTACATCCCGCCGACCGAAACTCCGCCCGCGATCAACGACGTGGTGCGTCCGACGCTGGTGAAGGCGGACCTGGCACCGACAGCCACCATCCCGCTGGGCGGCAGTATCGGCAACGTCTTCCTGTCGCCCAACCGCAAATGGCTGTACTACTTGAACCTCACCGAGAGCAAGGTCGGCCGCGTCAACCTGGAAACGGGCAAGCGCGACAAGGAACTGCGCCTCGCCGACGGCACCGACGCGCTCGCCCTGACGGCCGACGGCAAGACCCTGGTAGCAACGGCCCCGGACCGCACCCGCAGCAAGGTGCAGATCATCGACCCAATAAAGATGGAATTGCGCAAGAGCTTCGCCGTGGACGCGGCGTCGTTCGACGTGGCGGCGGCGGATAACGGCCTCGTCTTCGTCAGCGGCGGGAGCGGCGACTGGACCGATGTGAGCGTTATCGACGTGGCCAAGGAAGCGGTCGTCACGCGCTGGGGCGGCGTGTGGACCCGTTCGTATTTGCAACTCTCGACCGACCAGAAACGCCTGTACTATTCCAGCCAAGGCGTCACGCCCGGCACCTTGGATGCATTGGTATTGCCGAAACAAGTCGACGAGAAGCCGGCGACGTATCGCGCCCCCGCGCCGGGCCGGCAACCGCTCGGCGGCGAATTCCAGCTGACGCCGGACGGGCGCTTCCTCTTATGCAAGTCGGGCACGGTGCTGCGCGTGTCGGCCAACCGCGACGACGACCTGCAATTCCACGCAGCACTGGACCCATTCGTCACGGCGGCGGTCGATCCCGAAGCGCGCACCGCGTTCCTGCTGACGCGCGACGGCACGCTGGAGCAATATGCCTACCCGGAGTTCAAATTGCAGGCAAGCCGCCGACTGGACATCGTACCTTATCAAGCCGTGTTCGACGGCAAACAAGGCAAGCTGTACGTCGCCGGCTTCGATCCGCGCGGCGTGGCGGGGCGTCCACGAGCGCGCGGCTTCGGCGACCTGTTTGTGTACGAGTTGAAAGAGCTGACCGCGAAGAAGAAGTAGCCGTCGCGCATAGATTCGCGGAGAAACTGCCATGCCATCCGTGACCATTTCCGACGAGATGTTCGATCGACTCGCTAAGCGGGCTGTCGCGCTCAACGTGACGGTCGAGCAACTGATCGCCCCGCTGCTGGACCTTGCGGCGGCAGACGCCGGCAACGGACACCCCGCGCCGACTCAGGCGTCCTTCGAGAGCTGGAAAAAAAAGTTTGATGCCTGGATGACGGACGTGCAAGCCCGCGCCGACCGTTACCCGCCAGGGTTCGTCATGGATGACAGCCGCGAGAGCATTTACGAAGGATGCGGCGAATGAACATCCTGCTGGATGCCAACCTTCTTCTCCGTTTGACCGACCCGACCAGCGCAACGCACGGCATCGCGGCGACGGCTGTTTCGACACTCCTGGCTCACGGCGATTCGCTGCACATGATACCGCAATGCGTCTACGAATTCTGGGTCGTTGCCACTCGTCCGATTGCGAACAATGGGCTAGGTCTATCGGTAGGGGAATGTTGGCGTGAGGCGGCCAACCTCCTCAGTCTGTTTCCGTTGCTCAACGACAAACCAGCGTTGTTTACCGAGTGGCAAACCGTTGTCTCCGTTGCCGCATGTCATGGAAAAGTCGCCCATGACGCTCGCTATGTTGCTGCCATGCGAACGCACGGGCTGACCCACTTGCTAACGTTTAATTTAAGTGATTTCTCGCGTTTTGGCGGAATGACGGTACTCGATCCGAATGCGGTCGCCTTAGCCGGCCCGCCGAGCAAAACTCCTTGAGATGAAGGATCTGGCCGTGAAGAAGAAGTAACCGCCGCGCCACCCTGACGGCAAGATTGTCTGCCAAGTCCACGTCGGGTGTCACTGGCGGTTTGCTCGCCAGTGGCACCTAGCGCCAAACCGGCTAAACTAAGCAGCGCCGCTTTAGACGACGCGAAGGAAGAAACCATGATTACCCACCTTCCCGGTATGCCACTGCCGACGGAAAGTACGCTGGACCTCACCATTCGGGTGACGCAGGCGCTGAACATTACGTCGTTTTCCGCACGGCAACGAGTCACCCAATACGTCATGCAGGAACTCAGCACGCAACTGGGCGGTGACACCCCGGAGCTGACCGTCGGCGAGCGCGTTTACTGGTCGGTTCCCGTCGTGTTTACCCTGCCGGGAAAGGGTGTGATCGGTCGCGTCGGAACGTTACGGATCGATGCGGGAACGGGAGAACTGTTGACCGACCCGCAAACCGAGCGGGAGATGATGCAATATGCCGAGCAGTTGGCTCAACGTGCCGCACTTCCAACAGGAGCTTGAGTATTCGTGTGTTGCGGCCTGCGTTCGGATGATGCTGGCGCACTACGGCGACATCCGAACCGAAGCCGAATTACGTTTACTCCTCGATACGCAGCCGACGGGCACCCGCGCCGGCAACCTGATGCGGCTCTCCGGGTCTGCATTCGAGGTTTATCTTCGCCCGTCGAATCTGGTCGAACTGGAAAGGGTGTTGGCCGACAACCAACCTGCCATCGTCTTTCTGAAAACGGGCACCCTCGAATATTGGAGTATGGACATCTTCCATACAGCCGTGGTGGTCGGCGTCGAGGCCATGACGGTGGCTCTCCATGATCCGTACTTTGCTACGGTGCCCCAAACTACGTCTTTGCAAAGCTTTGAGAAGGCGTGGGCGCAATCAGGTCAGTTCACGGCGTTCCTTCGACCACGACAATGGCCCTGAAACAAGGTAGGAACGTGACATGCTGATTCGACTGTCTGACAAAGAAGCGTCCATGTTACTCGGGGCCACGCTGATGCACCGGGGGGTTCCTTTTCGCATGGCTGCCCGGCGGGAGTTGACCGAGGACCAGCAGGCAATGGTTGATGGAGCCTCGGACAAGCTCATCGGTCTGCGCGAAACACACGAACGATCCCAGTCACCAAAAGCTCAAGAAGTTCTCCTCTCAGACCAGGAGTCCGCCCTGCTGATCGCGGTGGTCGAAGACTGCCTCAATGAGTGCGGCAGCGATCCGACCGAACTAAGTCTGCAACTGAAGACGAGCGAGCGCGAGGAAGTCGAGACTTTGTTGGAGCGCCTCCGTGCTTCCCTGGGGACGCCCTTCGCGACACTTGCCTAACCTGGTCGCCAACGATGTGAAAGAGCCGGACACTCCGGTCGCTGACGCCGGGTGCCACGGGCGGACAAGCCGCCGGTGGCACCCGGCACCCGTCAGGAGCAGGCAGCGGCGCTGTTAGTCCCTTGCCAAAGGCGTGGCAAGGGTCGGCGAAGGGGGTGGCAAGGGGGTGCCTGTCTTCGTCAATCAGTCTCGCCCCCGGATGGCGCTGCGCGCCATCCGGGGTGCGGCTCCCCGAATGTTTTGCCACGCCCGACACCACCAAACCGCCGGATAATCGTTGTAGCCGTCCGCCGGTCGGATACAATCAACTATTCAGACTCGTGACCACTGAACTGCAACGACGTTCCCCGCACAACGGTGCGCTTCCCCGCTTTATCCGTTACCGGAGAGTCATCCCGTGGCGAAATTCCCTCGCGATTGCCCCGAATGTCATACCCCCCTCGGAAAGGCCCGCGTTCTAAAGACCGGCAATGTCCGTTGTTCCGAATGCGACTTCGTCATCGCCCCCGTGCGCGAAGACGACGATTCGGGTGCCCGCATTCAAGCCAAACCCGGCCCCGCCCGGACGGCCGCCAAGCCTCCGGTGAAGAAGCAGCGGCGCGAGGAAGACGACAGTCCCCCCGTGCGCAAAGGCAACGGGTTGCTCATCGGCCTGGTCTGCGGCGGCGTCGCCTTGGGACTGCTGCTCCTCCTCTGCGCCGGCGGCGGCGCTGCGATGTATTTCACGCGCTCCCAGCAGGCGAACGTGGCCGCGCAGCAGCTGGCGCCCACCCAACAGGTGATGGCCCAGGCGCCCGTCGGAAAGCCCAATCCCGGCCCCGCAAACGGCGGCCCGCCCCCCGTCGTCCCGCAGCCGCCGAAGGATCCGATCAAAGCCGACGGCGGCGCACTGCCCCTCGCCGAACTCAAGGCCGCCAGCGTCTACGTCAAGGCCCGGTCCGGCGACCTCGGTTCGAGCGGCAGCGGTTTCGTCTTCCGGGCGCAGGGCGACGCCGTTTACGTCGTCACCAACCACCACGTCGTCACGCCGCCCGACGTGCGGATCATCGGGCCGGGCCGGCCGTTCCGCGGGTTCGTCGCGCCGTTCTCCGAGTTTACCGTCGTCTTCCGCAGCGGCACCCCGCAGGAACAGTCCCTCAAGGCCGTACTCGTCGGCGACGACAAGGACGCCGACCTGGCCGTGCTCAAAGTCACCGGCGTGAACGACCCGCCGCGGCCCATCGATTGCACCCAGACGCCGAAGCTGGTCGAGACGATGACCGTGCTGGCGTTCGGCTTTCCGTTCGGCGCCGCGCTGGACCCCAAGCAGAAAAACCCCGCCATCACCGTCACCAAGGGGACCGTGTCGTCGCTGCGGCTGAACGGCGAAGAGTTGTCCGACGTGCAGCTGAGCCTCGACCTGAACCCCGGCAACAGCGGCGGGCCGGTCGTGGACGAGAAGGGCACCCTCATCGGCGTGGCCGTCGCCAAGATCAAGAATTCAAACATCGGGTACGCCATTCCGGTCCACAAGCTCGACCGTCTGATGGAAGGCCGGGTCGAGCCGCCGGGCCCGGTCACGACCTCGACGACCCAAGGGCAGACCCAAGTCCGCGCCATCGCCCGCGTCTCCGACCCGCTGGGTAAGTTGCGCAATCTCACCCTGCTCTATGGCCCCGCGGACGAATTGAAGCCGCCCACGCGGGGCAAGGACGGTTGGGAAATGCTGGCCGGCGCGAAGTCGAGTCCGTTGAAGATCGAAGCGGCGGTGGCCGCGACCGTGCTGGCTCTGACGCCGCCGACGAAAGGCTCCTTAAATATCCTCGCCCAGGTGTCGTATGAAAACGGGTCGGGTCGCACGGTGTACACCGAACCGCGGACGTTGACCGTGGCGGCGCCCGGCACGAACGCGCCGCCGGTCGGTCCCAACCCGACGGTGCCGGCGGCGCCCGAAGACTTGACGGGCATGTTGGCCGACTTGAAGGGGGCCGACGAAGGGGCACGGCTAAGGGCGGCGAGCCTCCTGGCCTTGAGACCGCCGGCCGAGCGCCGCGCGGAGTTCAAGCAGGCCTTGCAGCCGCTGTTGACCTCGACGGATGAATTGACGCGGGCGGCCGCCGTCAGGGCGCTGGCGGCGTGCGACCCCAAAGACGCCCCCGCTGCGCTGGTGAAACTGTTGGACGACTCGTCGTTCCTGGTACGCACGGCCGTGTTTGATGTCCTGAAGGAGCGGCCGGACGTGCAGTACGCGGGCGTAGTGGTCGCGCGGCTGAGCGGGACAGACGCCATCTTCGCGTCCGAGGTACTCAAGGCGATGGGTCCGGCCGCCGAGCCGACCGTCGTGCCCTTGTTGAAGAGTAGGGATTCGCAGGTCCGCTTCCAGGTGTACCTGATCCTCAAGGAAATCGGCTCGGCGGCGAGCGTCACCCCGCTGAACGAGGCGCTGCGGGCGAACCCCGTCGAGGGGCCGTTGGTGCGGAGTGCCCTCACGTCGGTCCGCGAGCGGGTGCCGTTGACGAAGGAGGAGTGGCCCGCGGCGCTGGAAGATTTGAAGTCGGCGGACGCCACCCGCCGCACCTATGCGGTGCGCCGGGTGGCGGCGACGCCGCCGGTGGCCGAGCGCCGGGCCGACCTGGTGCCGCGGCTGGAATCGCTGTTGAACGACCAGTCGGCGGAAGCGCGGGCGGCGGCGGCGAAGGCGTTGGGGCGTTGGGCCGGCAAGGACGCGGTGCCGACGCTCGTCAAGCGGCTGGACGGCTTCGACCCGACGATGCACGCCGAGACGATGGACGCCCTGGCGGAAACGAAGGACGAGGCCGGCGTGAAGGCCATCGCGAAGCGCCTCACCGACATCCACGACCGCGCCAAGGCGTCCAAGGTGTTGCGGACGCTGGACGCGGGGGTCGTGGAGAAGGCGGTCCTCCCACTGCTGACCTCGACCGACTGGATGACGCGGACGGAAGTATGCAAGGTGTTGGGCGAGGTCGGCGGTCGCGACAGCATCGAGCCGCTGGAGAAGCTGGCGAAGGAGAACGACTTCATGAGTGGTCCGGCGACCGCGCAGGCTTTGGCGACCGTCAAGGAGCGTGTCGGGGGTGGCGACAAGTAAGGAACCGCGCGTTTATACTCGCTTGAACTTCGGGCGAGCGTCGGGGCTTACGCCCCGACGCTCGCCTTTGGATCGTTCATTTCGGTCCGGTCACCACCAGCGCTTCCTGCCGAACCTCCACCTTCAGACCGAGGGGTTCGAGCAGCTTGGCCAGCGATTTTCGCAGGTCCTTGGGGTCGATGGTGCCGCTCACCTTCGCTTGCGGGTCCAGCACCTTTGCCTGGATTGCCTTGGCGTCGAGCGCGAAAGGCAGATCGAATTCGCTCTGGATCAGTTTGAGTGCGTCGAACAGCTTTTGCTCCTTGATCTCCAGCGGCTTCGCTTCGTCCGGTTTGTCGGCCGGCGGCGGGTCGAGCTTTGCGGTCAGTTCTTTGGCGTGCAGCTTTTGCAGGTACGATTCCGCCTCCTTCGTCCCCGGCCGCTTGGTGATGAGGAGCTTCTTCCCGTCCGCCGCCGGCACGACGCCCAACCCGTGCGGGGCGAGAAACAATTCCTCGATGCTTCGCAGCGTCACCGGCCCGCCAATTAGCCTGGCAGCTAGCCCGCCGTCCGCGGTCAGCCCGCTCGCCTTGAGCGCTTCCGCGTCCAGTTCCACGTCGCAGTCCGTAAACCGCTTGACCATGCTGGCGAATTGGGCCGGTGTGAAATCGCCCGACGTGAACGACCAACTCGTGTGCTTATACATGTCCCGGTGCCGCGCCCATTTTTTTGCCGGCGACACCGACGGCAGTTTCGCTTCGAGGTCGGACGGCGTCGCCTCGCCGACCACCTTGCCGTCCGGGTCGATGAGCAGGCCGGTCGGGTGGGCGCGGACGCCGTACGTTTTGTGGGTCTTTGCGGTCGTGTCGAGCAGCATCGGAAAGGGCAGATCTTTCCCTTGCCAGAAGCCCTTCTTGATCTTCACCAGTTTCTCGTCCAGGTCGGCAAACGTCTTCAAGGTGTCGTCGTGGACCGCGAACACTTCAAACTTGTCGCGGTGGTCGGCGTGGTCTTCGCACAGCCCAATCAGTTCCGGCAAACTGCCGGCGTAGCAAGGGCCTCACCAGTGTCCCCAGAATTCGAGGTACACCCATTTGCCCTTGAAGTCGGCCAGTTTGGCTTCCGCCTTCATGCCGCGGGCGTCGGCGATCACCCAATCCGGCGGCGTCTTGCCCCTCAATTTGGCGACCGGGCTTGCTTTGAGGTCGATCGTGCCGAGGTCGATTTCGGAGCGATCGGCCGTGACCGCGACCGTTTGCTTGGCGTCCTCGACATCCTTGCCGTAATTGGTGAGCGTGTACTTTCCGGCCGGTAGCACGAACGCGAACGCGGCGGACTTGCTGCTGTTTTGCGTGAAAAACGCCCGGAACCCCTCGACGGCGACGGTCGTGTTCGACCAGTCGGGCTTGACGTTCAGTTCCTTGCACTCCAGTTGGCCCTTCACCCGGACCGTCGGCCCCAGCGCGACGACTATTTCCTTCCCGGCCTCGGCCTTGCTGACGCCGACGATAGCGCCGAGCATGCGGTCGGCCGACAGGATGAGCAGCGGCCGTTTCTCGTTCCAGTCGTCCACGCGGAGGACGGCCTTCCCGGCGGCATCGGTGACGGCCGCTTTGTCGGTTACCGGGGTCATGGCCCGGTCTTTTGCCTCCCAGAACAGGGACAGGTCGGCTTTCGGGACGGGCATGTTCGCGCCATCGACGACCTTTACCGTCACGGTAAATGAGTCAGCGAAGGCGGTCGAGCAACTCATGACCAACGTGAGCAGCGTGAAAAGCCAGCGACACAGCATAACGCGTTCTCCGCGCAATCGGACTGAGGGGTTTTGTCTCCGTGCGCATCATGGCAGGCGTGCGCCGCAGTGTCAAAAGAAATGAGACCCGGATTTGGTAGAAAGATTAGTGGTAACCGTTCACTCCCCCCCTTTCGAAGGGGGGGGTAGGGGGGGTGGGAATAGCGCGATGCCCGCGTACTGCAATCGTTCTTAACCCCCCTACCCCCCCTTCGTAAGGGGGGAGAAGTTGCCGGTGAACGGTTACGATTAGTGTTCGCCGTTCGCGTCATCGAGTAGGGTAGGCATACACGCTCTTCCGCGACGGCTTATCTTGTTGTCGTGTCCCGACGGAGGCTCGAATGGTTGCGGCGCTATTGCGATTGTGCCGGTGGGTCTGGTCGCTGCCCGGTCGCGTGTTCGGCCCACGGCCGCCGCGCGGGCCGAACCCCCGGCCGCCCGGCCGTCGGCGCAGCCTGGGGTTGGAAGGGCTGGAGGACCGGCAAGTGCCGAGTTGCTGCGTTGGGGTTTAGTGTTAGTGTCACTAAAAATGGCGAGCGGGGGGGGGGGAGGCCCCCCGGGGGCGCGCGC
>JBBRLG010000045.1:0-22164 GCA_038231495.1 Gemmatales bacterium | reverse complement strand
GGCCTTTCGCGCTCGTCCTTGCTTCGCGCTGCGGACGCGCCGCCTTCGCGATCTCCTTTTTTCCGATCGCTCTCAAGCCATTCGCGATTGCCCGCCGTTTCGAGAGTACCTCGAAGGGTTGCTCGCGGCGAAAACGATGAAGCAGGAGCAGGGATCGGCCTGCGGCAAGGGAGGAGAAATGGTGTCCGTGGGAAGGAACGGTGTCAGTGCAGTTGACGGCCATGACCGTAAATTGAGTTGACACCATTTTCTTCACGAGAGCCGTTGACAGGTTATCCGATTCTGTGGAAAGCAGAAAACGCCACATTGAACCGGACGCCGAAACGAGCTGCGTCCTCTTTTCTTCTCCCGTACTCCGGGCACTCGCCGTTCGTCGCTCACGAACAGGCATTCCTCCCCCAAACACAGCGAGCCGCCACAGTTCCCGGCGGCTCGCTGGCGCGAGGACGTCTCTGCTCTACTTCATCCGCTTGATCACTTCGTCCGAGAGAATCCTCGTTAGCTTGATGGACCACTGGACGTCCAAGGCCTTGCCGTGGTCGGTACTCTCGTCGTAGTGAAACTTCGCTTTTTCCGAACTGAACGGCGTGCCGTCGCCACGGGCGTGCAGCAGCGCGAGCAGTTTGTGCGCCTCGCGGCTGCCCTGTTTCGCCGCGGGTTCCGCCCAGCGCCGGGCCTCGACGTAGTCCTGCTTCAAACGCAGGCGGGCGACGAACCACTCTTTCTGATAATACTCCGCCGCCAGCGTCAGTTGCGCCTCCTGGAAGCCGCTTCCCGCCGCCGCGCGGAGGTTCTTGTCCGCTACCTTCAAGTCCTTGTCGGCGACGCCGGCCTGCGCACCGGAATAGACTTGGTAGAGGAAGAATTGCGCCCGCGCCGACTCGAGGTCTGCGGCGGCGTTATAGTGCTTCAGCGCGGCGGACGTGTCCTTCGTCAGCCCCAGTCGTCCGCTGGAGTAGGCGTCGGCCAGGAGCAGGTGCGCCGCGGGAACCTTCGCTTCGGCCGCCTCCTCCAGCCATTTCTTCGCGGTCGCCGCGTCCGCCGCGGTCGGCTCGCCTCGCAGCCGCACTTCGGCGACGGCCACACGACCCAGGAGAAATCCCAGCTGCGCGCTCTCCTCATACAACTTCGCCGCGGTCGTCGGGTTCTCGGTCACACCCAGCCCGTACTGGTAGCAGCGGCCCAACAAGTAGCGGCCGACGCCCGCCGGCTTCGCGACGGCGTCCGCAGCCCGCGCCCAACGGTAGGCTTCCGCCGCGTTCACCTTCGGTTCCTTCTCGCCGAGGCCGCGCGCGTAGCAGAAGTGCAGGCCGGCCATCGCCAGCGGGTCGCCCCAGGCGGCATTCTCGGCAAAGCGATCCCGGACCCGCTCCCAGCGTTGCGCCTCGTCGGCCGCGTCGCCGCCGAACCAGTAGCCGGGCGCCTCGGCCGCCTCCACCACGGCGGCCAGCGTGGTCTTCCGACCGGCCCGCTTGCGCGCGCGGTCAAAAACGCCGCGCACCAGCTCCAGCCGGGCGATGTCTTCCTTACCGGCCCGCACCGCGTCCTCGACCGGCTTCACCGACTCCTCCGGCACCGCGAGCGGGATGAACAGCAGTTCGCCGTCGCCCTCACCGACCTGCGCCAGCTGCGGCGTCATCGTGCCTTTCGACTTGTCGGGGACCGTGTGCAACAGTTGCTGGAACACGTCCGTGACGCACACCACGTCGCGGTCGTCGGCGTACTGCTTTAGCAGGGCGAGCAACGCCGGGGTGAACACGCCCTCCTTCGCCTTCTCCCGCTGGGTGGTCGCGGCGAGTACCGTGCGCGACTTGTTCACCAGGAGCGCGCGCGCCTCGGGTGCCTCCAGCCCGCCGCGCTTGGTCAGAAAACCGCTACAGCAGGTGTCGGCAATCAGCAAAACGTGATGGGCCTTCATCTTCTCCAGGCGATCGACCAGCGTCTGCATGTTCAGCGCCTCCTGTTCCCAGCGCGCCGGGTCGGAGACGTCATTCAGGTTCAAGTCGGCGTCGGTCGGAATCAAGTAGCCGACCCGCTTCACGCCGAACTTCTTGACGTCCAGATCGAACGCATGCCCGTGGCTGGCGAAGTAGATCACCAGCGCGTCCTCGGGGCCGAGGTCCTTTTCCAGCGCGGCGAGTTTCTCCTCGATGGCTTCCCGCGTGGCCTTCTTGCCGAGTAGCCGGTCGGCCTTGTAGCCGTATTGCTTCTCGACGAAATCCGCGAACGCAGTGGCATCGGCCTCGGCCTGGGTCAGCGGGCCGATGCCCTTGGAGTGGAATTGATTGATCCCGACCGCGAGGACGACCACGCGCTTGTAGAAGTGGGGCTTGACTTCTTTCGCCGGCCTGTCATCAGCCGCGGCCGGGCCGGCGGTCGCCGCCAGCAAGAGCACGGCACTCGGGAGAAAGAACACGAAACGGTATGCAACACGCATCGGTCGGACCTCCAGTTTTGGTGAGGAATCACTTGTCCGGTGGCGGCACGGCGACCCGGCCAAACGCCAGGCGGCGGTAGCCCGCTCCCTTTAGCAGCGTTTCCAGTTGCGCACGCAACTCGTCGATCTTGTCCGCGGTATAGCGCCGCGCGTTCACCGGGTCCAGTTCGCTGCGGACGGTCTCCGCGGCGTTCGTCTCGGTGACGACGAAGAGAACCTCGGTCGTGCCGTCCGGCAGCCAGATCGGCTCGGACGCGTGCCCGGTCGAAACGGGATACGGTTTGACGCCGAAGCCCGGCTGCACCTGTTGCTTGCGTGCGGGCGCCAGCGCGACGACGGTGACAAAACCATCGAACGGTCCCTCGACCGTTAGCTGCGGCTCCTTGACACCGGCACGCGGCTGTCCCCACTGTGCGGCGGCCTGGGCCACCAGGATTTCCGTGCCGTGACGCTCTTGCAGCAGGCGTCGGACGCGCGCGGCGTCCTCGTCGGAGAGCCGGGCGACAAACTCGTCGGATGTCGGTTGGCCGCCCCCCGTCGGCGCTCCGATTCGTCCCCCCAGAAAGGCGAGTAGCAAGCTCGCCGCCAGGGCCAACACCGCGCCGCCCCAGAACAGGCCGCGGCGCGCGACGGGTTGTGTCGGCGCGGGGACCCGGAAAGCCGGCGGCGCTTCCGGCAGCGGGGGCGTCGCACGAAACAGCGCGTCCCACCAAAACCGGCCGGCGGTCGCGCCCGCCATGGACTCGTTGAGAAACTCCCACAGCAAGCGCAGCGCCGTGGGGTCGATGGCGAGCGATGCCAGGTCGTCGTCGGACAGCGACGCGAACCCCTCGCCCGCGATCGTCTCGACCGGGATGTCCTGCGGATCCAGGGCGAGCAGGTCGGCCTCCAGCTTCTGTCCGCGGCGTTCGTCGTCGAGCGCGGCGGTGTAAGTCTTCAGGGACGGCAAGTGCAGCAGGATGGCGGTCAACGCGGCGACGACCTCGGCACGGCTGCCCGCCGGCAGCGCGGGCCGGACCCGGCCGGTCTGGACGAACGCGGCCAGCTGGCGGCGGGCCAGTTCGTGCCAGTTCGGAGGGGACGAAATACTAGACATCGTTCATTCTCCGGCGCAGGGTCGCCAGGCCGCGCTTCACGAGGTTGAACGCGGTGGTCACGGACACCTCTTGGCGGGCGGCGATTTCCTCGAAGCCGAGGTCTTCCAAGAACCGCAGCCGCACCGCTTCGCGCTGCTGGAGGTCGGTGATCTTTTCCAGGTACTCCGCGATATTGCCGTCGCGTGCGGCCGGCTCGGCGGCGGTGGCGGCCAGCGTCGCCGGTTCCACGAGTGTCACGGCCCCGCCCCGCACGCGTTTCCGCCGCAGGTCGAGGGCCAAGTTTCGGGCCACGACCCACGCCCAGGAGCCGACCTCCTCCGGGCTGGCGAAGGGCTTCGCGGCCGGCGCGGTCTTCTGACTCGCTTGCAGGAGTTTAAGGCTGACGACCTGAACCATGTCCTCCACCTCATGGAAGTCGATGCCCATCGAATAGCAAGCCGCCGCGGCACTTCGCCGCGCTTCGGGCAGAGCCTGTAGCCAATCGTCGGGCCAGCGAAACGACCCTGCTTCACCCATGACGGGTCCTCGCGAGGAACGCCGCGCCAGAGTTAAGCCTGGGACGGCCTCGGGTTTTCACACGAAACGGCAGCTGATTCACGCTGGCGTCCGGGTTGATTCGCCGGGGGACACGACTACGGGTGTTCAGGATACCGGCCGCGCCGCCTACTTGCAAAAAAAATGAAAAAAGATCGTGGCTGTGCGTTTCCTTGGTGTCGGAGGCACACGGGGATGGCAGAGAACAACGGGTTTCTCGGTCCCCTTGTGCTCGGACTTTCGGCGCGGCAACTAGCCCGCGCCAGGAAAGGAGAGTGGAAAATGTGTCGCAGGTTTTTCTCGTCCTCCGCAACCGCCGTCGCGGTTGCCGTCGCCCTCATCGGCCTGTTCGCAGCTCCAAAACAGGCCGCCGCGCAAACGCAAGGTGAAGTCCAGGTTCCGGTCAACATCGACACCACCAAGATGAAGTTGCCGAGGGCCGGCGCCGTTGTCCTGTGGGTCGATCGCGACACGGGTTACAAAGTCGTGGGCCAGGTCGTCAACGGCCGCGTGACCAACGTCGAACTCTACGCGCCGAACTCCGGTAAGGCCGTGCCGCACGACCAGGGGAGTGACAGCCACACGGCGTTTGGGAAGGAGTTCTGCATTCTCAAGAAGTGCTGGACCATTCACTTCCTCTGGTTCAAGAAGAAGATCTGCTTCACCGGGATCTGTCTGAAACTGTAACCCGTCCCGCGCGGGCGCTTCGGGCCAGTGGGTTCCAACAAAACCACACCGGCTCGAAGCGCCCGCGGGGGGTCCGTTCGCCCCGCGGTAGCGTGAGTGAAAGGTAAGTCCGAAACCCCTGAAAGGAGACCTTGAGATGAACTTTAATCGCAAGAACCCAGAGCGGCAGTCGGTGCGGCTGACGCTGGAGGCGCTGGAAGACCGTCTGGTGCTGTCGCAAACGGCGGTGCCGCTGGACGTGTTCGTCTTCCACGGCACCCAACTCAGCGCGTCGAGCGTGTTGTTCGGCGACGGCGGCCACGGCCTGGACGATAACATCAAGGCGATGGCGTCGATGGCCTACAAGGCCGTGCATGCACTCAATGGGAAGGATCGGGTGATCGACGTGGACTGGGGCAGTATCGGCAGTCCGGCGAAAGGCGGTCACGGCGCGGCGCAGGACCTGCACCAGATTCTGCAACAAGAGCACGGACCGCACGACGTCGAGGTGATCGGCTTCTCGCGCGGCGGCTACGCCGCGGAGGCATTCATCAAGGAGAGCCTGCGCGAGCCGGGCGTGCGGCGGCTGCAGGCGGTGTTCCTGGACCCGACCGGCATCAACGCGCTGGGCGACGGGAAGCTGCAACCGCAGGAGAACGGGCCGTGGGGTCGGGAACACAACATCTCCTACCACGACGGACTGCACTTCTTGCCGGGAGGGCTAGGGGTCACGGACGAGTACTCCCTGGCCGGGGAAAACCGTCCGGGGGGAGATGGTGGCAACGCCCTGAAGTCGCACGCAGGCTTTCCCAACTGGTACACGGCGGGGGGCGGGCAGAGCCGCCTGGTGCAGGACCTCCTGACCTTTGAGCAGGCGACGCCGGCGCAGGCCGCGGCGGCCAAGTCGGCCGCCGCAGCCTCCGGGTTGGCCACGGGCGTCCAAGAACTGTACGTGCCGGGGGGCGGGCCGGGGTTATTGTTGCCGCTGCTGGTGTCCGTCGGGGAACACGCGATCGAGGTGCTGGTCGATGACGCCGGACGGGCCCTCGAAGTGGCGGCGGGCAAGGCCGGGCAGTTCATCGTCGCCACGTTTGACAAGCCGGGCCACGCGGTCAGTGCGCTGCTCAACAGTGCGGGTACCGTGGTGAAAACGGCAACCGGTGCGGCCGACTCGCTCGAACACGCGGTCGAACACTTCGCCGAGTCGGTCTGGAACGACGTTCCCAACTGGATCAAGCATCCGTTCGGATTGTTCTAAGCGTTGCAGGCGCTGCCGGCACGCAGGGCGCAGCAGAGGGCAGCGACGATTTCCCGGTTGCCGTATTTACGCGGCCGACCGCCGGATTTAGACAAGGAGACAAGGAGACAAGGAGACAAAATGCAAGAACGGTTGGCGCGACCGCTTCAGCGGTGCATCCTCTCCTTGTCTCCTTGTCTCCTTGTCTCCTTGTAACCTGCTCAGACACTTTTCGGCCTCCTTCAGGGCATGGTTCAAACTCGGGTGGCAAAGGAAGTAGCCTGGGTTCCAGGACGTGGCGTGGCGGCGCCTCCTGGGACGAATGCTTTAAGTCTTTGCCCGGCCAGAAGTTGCACCTTGGGAAATTCGTTCGGGGGGGTGTTTGGGTGGGTAAATGAAACGAATTCCACTGGTTGCCGCGCGCGGGCCGCTTTTGAACCAGGTCTCCTTCAGACACGTCCAGATGTCATAAGTGCATGGAAAAAGCCGCACTTAGGGAAAACCCTAAGTGCGGCTTTTATGGAGGCGCGGGGAATTGAACCCCGGTCCCGCACTTCCGAACCTGATGCGCGGCAACCGCTTACGGCAACCCCGTCGCAACCCTTGGCCCAACCCTTGGCCCACGAAACGCCAATCGACCCCGACTTGGCCCGCGTCGTCTCGGCATGGCCCGACCTGCCCGAAGCGCTCCGCCGCGCCGTGCTGGCGCTGATCGGCAGCGCGGAGGGTTGACGCACGGTAAACCTGGCTCCTTGACAAGTCTTGACATGCCGGGCATGATGACGGAATGGCACGTGTAACGGTTAGCCCGGAGGCTTTGGAGCAATTGGCCAAGCTGCCGCGTGTCATCCGCGAACGCATCGGCAAGCTGTTCCAGCGCTTGCAAGCCTGGCCCGTTGTCAGCGGCGTCAAGCCGCTCTCCGGCAACCTGGCCGGCTGGTTTCGGCTTCGCACCGGCGATTATCGCTTGCGCTTTCACGTGGACGGCGAAAGCGTGATCGTGGACAAGATCGGCCATCGGAGCGAATTCTATGAAGACTGAACCCCAAGCGAAGATGGGTGCCCCTCGGCGCGTGAAGGTCAAAGGCAAGCGCATGGTGCTGCTGGACGAAGCGGCCTATGAATCGCTCTTGCGCAAAGCGGACCTGTGGGAGCCGGACCTGCCTGCGCCGGATGCGCAGGGTAACTATCCCGCCCTGGAGGCACTGGCCGTCGTCCAGGCTCGCGACATCCTCCGCGCCCGCCGGCAGCTGGGCTTGTCGCAAGCGGAGCTGGCCCGGCGCGCCGGCATCCGCCCGGAAACCCTCAATCGCATCGAACAGGGCCGCAACAAGCCGAGCGTGCCTACCATCGCCAAGATCGACCGCGCCTTGCAAGAGGCCAAATCCCAAGAGGCGCTGAACGGCAGCGCGAAGGGTTGACCAGCGGGCCGCGAAATTCGTCGTCTGCCGCACGCTACGGCGTCCAGACGGCCCAAAGGCCGACCGTGCCGCCGCGGCCCGCGACGAGGCCGAGTTGCAAGGGCTGTACCCGCCGAAGAAGATCGCGCCGACCACGCCGGACGGCAAGAAGGGGTTTGGAGATGGACTCACCGACGCGGAACGCCTCGCCGCCCTGCACGCCCTCTACGCGCGGATGGGCAGCTTGGGCGCTGGAACTGGAACAACGGCTCCTGACGGGCCAGACGCGGCCGTGCGGGCGACCCGGTACACCGCAGCGTTGACTTCGCCAGCCTGTTCCGGCCCGACCAGACTCAGTAGTCAAGAAGCAGGCTCGATGAATTGAGAAAAATTGTTCCACCATCTCTAGCACCGACGGTTCCGACCACGATAATAGTGGAGCACCTGGAAGCTCTGGCCGCGTCGCCAGGAGACGCAAACCTGACGAAAAAGTAACCTGGCTGATTGGTGCCGAGTTGAATCACGGTTTCGCCCAACGAATGCGTTGATCCCACGACACGGCCGGTTACCATTACTCGCCGACCGTCATTAGCGGCCCTAAAACCCGATGGGTTTCTGGCGTAGCTGTTGTGAAGGCTCGAAGCATCCCTTGGACCAATTACAACGAAAAAAGCGACACCAAGCAGCACCAGCCCGGCAGCGGAAGCAACTCCCCACTTAACCGGCTTGCTCCACCGGTGCCACGGCCATGCCCTTTTGAGGACCGGGACACGGGCCATTTTTGGAATGGTCGCCGGTGTGGGCATCAGAGGAATCGGAACCAATGGCGATGGGGGAACATTCGGCGGGATGTTGGGGATACTGGACGACTGGCCGCAGGAGCAACTGAACAACATGCCGCCGCTTTCGTCCGGTGTATCATGCCACGTCTTGCACTTCGGACAACCAAACCGGATCGGCATGGGCAGGGACTCCGTGGGTCATTACGGCATGGGCAGGGACTCCGTGGGTCATATGGCATTCTCCGTCCCACGGGGGTCCGTGTCAAGGTTTTGACTGGCTGCGCAGCCAGTGAGAATCGGGGTTAAGCCGCCCTGCCGCTAAAGACAGGGCATGGAACGCCGCACCCGCAACAACCCCCGCTGGAAACCCGGCGAGCCTATCAGCCTCACCGAATTGGAGCGGGTGCAGCGCCTCGCCGGCCGTGTCGAACGGGTCGAAGCGGAAGGGATGGACACCAGCGACGGCGGGATAGCCAGCCAACACCAGAACGTCCCGGCGTGGTGGGTGACGTTCCAGGCGCTTATTACCAACCAGGCAGGCACCTCCAACCTCTATTCCTTCTCCGAGGTGCAACAGAACGGGGCCGGCGTCTTCCTCGTCATGGCTCACGGTCGCGTCGTCACCGATGACGTTAGCCGCAACGTCGCCGCGATGGAGGCGCGCGAAGTCGAGCGCACCGAGACGGCCCCCAAGAACCGCGCCGAAGAGGGTGGCGTCTATTGCGATTTCTGGCACGCAGTATTGGAAGCGGAATTCGCTGCCAAAACAAAGGCGGTGAAGGGCATCTTCGCGGCCGGCCGCACCTACCGCGAATTTTCGTCGGCCCTCAAAAGGGCGCAGGATTGACCAGCAGACGGCCAAATTCGCCGTCTGCCGCACGATTCGGCGTCCAGACGGCCCAAAGGCCGACCGCACCGCCGGACGCGGTAGAATGCGAATAGGGCGATCCGGCGACAATGCGAACGATCCCAGCGAAGGGCAAGGGGGCAAGATGAGCAACCGAACGACCAGGCACGGCACCAACGGCCACAAACGCAACGGCCATGCGTCGGCGTCTCGAACGAGAAGCGGTACCGAACCGTTACAGACGGCGTTTAACGAAGCGCCGTCGCCCCCGGATCCGAAGCCCGCCAACGAACCGTTACAGACGGAGGTTAACGGCCGAACCACGAAAGGGACGTTCGCGCCCGGCAACACCTTCGCACGCGGCAACCCCTCCCACCGCCAGATGGCCGGCTTCCGGTCCGCGCTCTTGGCCGGACTGACGGCCGAACGGATGCAGGTGCTGGGGGACAAGCTGTACGCACGGGCACTGTACGGCGATATGGCCGCGGCGAAATTGTTGCTCGTCTACGCCATCGGGCGTCCGCCCGAGGCCGTGGACGCGGACCGCCTGGACCTGGACGAATGGCACACTCTCACCACCGCGCCGGAGATGGAGGAATACTTGCGGCTGGTCAGTGAGGGCAAGGTCGATCCGCAAGTCGCCGCCGTGTTCAAGCGGCTGCGGCCGAAGGCAATCGAGCGGTTCTTGGAAAGGTCCAAACAAGGGCCGGAAGAGGCCGAGGACGACAGCGAGACCGACTGACCTTGCCTTGCGTGGTCCCGCCGCGAACAATGAACGTGCATCTTGGCCGCGTCGCCGGCCGCGTCGTGAGAAGCGCGGCCCGGCGGTGCGGCCTTCTCACCAAGAGGCCGCATCATGTCCAACCCATCCGCGCCCCCCGCCCGGTTCCGCCGGGTTCCGTCTGGTCTGTTGCCCAAGGCAGTGAAAATCAACGGCACCATTTATGAATGCGGCCCGCTAAACTCGCCTCCCGGTTCCGGCTGCCTGCCTGCCGATTTATTGGCGGCGCGGAACGTCGCCCGTGTGCATCTCAGCATGGCACGCCAGCTGTTGTCGTTGACGGCGGGGCTGTCGCCGCAAGAGTACCTGTGCCGCGTTAGTGAAGAACGCATGGACCCGCTGGACCCGCTGGACCCGGACGGGCCGAAGGGGTTAAGTCGCGTCATCCCCAACGAAATGGCAAACCTGGCCCACGAAATCACTTGCCAGACCGGGGCAGAGGTCGTCAGCGCGCTCTTCGACCAATTCACCGCAGCCAATCCAACGGGGCTGCCGGTCAACGCCGGCATCGTGACTGAGGACAACGCGCACGCGACTGCCTTCGCCGTCGCCAACCAGGTAGCGGACGAAGTGTTGGGGGGACGCCCCCTGAGTGTTGGGGTCGATGACTTGGACCGGCTGCAAGATTTGGTAGAACGCGAAGGAATAAACGCCGCCGCGCGCCGGGCCAAGGGAGCGGAGACGCCCGCGGGTCAAGCCGCCGATGGTTCGAGCGGCACGACGGCCGGCGACAGCGGAGCGAAGACGCCCGCGGATCAAGCCGGACCGGCGCCGGGTAGTTCGCCAGTTGCACAACTAACCGCCGTGGAACGTGCCATGCTGATCTACTCCCGCGACCCGAATCAATCGTTGCGTGAAGTGGCGCGCAAAGTTCCTTGCGACCCGTCTTTGCTTTCGCGGGATCCAAAGTTCAAACGCTTGCGTGAAGCCCACCAAGGGAGCGTCCCGAAGGGCAGCAAATCGAAAGAGGGAACCGTGGAAGCCGAGGACGAGTAGGTCAATTTTTTTGTCAACACTGCCGCCATGAAACCCCGGTTTTTCCGGGGTTTTTTCGTTTTCCGGGGTCAACACTCTGTCAACACAGGGGGGGATTCTATGGAGGGAAGAACCATGAGTGAACGCGATGACCCGGCTGTGTGGTTACTGCTGCTGGAGCGTGGCCGGCAGACCGGGGATTTCCAGTTAGCCGCCCAAGCAAAGCGCGAGCTGGAGCGCCTTGGCGTTTTCGTGACTTACCGCCGGCTCAAGAAAGGCGAGAAACCCCGTGAAAACGCAACCGACTGAAAACGCGCTGTTGATTAGCGACCGTGAAGCCGCCGCCCTGGCCGGCATTTCCCGCGCGACGTGGTGGCGATTGCACGCCGCGGCCAAGACGCCGGCCGCCGTGAAGTTGGGCCGTCGTTGCCTTTGGATCAAGGCCGAGGTTGTGGGCTGGATCGACGCCCGTTGCCCGGATCGGCGGACCCTGGAAGCGACGCGAGCAATGGGCCGCCGGTTGAAAGTGAGCGGATGAAACGCCGGCACCGGGCTGACGACCCGGCGAAGGCGAGAGACTTTAGACGCGAGGGATTCATCATGATTGTAGCGACCGCACCGCCGGAAGTAAACGGCTCCGCGAACGGCGTCAACCAGGGCCGGCTTATATCGCTGCTCCGGAAACGATTTTTCAACCGGATTGATAAGGTTGCGTTCCGTCCTCCCTGGGAAGGTAAATCGGCTTGCCCGGCCATTGGCGAGGACAACCTTGACGCCATGCTGGCGGCCCACCTCGACGCTGCCGCGCCGGAGGTGACCATTCGCTGGCGGACGCAGTCCGGCAAAGAAGGGACCGAAAGGGGTAGGTGTCGCATCGGCACCTACTCCCCGGCGGCCGACGGCACGACCTGTTTTGCCGTGCTGGATCTCGACGGAGACGAACACCACAAACCCCTTGCAGACCCTTTCGGCGCCGCCCTCCAAATTATCGACGTGCTAAAAAGCAAGGGCATCGTCGCCCATCTGGAAATGTCAGGCAGCGCGAAAGGTTGGCACGTCTGGATTTTCTTCTCGGAACCCGTCTCGGCGGCCAAGGTGCGCAAGCTCCTGTTCGCGCTGATCCCCGCCGGAATCTTGCTGGTAGACGGAAAGAAGGCGGACCCCAGGCGAAACGTCGGGATCGAAGTTTTCCCGAAACAGGACGTGCCGCCGGACGTGGGCAATCAGGTCTGGTTGCCGTGGTATCACGGCGCGAAGGCCGGCGGCAACCAGTTTTACCGCGTCGGTTCGGCCGGCGAAATCGCACCGCACCTGCCCGACGATTTTGAGACCGTCACGCCCGCGGCCCTGGAAGCCGTGCTAGCCACCATCCCCGTACCGCCGGCAAAACCCCATTCTACGTTTCAGAAGCGTGCCACCGGCAGTGGCGACGACCGGCCGTCGGCGGCGTTCATGATCGATTGGGCGTTACGGCGCGAAACGGCCCGCAACGACACCGGGTCGGAGTTGGCCCGTCAGCTTCGCGACAACGGATTCAGTCGGACGGAAGCCGAATCCATTATGAAGGAGTATGCCCGAAGCGTGAGCCAGGACGGGCACCCCTACACTGAAAAGGAAGCAATCGCATCCCTTTGCAGTGCGTACGCCAAACCGGCCCGGCAGCCCTGGGCGCGGACGGAGCCAATCCGTTTCTCCGCGGGGAAAAGAAAGCCCGCCAACGGACGCCCCGCGCCGAACGAGAGCCACGAACGCGCCGAAGAAGCAGCCGAAGAAGCGGTGGTGACTCCATCGAGCTTCCAGGCGGAATATGGAAGGCTTGGGCAATCTAGGCAGCCGGTTTTCATGCAAAATCGGGCTATTTGTAGCTCAGGAAGCTCGATGGAGTCACCACCGAAGAAGCGGGGACGGCAGTAGACGAAGCGGTGACCCCAGAGGCCACGAGCGACGAGGCACGGCCTGGGGACAACGAAAAGGCCGAACCAACAACGGAACCGATTTCCGACGACCCGGCGACGGAAGAGCCGCAAGGTGAATCCCCCACCCCCGAAGAGCCGAAGGCCGAACGCGGTCAAGACGCAACGGCCGATCCCGTCACCGTCCACGAGGCGATTGACGACCCGCACCGCCTCGGCCGGTTGTACCTGGCCGGTCAAAACCATGACGATTGGGCAGTCGTGCGGCAATGGCGGTTGGAGTGGTACCGTTGGGACAGCACGACGTACCGCCTGTTCCCGGTCGAGGAACTGCGCGGCGAACTATCCCAGGCAATCAAGAAAGAGTTTGACGACCAAAACCGCCGAGCCGTCCGAGCGTGGGAAGAACCAGGCAAGGCCGATGAGAAAGGGAAGCCTACACCGGCACCGGTCGCCCGCAAGGTAACGGGTAAGCTCGTCTCGGACGTGCTGCAAGCCCTGGCTGGCATGGTGCTATTGCCGGGTGCCGTTGACGCACCTGCATGGTTGGGCCTCGGCAAGCCCTTTCCCGCGTCGGAAATGCTGGCCTGCAATAATACGCTCGTCCACTTGCCGTCCTGGGCGGACGGGAAGCCGGCCCGATGTACGCACACGCCCGCCTTTTTTTCCACGAACGCCCTGGGTTACGATTTCAACGAATTAGCGCCCCCACCGAGGGAATGGCTGGCGTTCCTGGACCGGCTTTGGCCAAACGACCCGCAAGCGATTGAAGCCTTGCTCATGTGGTTCGGGTACTGTTTGCTTGCCGACATCAGCTTCGACAAAATCCTGATGATCGTCGGGCCGAAGCGCTCCGGCAAAGGCACCATCGCGCGGGTCTTACGAGCGATGATCGGCCTTCACAACACCGCGTCCCCTACCCTTGCCGGCCTGGGAACCAATTTCGGCTTGTGGCCGTTACTCGGCAAGACGCTGGCGATCATCAGCGACGCCCGGTTGAGCGGCCGGACGGACATAGCCGCCGTGGTCGAGCGGTTGCTTTCGATTTCCGGGGAGGACGCGCAAACGATCGACCGCAAGAACCTGCCGCACGTCACGACGACGCTACCCGTGCGGTTCATGATCCTGACCAACGAGCTTCCCCGGCTAACGGACGCCAGCGGCGCGCTGGTGGGCCGCCTGGTCATTCTTCGGCAAACGGAATCCTTCTACGGCCGAGAGGACAAGTCGCTAACGACCAAGTTGCTTGCGGAGTTGCCCTCCATTTTGTTGTGGGCGATGAGCGGCTGGCGCTTGCTCCGGGAACGGGGACGGTTCACCGAACCCCCGTCGTCCGTCCCTCTCGTTGAGGACATGGAAGACCTTGCCAGCCCCATCGGCGCGTTCATCCGGGAATGCTGTCAGCTTGGACCCGCCTACGAGGTGTTCGCGCGCGACCTTTTTGACCGCTGGAAAGGCTGGTGCGATACCGTCGGCAAGAAGGAATCGGGCACCGAACACAGCTTCGGGCGTGACCTTCGGGCCGCACTGCCAAACCTGGACGACCACCGGCCCCGCCACGCTGGGAAGCGCAGGATTCAGTATGTCGGCATCCGGTTGCGCGAAAACGACGACGCGCAACCGGATGAGGGGGTGTTCTAGGACGGGGGTCCGTGGACCACCGTGTACCACCCCCGAAGCAAAAGAGGTGTCTTAGGACGGGTGGTACACGTTGGTACGCGTACCACCCCAGTCGGTTTCGCGAAAAGACGACGCGCAACCGGCCAAAGGGGTGTTTTAGGACGGGTGGTACTCGTTGGTACTCGTGTCCCACTAATGCACGCGTTACTTTTTTCAGCATTTTTGAAGAAAAGGAAAGTATAGAGCTGCTTTGGGGTGGTACGCGTCCCAACGTGTACCACCCCGAAGCAAAAGAGGACGCCGACAATGCCGCCAGCAACCGTTTTGCCCTTCGGAAAACACAAGGACCAGCCCCTCGGCGGCGTGCCTGCGGACTACCTGCGGTGGTTGCTGCGGGAATGCAAGCTGTCGTCTGGCCTGCGGGCCGCCGTGGTCGAGGAACTGACCGCGCGGGGCATTGCCACGCCGCCACCAGCCCCACCGCGGCCGATTCAGCCGTGTGACCGCTGCGGGCCGGCTGGCGGGGTGCTGATCGGTTGGATGCAGATTCGCACCGGAGGGAGGCGACTTCGGGCTGAATGCCGTCGGTGTCGGGCCTTGTTGGACCATCCGCCGTGCGTGCCACCCTACACGACGGAGGCCGACAAGACGCTCAGCACCACCGCGGTGCTCGACGCGCTGACGCGGTTGGAGACGTTGGGCGTTGAACTGCAATCGGACGGCCGAGGCGTCTGGATCGGTTGGCCGGAGCGCCAGCGGGTTCCGGCCGAGTTGGTCGCCGTGGTCCGGCAGTGTTCGCACCAGCTGGCCACGATGATCGGCGACACCCGGACCATGGCGAACGCGGCGGCGGCGGCGGCGGCGACACCCCGACCGACAACGACGCGGGGGACGCCATGACGTGGCACGGTTGGTTACGCACGTCGCGCGTTGCGCCGTGGCAGCGGGTTGCGAGCGGCCCGGACATTAGCGCCTGCCACAAGGCGTTGCTGCGCGAAGCGTCGAGGCGAGGCATCCACGTTTGCCGCAACCGCGCGTTGACCAGCGGCGCGCAGCCGCCGAGCGAACCCCAAGAGGCATCCGCATGACCGACAACCCCCCGGTCGGCGACGAGGTGCGGTTGACGTTCCGGGCGTTGCCGGACGACGTGCCGCCGGCAATCCGCATTCGTCGTTTGCTGAAGCACGCCTTGCGGTCGCTGGGGTTGAAGTGTGTTCGCGTCGAAGGTGCCGCCCCGGAAGTGACGGAGAACCCCGGCCCGTACCGCTGACACCAGGGTGTCACCGCGAACAGCTGACCTTGAATTTCGCCCCCCGCTGGGTTACGATTCGTCGTCCTTTTGGCCGCGCTGGTGTCGGGGAACTCAGAGGCCCCGACGCTGGCCGGCCGCCTCTGAGAAAGGGAACCTGTCATGGCCGAGGTCTTCCGACCGAGCTACACCGTCACCGACCCCAAAACCGGGAAGCGAACCAAAAAGAAGTCGCGCACCTGGCACATTCGCTACTACACCCCCGACGGCGAACGGCACCGCGTCAAGGGCTACCGCGACAAGAAGGCGACGGAGAACAAGGCCGCCGAGTTGGAGCGCCGCGGCATTCGGCTGGACGCGGGCCTTGTCGATCCGTGCGAAGAACACGCCAAGAGGCCGTTGGCCGATCACGCCGAGGACTTCCGCCGCTACCTGGCGGCCAAGGGGAACACCTCCGATTACGTGGCGCGAACCTTTTCCCGTCTGACGGCGATTCTCGACGGCTGCCGCTTCATCAAGATCGGCGACATTCAATCGTCCGCCGCTGTCGAGTTTCTCGGTTCCCTTCGCCAGAGCAAGAACACGAAGACCGTAAACGACTACCTTGCTGCCGTGAAAGGGTTCACACGCTGGTTGTGGCGCGACAAGCGCAGTGTTCTCGACGCGCTGGCCGGCCTGTCCAGGTTTGCCTACACCGGCGACGTTCGCCACGCGCGGAGGGATTTATCTCCCGATGAACTCGGCTTGCTCTTGGACGCCGCCCGGCAAAGCCCGAAGTCAATCCGTTGTCTGACCGGCATGGAGCGTTACTTCCTGTACCTGGCGGCCGCCGCCACGGGCTTCCGCGCTTCCGAGCTGGCCAGCATGACGCCGGAGAGTTTCCATCTCGACGGCGACGCGCCGACGGCGACCGTGGAAGCATCCTGTACCAAGAATCGCAAGCTGGCCGTGCAACCGCTGCCCCTCGACGTGGCCCGCGTCCTGGGCGACTTCTTGCGCGACAAGCTGGCTGGCGAACCCGTCTGGCCCGGCAAGTGGCGACGCAAGGCCGTCTATACGATTCGGACCGACTTGATAGAGGCCCGCGTGAAATGGCTTTCCGGCTTCCAGGATGCCCGCCAACGGGCGGAAGCCGAGCAAAGCGACTTCCTGGCCTATTGCGACGCGCAAGGCCGCTACGCCGATTTTCATTCGCTCAGGCACGGGTACATCACGATGATCGGCAAGACCGGCGTTTCACCGCGCGAGCATCAAGACCTGGCCCGCCATTCGACCTACTCCATGACAAGCCGCTACACGCATTCGCGGGCCTACGACCTGGCCGCCGCCGTGCAAGCGTTGCCGATCCCCACTACCGCCAGCGCTCCGGCAGCCGAAAGCCTGGCCGCCACCGGAACCGCGGGAAAGCCCCCAAAAAACCTTAGCCCAAACCTTGCTCTATTGGGGGCTAATTCGGGCGATTTCCTGAGATTTCCGTCTACGGAAACGACTAAAGTGAGCCGACAAGAAAACCCTGGAAAACAAGCCTTTTGTGCTGTTTTCCAGGGTGGTGAAGAAGGGCGCGCAAAAGTGGAGGCGCGGGGAATTGAACCCCGGTCCCGAAGCATATCAGTGTCGGCCTCTACGTGTGTATCCTGTTTACTTTTGACGGCCAAGACCTTGCAGTCCCGCCGTCGCGTTCGCTTCCGCCCTCCCCAGCAGGCAGGGTTGGGAGGAAACTATCCCCCTGTAAATTTAGCCGTCACCGCCGAGGGTGCAACCGGTCCCGAAAGACCGATTTCAGGTGACCGCGATCCTGATTTAGCGTCCAAGCCGAAACCTCTCAGGCTAAGCTTCCGGGCATGGGGCTGCCGTTGTTAGGCAGCCATGGAGAACTGCGGTTCAGCAGTTATCAAGTGTGATCAGCTTTTTACGTGGCCAACTGATCAACCACGACACGCCACCTACACCTCAAGGTACCCGGTCGAAACCAATTCGCCCCCGTGGGTCGCTTACACGCGACACGCTATTATACCGCGCGCGGCGGCTCAAACAAGGCAGGGTAGCATGTCATCACCCAACAGCGGTCTGCCGCAAGTCGAGTTAGAACGCGTTGTATGCAAAGTCCGATGCCCGCCGCAACAGCCGGTAGTGGCCCCGCTCCAGCCGCATTAACTCTTCCGCCGTCGCCGACACGACCTCGTAATAAAGCGCCTCCAACGCTTCTAAAACAAAAGGCTCCGGCCCGTCGTAGGCCACCAACGACGGGTCGTCCGCACCCACGCACCCGCGCAACAACAAGCCGTCCAGCACACAGCGCAATGTCACGATCCCGTCCTCGTCGGTGCCTCGGTTCCTCCACTACCCCCCCCAGGGTAGCAACCCACCCCAGCCCAATTCCAGGTCGGTTGTACGGCTCCCGACTCGCAATCCTTCTCAACCAACTCCTTTTCCGGTATCATCCACTCCGGAAACAGCATCTGGCCTTGCCGATCTTTCCCCGAGGCTCCGAGCGATGACCGACCCCCAGCCACCCGTGCCGACCTTCCCTTTAGCAGGCAACCCTTCGCCTGCCGCTGAGCCGCCGGCTAAACGCAATCCGCCGCCGCACCGGCCCCGGACGCCGTTTTTCAGCTGCCTGTTCAGCCTGTCGCTGTTGCTCAACCTCGGCGCGGCCCTGGCCCTTGTCATCCTGTGTGCCAGCGTACTCCTGCGGACCGGCGTCGATCCCGACGCGCCCAACGTCGTCCTCAACGAACACTATTATTCGGGCAGCAAGGTGGCTCGCGACAAGATCGCCATCATCCGCCTCGACGGCGTTATCCTGGAAGGGTTGCTCAGTTTCCCCCAGCGTCAGATCGAACAGGCCGCCCGGGACGACGACGTGAAGGCCGTCGTCTTTCGCATCGATAGCCCCGGCGGCAGCATCACTGGCAGCGACGACCTGCACCGCCGACTCGTCGAACTGCGCGACGGCAACCCGCAGAAAAAGACGCACGCCAAGCCGATCGTCGTCTCCATGGGCGGCATCGCCGCGTCCGGCGGCTATTACGTCGCGATGCCGGGCAAACCGATCCTCGCCGAGCGCACCACTGTCACCGGCTCTATCGGCGTCTATGCCGCGTTTCCCAACGTCGCGAAGCTGGCCAACGAGCACGGCATTGTCATGAACACCATCCGCCAGGGCGAGATCAAGGACAGCGGCTCACCGTTCCGCGAAATGAACGGCAAGGAACGCCAGGTCTGGCAGGACATGGTCGATCACGCCTACAACCAGTTCCTCGAAGTCGTCGTCGCCGGCCGTCCGGACCACTTCAACCGCGACAAGCTCCTCGAACCCGTGGACATCACGCCCGTTAACGCCGCGCCGGTGCGGTTGAAGGAACCCGCCGCACCCTACCAGCGTTACCGCGCCGACGGCGGCATCTACACTGCCGACATGGCCCTGAAATTGAACCTGATTGACAAGATCGGCCGCCTCGACGACGCCGTTTTGCTCGCCGAGCAAGCCGCGGGCACGAGCGGGGATTTCCGCGTGATTCAATACGAACGGCCGCGTTCGTTGACGGAATTGCTCCTGGGTATCAAGGCGAACAAGCCGACCAGTGTGCTCGACCCGGCCGCCCTGCGCAAGGGCATGACGCCGCGCGTGTGGTATCTTGCGCCGGGCTGTGAGTTTGCGGGCATGTTAAGCGCGATGGAAGAGAATTAGTAACCGTTCTCACCCCCCTTACGAAGGGGGGCAGGGGGGTGGAGAGGACGCCATGACGGAGGACTTCAACCGTTCTTAACCCCCCCTACCCCCCCTTCGTAAGGGGGGGAGAAGTTGATGCCGGTGAGCGATTACGAGAATTAAGGGGGAGGCAATGCCGTGCGCCGATTTAACGAACTGGTATACGCACCGGGGATTTTCGTCCCCGACTCGCCTCGGCCCCGCGCACTCCTGGCGCTGTCCGCCCTGGTTTTGCTGCTCGCGAGCCTGTCCCAGGCAGCCGGGCAACCGCCGCCTGAAGCGCTACCCTCCTTCGCTCCCGACAGGCCGTTGACGGACGCCGAACGCACGGACCGGCTCAAGCATGTGCAACCGGGAATGTCGCCCGCTCAAGTCCGTCAACTGCTCGGCCCGCCCGGTCGTACCGCCCGTCAAATCCTTTACCACCGCGCCTACGAACAGTGGCTTTACGAAACGCCGTTCGCGGTCCGGCTGGAATTCGAGCACGTCCGTGGCCAGGAACCTCATCTCCTAAGTGTCCAGCCGGTCGGTGCCGGTAAACCGTGACGGCCATTCCGGACGCCAATTCCCCCCACCCTACAGCCAACGGTTCGTCCTGGGCCGCATGGTCGTCCGGTCCCCTCGACGCCGTGCCTAATAATGAGTCAGAACTCCTCGAATGTTTCAAGTTTCGCCCGGCGCCGGACCACCGGCCGCGGATTTGTCGGTTATACTTGCGTCGGTTCCGAGGGACACGAGTGCGGCCTAGGCTCGACAAAGGAACGCCTGCTGTTTTTCCGGCAGCCTACTGTTCAATAATGAGCCATCGCCGACCAAGCCCCGGACGCCCGACGAAAAATCCGCAAACGATTTCGCTGGTTTTCCAGGCGTCGTTGACGATTTCGTGGGAGCACGGTTAGAAAACGGATTTCTGGCATAGCCTTTGCAATTGAGACCATCCGTTTTCTTTACTCCTCAACCCAAAGCCAGGACGTGCGGGAGGAGGCGGCAGGCCCCGATGGGATGCCGTGTTTGGACGGAGGGAAGGAAGCCCGCAACCTGAAACCGACGACCCCAACATCCACAAAGGTGGTGAGCCATGGCTAGACGAGACGCCTTATTGCGACTTCACAAGTCCCTGGTGGGCCGCCGCGCAGATCTCAACAAGAAACTGGCGGAGGACCTGAATAATCTCCGGAATCACATCAATACCGATTCGCCCGGCGACTCCGCGGACGCCGCCTTCGAGTCCGGCAGCGACGAGATGGCCTCGCAGCTTGCCGAGATCGACGCCCGCGAGTTGAGCCAGATCGAACGGGCCCTATTCCGCTTGAAACAGGGCACGTACGGCCTGTGCGAAGTCTGTCAGAGTCGGATTCCCGTTGGTCGGCTCAACGCGCTGCCGTACACCACGGTTTGCATCGAGTGCCAGCGCGAGATGGAAAAGTATCCCGCCTGGGACGACCGCCGGCACACGAACTGGGAAAAGGTTTACGACGCCGCCATGCCGCTGGAGGACCAGCACGAGGTAAACCTGGCCGAGATCGAGAGCGATCTGTCGAAGTAGGCAAAGCCGCAAGCGGCAAAACGGGTAAGCTGCAAAGCCCGCGGTCAACCGACCGCGGGCTTTGTTCGTTTTATGCCGGCGCGCGGCGGTCATTTCGGCAGGCCGAACCGCACTTTTTGTCAAGAATGGGTTGGTGCGGCGGGTAAGATTTTGCAGCAGGGTGGTTGGTGGCTGGTGGTTGGTGGTTGGTGGATAGGCGAACAGCTAGGATCGTCTTTCCATCATCACCAACCACCAGCCACCAACCACCAACCACCATTTCCAGGAAACCCATCACCATGCGACGCCTATTGATGCCGTTCTTTCTCGGCACGTGTTCGTTCCTCGGCGGTTTGACGGCGGTGTACGTTACCGCGCAGGGTCTGCCGTTCGCGCGGGCCGACAACCCCGCCGCCGTCAGCGACCTCGGCCGGCTGAGCGACCGCTTCGAGGCGGTGGCGCGCAAAATTTCGCCCACCGTCGTCGCTATCGACGCCAGCAAAGTCGCCAGCAAGGGCGGCAAAATGAAAACCGTCGAGGAGTCCGGCTCCGGCGTGCTGGTGCGCCTACCCAACCAGAAGGGCGTCTACGTGCTGACCAACAACCACGTTATTCAACAGGCGCCGCCGGACCAGATCAACATCAGCCTCGCCGACAGCCACATCCTCAAACCTTCCCAGGTCTGGACCGACCCCGAATCGGACGTGGCGGTGCTGCGCGTGGACGGCACCGACGCCATCCCGACGGCTAACCTGGCCGACAGCGACCAGACCCGCGTCGGCCAATGGGTGTTGGCGTTCGGCAGCCCGTTCGGCCTCAACCAGACGGTGACGCACGGCATCATCAGCGCCAAGGAGCGCGGCCAGATCAGTCTGGGTGCCACCATTCGCATCAAGGAATTCTTGCAAACCGACGCGGCCATCAACCCGGGGTCGAGCGGCGGACCGTTGGTCAACCTCGACGGCGACGTGGTCGGCATCAACACGGCGATCGCGTCCAACAGCGGCAGCAACAGCGGCGTGTCGTTCAGCATTCCGATTAACATGGTCAAGCGGATTGCCAAGCAGCTGTTGGAAAAGGGTGCCGTGTCGCGCGGCTACCTGGGCGTCCAGGTGGCGGCGAGTTTTGAAGCGGCGGACGCAATCAAGCTGGGCATGGACCGGGCGCAGGGTGCCCTGGTGGAAACGGTGTACGCGGACACGCCGGCGGCGGCGGCGGGGTTCCGGACGAACGACGTGGTGCTGGACGTGGACGGCGTAACCGTCCGCAACGAAAACCAGTTCATCAACCTGATCAGTTCCCTGACGCCGGGCCAGCGCGTGCAGGTGAAGGTCTGGCGCGATCGCAAGACGGTTTCGCTGGAAGCGGAGGTCGGCGACTGGGCAAAGG
>JBBRLG010000044.1:0-22222 GCA_038231495.1 Gemmatales bacterium | reverse complement strand
TGAGCCGGCAACGAGCCACCAGCGAAACGGCGTGTCTGGAAGACCTCCTCCTCTACCATCAACAACGCAACGCGGCCGCCACGAAGTCTCGAAAGAAACGACCAAGAAAGCTTAGACGCTTCGCTGCGCTGTAGTGCTAAATCGGGTAACCGCTTACCACAGCCATGAAATCATCTTGAAATCGCTGGGCCTCGCTTAATCGGTTCACGATGCGCGGCCAACCTTCTTGAATACCTGTGGCCTTCGCCTGATAATCTGCCTGACTTTTGCCGAATCGCTGAGCCTTGGGCTGTTGCGCCAGGCGACTTTCTGGATTCGGATGGCATTCCCATCCCTTTTTTATCATTTGCCCATCGAGGGAAAAGTTCAACGTGACGACCACACCCATCTCATGCCGAACTCCAAAAGGCGTGCCGAATCACTGCCCGCTGTGTGACACCCAAATCGCGATTGCGCCGTCACAGCGATCCGGCGATACCCCGTGTCCCAATTGTGGGAACTTGCTCTGGTTTAACAGAACTCCATCAAGTGTGCTGTTCTACGCCTCCGAGGCAATTGCCTCTCTGCGGGAGAAGGTCCTCGACATCATTTGCCAGACGCTGGGTGTGAACAAGCGACAGATTCGCCCCTCAATGTCATTGGTTGAAGATCTCCGTGCCGACTCCCTCGATCTTGTAGAGCTTGTCATGAATTTGGACGCAGCATTTACGATCAACGGTCCTGATGACGAAAGGAGTAACAAGACCGCTGGTGAGGGGGCCGAGATACCTATTGATCAACTCCTGAGGATCAAGTCCGTGAGCGATGTCGTTGATGTCATCCTTCAGCATCGGTCAAAGTGACATGGCGGGTCCACGGAAGGACATTCACAGTTTACTCGCTTGGGGTTCGATGTGGCCTTTGGTGGCGACGAGGTTTTGCTCCATGTTCAAACAGGGCGATTTCGTCAAGCTCAACAAGCAAGTCGGGGTAGTTGTGAGGACCGGAGAGCAACTTGCCGGTGATCTGGAGGACCACACCGGGGTCTGGTTTGGGAAGTATGAGAAGGGTGTTCCCGAAGTCTGGACCATCCCAACCGATTACCTTGAAAAAGGTCCAGAGCCAGCGTTGAAACACTAACCAAATGGTCAAGCACTTCCAAGGTAGTAAACTCCCACTATTCTCGGCTGAGGTTCGACGTGGCCCTCGGTGGGGACGACCCGGTGCGTAAAATCCAGGTTGCCGAGCTACTTCCGATCCCATTCATTTGCGCGTCGCCAAATATTCCAGCAAATCCGCCGCGTCCTGGGCGGTCAAACCGGCCATCTGGCCCTCCGGCATCAGCGACGTTCGCGATGGCCGTAACTCCTCCAGGTTCTTGCCCTTGATCGTGATCTCCTTGTTTTGGGCGTCGCGCAGCACTACCTCTTTGTCGTCGCGTTTTACCAGCAGGCCGGTAATCGAACGGCCGTCGGCCAGGTTGGCGACGTAGGCCGCGTACTTCGGCTCGATGCGGCGTGACGGCTCCAGGATGCTCTCCAACAAGTCTTCGCGCGGTCGCAGTTTCCCGATCGCGGACAGGTCCGGCCCGATCGGCGTGCCCCGGTCGCCGACCTTGTGGCAGCTGCCGCAGTTGACCGCTTCCGACCAGAACAACTTCTCGCCGCGGCCGGTGTCGCCTTTGAGAGCCAAAATCGGCCGGGGCCGCGAGTTCGAGCCGAGCTTCCGCCCACCCTTCTCGTCCGACGGCAGGTAGCCCTCGAACAGGTCGCGCACCAAGCCTGCCGGCAGCTTCGCGGCCGCGGCCAACAGCGGGTCGCGTTCGGCAGGTTTTAGCTCGCCGCGACCGAGCTTCCGCGCGACCAACAGCGCGGACTTGGGGCTGGCCAGCAGCTTGTCCGGCGTCTCGTTGTCCAGTACGGGATCGGTCTTGGCCCCGGTGCCGTTCATGCCGGCGATCCATTGTTCGATGAGTTTTAGCCCGGCTTCGTCCGGCCGCTCGGAACCGCTGTGCGGCATCCGATCGCGGCCGAACTTGGCCATGCGGAAGTACAGCGTGCTCGCGGTCGGGTCGCCTGCTTTGATGATGCACGCCTCCGGCAGTCCGAAATTGCCGCGAGTTGGGGGCACGCCGATCGCCTTCATCTCGGCGACCTTGACGGGATGCTGCAAGCGGAGATCGACCGCCCCGCCCGCGCCGTTGGTGTGGCAATGACCGCAGTTGGCGTGGAGGTAGGCGCGGGCACGCGCCTCCAACGGTTGGCCGGCGTCCGCCGGGTCGGCCAGCTTGCGTTCCTTCGCGGCGGAGTTCGCGTCGAACGCCGGCAGCGGTTTGCCGTCCTCGCCGGCTCGGCGGATGAGGCCCAGGTCCGTGAAGGCGACCAGCTGGTTGCGGCCGTCCGGCCCCGAACGGTTCAATTGCTCGGGCTGGAACGCCAGCGCGTATTCCGACCAACTGTTGTGGCACGACAGGCACTGGCTGCGGCTGTGGAACTGCCACACGCGCTGCTGTTTGCCGGCGCGCACTTCCTTCTCGGCACCGTCGGCGGCGACCAGGTCGGCGTCCGTTTGATCGTCGCGCCAGGCGAAGGCGTAAGCGTGCCAGTCCACGCCATCGAAGTGCAACAGTTGCGTTTCCAGCCGCCGGCCGTCCAGGGAGAGCGTCCGCACCAGCACCGCGTCCTTGGGGAAGTGCATGCGGAAGTTGTGCCAGTCCACGTTGCCGGGGATCGGCTTGCCGCCGCCGGCGAACAGTGTGGCCGACGACGCGCCGGGGAAGGCGACCCAGTGTTCCGCCGTCGCGCCGTCCTGCCATTGTCGGCTGGTCACGGCGAAAGACATGACCCCGGCTGCCGGCGTGTTGTCCTTGACGGAAGCGAACAAGCCGGTCTCGGACAGCTTGGTCGGGAAGTCGGCGTTCTTGGCGCCGCCGTCGTTCCGCTCGATGGTGTGGACCGTGCCGCCGTCGTAGTCGAGGAAGTACAGTTCGCCGTCCTTGTCTTCGCCGAAAGCGACGATGCGCACCGACGGCCGCGCGATCTCCGGCATCTCCTTCGTGCGGTCGCCTTCAAAACGCGCGGCCCACAGGCGGCGCGTTTCCCAGTCGCCGAAGACGTAGGTGCCGCGCAGCTCGGCAAACTTCTTGCCGCGGTAGACGCGGCCGCCGGTGACGCTGCACGCGATCGTGTGCGGCAGTTCGATCAACGCCGGGCGGATCGGCGTCGGCCCGACCTTCTCCGGCTTGATCGGCTGCGGCCCCTCCATCGCGGACCAACCGTAGTTGCCGCCCTTCTCGACGCGGTGGACCGACTCCCACAATTCCCAGCCAACGTCGCCGACGAACAACTCGCCCGTCTTGCGGTCGAAGCCCATGCGCCAGGGGTTGCGGAAGCCGTAAGCCCACACTTCCGGCCGCGCGCCCTTGGTCGCGACGAACGGGTTGTCCTTCGGCACGGCGTAGTTCTTGCTTTCGTCCTTGTGGTCCACGTCGATGCGCAGAATGGACGAAAGGAGGTCGGAGATGTCTTGGCCCGTGTTGAACGGGTCGGGTGGGTTTGGGCTGGCGGCGTCGCCGGTGGAGATGTAGAGCATACCGTCATTGCCGAAGTGGATGTCGCCGCCGTTGTGACCGCCCTGCAGGAAGGTGAGGAGGATTTCTTCGCTCGCCGGGTCGATCCGCGGCGGGTCCGCCTTGGTGACGGTGAACCGCGACACGCGCGTGCCGTCCGTCAGGTTCGGCTGGCCGGGCTTCTTGGCCCGCAGGGTGTAACAGACGAAGCACTGGCGGTTCTTCTCGAAGTCCGGGTGGAACGTCAGCCCGTAGACCGCCTCGACTTCCTTTGCCTGGGGTAGCAGGTTAATCGTCTTGATTTCGGTGCGCAGGTCGCAAAAGAGTTCGGCCTTGGCGTCCGACTTGTCAGCGAACGAATACAGCACGCCGGCCTGCTCGCCGACGAAGAGCCGGTCGCTACCCGGACAGCGGGCGAGGAGCAAGGGGTGCTCGAACTTCACGTTCGGGAACGCCCGCACTACCTTGAAGGGAGCCGGCGGGTCGGGAGAGCCGACGACGCGCGAGGTCTTCCAGGCGGTCCGGGCAGACTTCACCGGCTCGGCGTCTTTGGCTTGCGGCGGTTCCGCGGCGGCGGCGACGATCCACACGCCGAATGCGACCGCGAGCAGGAGCGGCAGCGCCGCCACGGTATTGAACAGGCGGCGTCCGCGCGGAAACGGTGACGGCATGAGTTCCACTCCGGAAGATGCGGCGATTACGCGTCTCTTTTGACAAGGGGGATCGGTGCGGTTCCTAGTATAACAATCCGCGGGCGGCCGCGAAATGTTTCCGTCCGGCTACTTGGCACGGCGTTGCCCATCCCTTACGATGGCCAAAACAGTCGCCGCGCCCCAAACCGTCGTCTCGCGAAATTACCGATTACCCGATCCGATAAAGGCAAGTCACATGGCACACCGGACGCTCACTGCCCTCGCCCGCCGCTGGCAGGTCTTTCTACCCCTGGGCATCCTGGGCGTCCTGGGGGGCGTCCTTATTTTCGCCCTGCACCGGCTCGGCGCGGCGGCGGACCAGCCGGCGTTCAAGGCGCCGCCCACGGCATTCGAGTGCCGTTGGACCGACACGCCCCTCACCATCGACGGCAAGGCCGACGAGGCGGCCTGGAAAGACGCGCAGGTCATCGACAACTTCTACCTGCCCTGGCTCGGCAAGAACGCGCGGGCCGCGAAAACCGCGACGAAGGCCAGGCTACTTTGGGACCGCGAATAC
This sequence comes from Gemmatales bacterium, assembly GCA_038231495.1. GTDB lineage: Bacteria > Planctomycetota > Planctomycetia > Gemmatales > Gemmataceae > JBBRLG01. The sequence goes on along the minus strand of JBBRLG010000044.1, from coordinate 17,466 downwards.
CTGTACTTCTTCGCCGAGATGGAGGATACGGACCTCTACGCCGACGTTACGGAACACAACGGCCGGCTGTGGGACAACGACGTTTTCGAGCTGTTCTTCAAGCCCGCCGACGACAAGCCGGGCTACTACGAGTTCCAGGTCAACGCCGCCGGCGCGGTCCTCGACGTGTTCCTGCCGCGCCGCGGCGCGGGCGGCTTTGCACGGTTCAAGAAGGACGGCGATTTTCACGTCGAGGCCAAGGTGGTACTCGACGGCACGCTCAACCACTGGCAAGACAAGGACAAGGGCTGGTCGGTCGAGGGCCGCATTCCGTGGAAGGATTTCCTGCGCACCGGCGGTCGGCCCGAACCCGGCGACGCCTGGAAATTCGCCCTGTGCCGTTACGACTACTCCGTCGATTTCGAGGGGCCGGAGCTGTCCACCTGTGCCCCGCTGAAGACCAACGCCGCGCCGGATTTTCACTTCTTCGAGGACTACGCCACGCTCACGTTCGTCGGTCCCGAAAAGCAGCAGGCTGCGGCCCGAGCCTACGGCGTGGCGCAGCGCGTGCCGCTCACGACCTCCACCGTGGTCGGCTCGCCCGAACCGCCGCCGCCCTACCGCGTCAAGAAGGCGTACCCCAACCTGAAGCTCAACTACCCCATCGCCGTCCGCCGTCAGCCCGACAGCGACCGACTGCTGTTCATCACGGAGACCGGGCCTTACGCCCCCACGAGCCTGATGCGCATGAAGGACGCCCCCGATACGGCGGCGTTTGAAACGCTCCTCAAGTACGACGCCGTCGCCTACGACATCACGTTTCACCCGGATTTCAAGGACAACGGCTACGTTTACGTCGGCATGAACGGTCCCAGTTCCGGCGATTCGGCGAGCAAGAAGACGCGGATCCTGCGCTACACCATCGACCGCAAAGCGCCTTACGCCCTTGACCCCAAATCGGAGAAAGTCATCATCGAATGGGCCTCCGACGGTCACAACGGCGGCGCGGTCGCGTTCGGCAACGACGGCATGCTCTACGTCACCTCCGGCGACGGCACGTCCGACTCGGACCGCAACGTCGTCGGCCAGGATTTGACCAAGCTCACCGCCAAGGTGCTGCGCATCGACGTGGACCATCCCGACACTGACAGAGCCTATTCGGTGCCGAAAGACAACCCGTTCGTGGACGTGAAAGACGCCCGGCCGGAAACCTGGGCCTACGGGCTAAGGAACCCCTGGCGCATCACGGTCGATGCCAAGACCGGCCACGTCTGGGTCGGCAACAACGGCCAAGACTTGTGGGAACAAGCCTACTTCGTGCGCAAGGGCGACAACTTCGGCTGGAGCGTCGTCGAGGGCAGCCACCCGTTCTATCCCGACCGCAAGCCCGGCCCCACGCCCTTTACCAAGCCGGCCCTCGAACACCCCCACTCGGAGTCGCGCTCGCTCACGGGCGGCATCGTCTACTACGGCGACAAGGTCCCCGAACTGCAAGGGGCCTACCTTTACGGCGACTACTCGACCGGCAAGGTGTGGGGGGCCAAGCACGACGGCACCAAGGTGACGTGGCAGCAAGAGCTTGCCGACACCGGCCTGATGATTACCGGCTTCGGCGTCGATGCCCACGGCGAAATTTTGATCGCCGACCATCAGGGCAAGGACAAGGGCACGTTCTACAGCCTTGAAGCGATGCCCAGGGACTTGCCGCCCTCGACGTTTCCCAAAACGTTGAGCGCGAGCGGCCTGTTCAAGTCGGTCAAGGGCCACGCGGTTGTTGATGCGCTGATCCCCTACTCGGTCAACTCGCCCCTGTGGTCCGACGGTGCCTACAAGGAGCGTTTCATCGCCCTGCCCGGTGCGGATTCCAAGATCGACTTCGGCACCAACCGCGGCTGGAACTTTCCGGAAAAGACAGTGCTGGTCAAGTCGTTTGCGCTGGAGGCGGAGGAGGGCAACGTCAAGTCGCGCCGCTGGGTCGAGACGCGTTTCCTGACCAAGCAGGGCACGCAGTGGGTCGGCTACTCTTACGCCTGGAATGTCGAGCAGACGGAAGGCACCCTGGTGGAAGCCAGGGGCATGGACCGCGATTTCGCGATCAAGACCGCCGCCGGCGAGCGCCAACAGACGTGGCACTATCCGAGCCGCGTCGAGTGCATGGTCTGTCACAGCCGGGCGGCCAACTTCGTCCTGGGTTTGAGCGAATTACAGATGAACAAAGTCCACGATTACGGCGGCGTCGCGGACAACCAGCTGCGAACGCTGGAACACCTCGGCGTCCTCCGCGTCAACTGGGCGGACGAGGCGAAGGCCAAAATGCGCGAGGAGGCCAAGGCGAAGGGCATGACCGACAAGGAAATCGACGCACACATGGCCCGGCAGACCGAGACGCGGCTGCAGCGCGAGGCCGGCGACTCTTCACTCCTGGCGTTCCCGCCCGACCGGTATCGTCACCTGGTGGACCCGTACGACCCGAAGCAGGATTTAACCCTGCGCGCGAAATCGTACCTGCACGCCAACTGCGCCCAGTGTCACGTCGCGGCCGGCGGCGGCAACGCCCAAATGGAATTGGAATTCACGACCAAGTTGGCGGACATGCTCATCCTGGACGTGAAGCCGGTCCACAGCGCGTACGAGTTGGCCGACGCCAAGCTCGTCGCACCGGGCCACCCGGAGCGGTCGGTGCTGTTGCACCGGCTTCTGCAGCGCAAGGCCGGTTTCATGCCGCCCCTGGCCACGTCACGGGTCGATACCGAGGCGGTGCGGATGATGGAAGCGTGGATCAAGGAACTCAAGCCGGCTGTTCAGAGCCGCGACCGTTAGGGAGCCGTAGCCGCAAGCGGCCCGCTTGCAGGCTTCTGCGTGGGCCCAGCCTGCAAGCGGGCCGCTTGCGGCCACGTCGCGGCTCTGACGGATTTCACGGGACCACGTCATGAGCCAGACATCTCTACCCCCGCAGCGTAAGCGGTTGCGTTTCGCCCTGGCCGCGGTGATCGGCTGCGTTACCGTCTGCGTGGTCGCCATTCTGAGTTACTGGCTCCTTCACAAACCGCAGGACGGCGGCCAACCGGACGACCTGCCCGCCGCGATGGAGGCCAACAACCGCGGCGTCGGCGCGATGGAACAGTTCAATTACTCCCAGGCCGTGATGGATTTTGAAGAGGTTTTGCGTCTGGCTCCCGGCTGGCAGCCCGGCAAAATTAACCTGGGCATCGCCCTCCTCAACAGCGGCAATACGAACCCGCCCGACCTGGACCGCGCCGCCGCGACCTTTGCGGACGTTCTCCGCGACGACCCCAACAACCCCTACGCCAACCACTGCCTGGGCATCCTCAACCAGTACAAGCAATATCAGTCGGCGGGCGACTACTTCCGCAAGGTGACGGAGGTCGATCCCAACGACCCCCACGCCTGGTGCTATCGCGCCCAGGCCACGCCCAACCAGCCGCGGCTCCAGCTCGACTACTTTCAGAGCGCGGTCCGCCTGTCGCCCACCCTGGGCATGGCCGTCTACGGACTGGCCCAGGTTTACAGTCAACTCGACCGGGACGACGACGCCAAGCGCCTGCAAGACGAGTTCCAGGCGCTGCGCGAGGCCGAATGGGAAACGCAGAGTCGCATCCGCTACGGCGAAATGGGCAAGTACGCCACGGTGATCGACACGCGCTCGGAGCCGGATACCGTCAAGCCCGGCGTGGGGCCGTTGCCGGCGTTCCAGCCTGAAAAACAGTTTAAGGTCGAGCTGGCACCTGGTGCGCGCTGGGCCAAGGCGGCGGATTTCGGCACCGGCGTCGTCGCCGACCTGCGGCGGGCGGTGCGCGAGCGTTTCGGCGCAACCATCGTGGTGTTGGACTACGACCGCGACAGCAAGCCCGACCTGTTCCTCGCCGGCGCGGTGGTCGAGAACGGGCAAGTGCGCGACTTGCTATTGCACAACGAGGGCAACGGCGTTTTCAAAGACGTGACGGCGGCGGCCGGATTGGCAACGCCGCACCCGACGCTCGGCTGCACGGTCGGCGATTTCGACAACGACGGCCATCCCGACCTGCTGCTGACCGGGGCCGGGTCGCAGCGCCTGTTTCGCAACACCGGCAAGGGCGGCTTTGAGGACGTGACGCAGCAGGCCGGTTTTGACAAGTTGACCGGCGTCTGCCTCGGCGCGGCCTTCGTGGACATCGACCAGGACGGCGACCTCGACCTACTTATTGCCGAATACGCCAGCACGCCGGACGAGGCGCTCAAGGCGCTCAAGGGCGCGCAGTCCCAGGGCGGCGGTCTGATCGTCTACCTGAACGTCGGCGTCGCGCCGGCGGTGCCGCCTTCCGAGAATCAGCCGCCGCTGGACTGCCGTTGGAAACGCGCGACCGACTTACCGGCTTTGCAGGGCGACGGTGCCGTGGTAGGCGTTCTGCTGTCGGACCTGGACGGCGACGGCGCGCTCGATTTCCTGGTGTTGGCGGACCGCCTCCAACCGGCCGTGGTCGTCAACGAGCGCCTGCTGCGCTTCCGCCGAGCGGTGCTGCCGCCGGTCGAGCGCAGGCCGACGTGGCACGGCGCGCTCGCTATCGACGTGGATCAAAAGGGCCGCTCCGACGCCTTGCTGTTGGAACACGGCCGTTCGCCGGTGTTGCTGGTGAACCGCAGCCGCATCGAGCAAAAAGACCCGGCCAAGTGGTTCGAGGCCATCGCCGTCCAGTCCCCGCCCCTGGTCCAGGCGGTGACGGTGGACGTGGACCTCGACGGCTGGCCCGACGTCGTCGGCCTCTCGGACGAGCGTAGACCGGTCTTGCTGCACAACGAGGCGGGCAAGCTGGTCGAGCACCCCGGCGCGTTCGGCCCGGACGACGGTTGGCCGAAAGACCTCGTCGCTGTGACCACCGTGGCACCCACGATCGGCCCGCCCGCGGCCGACGCGATGGCGTGCAGCGGTTTCCCCGACTTGCTCGTGTGGTCGGAGGCGCAGGGACTGTTGCTCTTCAGCAACAAGGGCAATACCAACCGCGGCTTGCTGGTGGAATTGAACGGCCAGGTGCGCACGTTCCCCCCCGGCGACCGGGGCCGCTGCCACGCCGACGGGGTTGGTACCTGGGTCGTCGCCCAGGCCGGCAGCCACCGCACCGGGCTGGAAAACGTCACGCTGTCGGCGGGCCTCGGTCAGTCGCGGCAACCCCTCGTCCTGGGACTAGGCAGCCACGCCAAGACCGATGTCGTTCGCCTGCGCTGGCCGGACAACGTGATCCAGGCCGAGCTAGGGCTGCCCTGTGGGACCGCCAAAATCGTCGAGAACAACCGCAAGGTCCTCTCCTGCCCAATCCTCTTCGCCTGGAACGGCGAGCGCTTCGAGTTCGTGGCCGACTTTCTGGGGGCCGGCTCGATGGGCGAGCTAGGTTTCGACGGCAGCACGCGACCGCCGCGGCCGGAGGAGTCGGTCAAGATCGAGCCGGGCCAGCTCGCGGTCAAGGACGGCCACTACCTGTTGCGCCTGGCCGAGCCGATGGACGAGGTGACGTACCTCGACCGCCTGCAACTCGTTGTCGTGGACCATCCGCCGACGGTGCGCGTCTTTCCCGACGAGCGCTTCGTCGCCGCAGGGCCGCAGCCTAGCCAGGATTTGATCGCGTTTTCCCAGGAGGTTTACCCCGTCGCCGCGCGCGACCACCGGGGCCGCGACGTGACCGAAACCCTGCGCGCCCGCGACCGCAAGACGGTGGACGGTTTCGCTAAACGGGCGTGGATCGGTTTCGCCGAGGAGCATTGCGTCGAGCTGGATTTCGGCGACCGCTTAAAGGGCGTGCGGCCCGGCGAGCGCGTCTTTCTGTGCCTGGCCGGCTGGACGGAGTACCCGTACCCCGAATCGATCTTCGCCGCCGAGCAAGCGGGCGTCCCCATGCTGCCGCCGGTCCTCGAACGCCGGGGCACGGACGGCCAGTGGGAGAAGGTAGCCGACGCGGGCTTCCCGGCGGGTCTGCCGCGCATGATGCTACTCGACGTGACCGGCAAGCTTACCGGGCCGGACTGCCGGCTGCGCCTGCGCACCAACCTACAAATCTTCTGGGACCAAATTTTCGTCGCCGTCCGCTGTCATGCCGTTGTGACCGACTCGACGGCCGCGCGGCACGGTACCACGCCGCAGGCGACGGCCCGCGCCACGGTGCTGGACGTGGCCGATGCCCGGCTGGAAGCGTGCGGCCTCCTGAAAGAGTTTTCGCCCGACGGCAAGCCGCCGACGCAGTTCGACCCCGAGCGCACGGAGGACGTGCCGCTCGTCGGCCTCACCGGGCAGCTGACGAAATACGGCGACGTGACCGACCTGCTGCGCCGGCGGGACGATTGTTTCGTCCTGTTCGGGGCCAACGACCTGCTGACAGCGCGCTTCGACGCCCGCAAACTGCCGGAGTTGCCGAACGGCTGGCAGCGGAGTTTCGTGCTGCGTACCTGGGGTTATTGCAAGGACACCAGCCCCTTCACGGCGAAGAGTTCCACGATCGGGCCGCTGCCGTTCGCGGGGATGAGCAACTACCCGTACGGGCCGGACGAACATTACCCGGACGACGCCGGACACCGCGCGTATTTGGAGACGTACAACACGCGGGCGGTGCGGACGGCGACGTTTCCGCTGCGGGGGCGGTAGGGGCTACAATTCTGAGGCGAGCCGGGAGCGTAAGCGACCGGAGTTTACCTCCGCAGGACCGCCGGTCGCCGGGAGCGTCAGCGACCGGAGTGAGTTTCAGCGATAGTCTCCGGTCGCTTACACTCCCGGCGCGCCTAAAAAGTTAGCCACTCTATCGTTGACGCCGGCCCGACCGGCGGTTACGATGCCGACAATTCGGATCGACCACCGGCTTGTTCCTGAGGGCAGAGTCCATGGCGCCCGTGCGGAAAAAGGTTGCCATCCTCGGCGGCGGTACCGGCGCCATGGCGGCGGCCTTCGGGCTGACGGAAACGCCCGACTGGCAAGACAAGTACGACATCACCGTCTACCAACTCGGCTGGCGGCTTGGCGGCAAGGGTGCCAGCGGCCGCAACGCCAAACACCAATACCGCATCGAGGAACACGGCCTGCACGTCTGGGCCGGGTTCTACGACAACGCCTTTCGGCTCATGCGCCAGTGCTACGGCAAGCTGGCCCGGCCGCCCGGCCATCCGCTGGCCACCGTCTGGGACGCCTTCAAGCCCCATTCCAACGTCACCCTGACCGACCGGACCAACGGCGGCTGGTACCTCTTCAACTTCGACCTGCCGATCGACCCGGACGACTTTCCCGGCGACGGCGGCGTGCTGCCCAGCGTTTGGGCCTACGTCCGCATGGTGCTGGAGTGGGCCGGCAACCTATTCCGGCGGGAAATGGACCAGCACGCCGCCGGCGCCAGCCATGCCGGCTGGATCCGCGTCATGGTGACCGCCGCGCGCAGCATCTACTACTCCGCCACCGGCGGCGTCACGACCGTCATCGACGAGGTGGCAACCGAAGTGCGCGTCGAAGCGCAGCACTGGCTACACCCCGCCCTGCACGCCCTGTTGGGGGTAACGCAGGCGCTCCCCGACGACCCCCACCAGCACCGGGCCGGCGAGCACCACAACGTCGTCGGCTTGCTGCGCGGCTTCAAGACCGACCTGGACGCCTACCACGACGAGAGCGGCGCGGACAATTACTCGCGCATGATCTGGGCCATGCTGGACCTGGCCGTCACCACCGTCAAAGGCATTCTCGAAGACGGCGTGCTCTTTCACGGCTTCTTTTCGATCGACCACTGGGAATGGATGGACTGGCTGCGCCGGCACGGGGCGTCCGAGACCACGCTGAAAAGTGCCGTCGTCAAGGGCACCTACGACTACATTTTCGGCTTCGAGAACGGCGACGCGAATCGGCCCTCCGTCGGTGCCGGCACCTGTACGCACGGGTTGTTGCGGCTGGGCTTCACGTTCAAGGGCGCGGTGTTCTGGGAGATGCAGGCCGGCATGGGCGACACGGTCTTTGCCCCCCTCTACCAGTGGCTGTCGAGCCAGGGCGTCCAGTTCAAGTTCTTCCACGAGACCGAACACCTCGGCCTGTCGGCGGACGGCAAGAACGTCGAGACGATCCGCCTGGTCAAGCAAGTCCATTTGCGCGATCCGAACCCCGAAGTCGAATACAAACCGCTCATTTCCGTGCAAGATTTGCCCTGCTGGCCGTCCGAGCCGCTGTACGACCAGATCGACGAGAAGGAAGCCAAGGAACTGCAAGAAAAAGGAATCAACCTCGAATCGCCTTGGGCCGACTGGCATCCGCTGGACGCCGTCACGCTCACGCGCGGGACGGATTTCGACCTCATCATCCTGGGCATTTCCGTGGGGGCGTTAGCGCCAATCTGCACGGAGTTGTACGGCAAAGGCAAGGCCCAACTGACGCCGACCGAGCAGCGGTGGAAGAACCAGATCGAGAAGGTGCAGACGGTGCCGACCCTGGCGATGCAGCTTTGGCTAACGCCGACCGCCGCGGGATTGGGGTGGAAATACGCCGACCGGCAAGAGACGATTTTAACCTCCTTTAGCGATCCCTTGAACACCTGGGGCGACATGAGCCACCTGCTGCCGCGCGAGGTTTGGCCCGCGGGCCGGGTGCCGGGCAGCGCCGCCTATTTTTGCGGCCCCCTGAACGACCCCGCCGGGGGCGTGCCGCCCTTCTCCGACCACGGCTTCCCCGGCCGCGAACTGGCGAAGGTGGTCGAAACTTCCGTCGATTTTCTGAACAAGGACATTGCCGCGTTATGGCCCAACGCCTTTGACCCCGCCGCCGCACAGTTCAAGTGGGATTTGCTCGACGACCCGGCCGGCGGCACCGGGCCGGCGCGCCTGGAATCCCAGTACTTCCGGGCCAACGTCAGCCCGTCGGAGCGTTACGTGGTGTCGTTGCCGGGGACGTACCAATACCGCCTCCGGGCCGACGGGTCGGGGTATGCGAACCTCTACCTGGCCGGCGACTGGGTGTACACGTCGATCAACGCCGGCTGCGTCGAGGCGGCCGTGATGGCGGGCTTCATGGCGTCGCGCGCCATCTGCGGGTATCCGACGGACATCGTTGGCGAACCGGAATAACGAGACTGAGAACCCCCATGAGCGCGCCAGACGCAAAGCGGAAAATCGCGATCCTCGGCGGCGGGGCCGGCGCCCTGTCCGCGGCGTTCGGCCTCACCGAAGCGCCCGGCTGGCAGGACCGCTACGAAATCACCGTCTACCAGCGCGGCTGGCGGCTGGGCGGCAAGGGTGCCAGCGGCCGCAACGCCGCCAAGAATCAGCGCATCGAAGAACACGGCCTGCACGTCTGGGGCGGCTTTTACGAAAACGCCTTCCGCGTCCTGACCGCCTGCTACAAGGACATGAACCGCCCGCCCACCGCCCCGCTGGCCAACCTCTTCTTCGACGCCTTCCTGCCGCAGAGCAACGTCACCTGGACGGAATGGATCGAGGGCAAATGGCTCAACTGGATTAACGACATGCCGCAGAACCTGCAAGGGTCGCTGCCCGGCGACGGCCGGCCGTTCCCGAGCACCTGGCAGAGCCTCGTCCGCCTGGTCGAGTGGATCGTTCACGGCGTCCTCGAATCCCAGGATCTCAAAGCCGCGGCGACCTACGACGGGCCGCCGGTCCACGAGGAGAAACCCGGCTGGATTGGCTCCCTGGTCCACGGCATCGGCATGCACTTCGAGACGGCCGCGAGCCGGCTCGTCGTCGAGTTGGACGAACTCCTGCTGGCGGCGCCGCAGTTCACCCTGTTGCAAGACGCGCTGCGGCTGGCCCACGCGCTGCCGTCCGACCCCAAGCTGCACCTGGCGAGTCAGCACCACGCGCTGCTCTGGCTGCTCGACAAGTGGCTCCGTTGGTTCCGGGGCGAAGTCCACGCCTCGACCACGCCGGAAGACACCCTGCGCCGCCTATTGACCCTCATCGACCTGGGTGTCGCGCACGCGCGCGGCATGCTCGTGTGCGGGGTGCCGATCTACGGCTTCGACGCGATCGACAAGTGGGACTGGGTCGATTGGCTCCGGCAATACGGCGCGTCGGACGAGGCGGTCAATTGTGCCATTGTCCGCGGCGCTTACGACTTTATTTTCGCCTACGAGGACGGCGACCCTGCGCGGCCGCGCGTCGGAGCCGGCACGATGGCCCGCTGCCTTATGCGCCTTTTGATGTGGTACAAGGGCGCTATCTTCTTCAAGATGCGGGCCGGCATGGGCGACGCGGTGTTCGCGCCGCTCTACTTGGCCCTGAAAAAGCGCGGCGTCCGTTTCCGCTTCTTCCACAAGGTGACGCGGCTCGAACCCACGGCCGACGGCAAGTCGATCGCGGCCGTCCACGGCGGCAAACAGGTCACACTCTGCACCGGCGACGATTACTTTCCGCTGGACGACGTGGCGGGGTTGCCCTGCTGGCCGGCGGAACCGTTGTACCAGCAAATCGTGCAGGGCGATGAATTGAAGGCCAAGAAGATCGACCTCGAATCGGACTGGGCCGACTGGAAGGACGTCGAACCGTTCACGCTCCAGAAGGGCGTAGATTTTCACCAAATCGTGTTCGGCATCCCGCCCGGCGCGCAGCAAACGGTGTGTGCGGAGCTGGTTAAGGTCAACCCCCGTTGGGACGCCATGCTCAAGGGGCTGAAGACGGTGCAGACGCAGGCGCTGCAACTCTGGTTCGTACCGACCGGCCCGGAATTAGGCTGGACGACGCCGCCGACAATCTTGACCGCGTACGCGCACCCGCTAGAAACCTGGGCCGATATGGCGCAGGTATTGCCGCGCGAGGTCTGGGCACCCGCGCCGCCGCCCGGCGATTTGGCTTACTTTTGCGGGCCGCTGCCGGAAGCCGCCGTGATCCCGCCGCCGACCGACCACGACTTCCCGCGGCGCGAGGATTTGCGAGTCCGGGAGGCGGCGGTCCAGTGGTTGCGGGCGAACGCCGGCTTCCTGTGGCCCAAGGCCGCGTCGCCGACCGACCCCGCCGGGTTGGACTGGGACGTACTGGTCGATCCGGAAAACCGCCAGGGGATCGAACGGTTTGCCGCCCAATACTGGCGGGCCAACATCGACGCTTCCGGCCGTTATGTGCTGTCGTTGCCCGGCACGACCGTGGTGCGGTTGCGGGCCGACGCCTCGGGGTTCGACAACCTGTACCCGGCGGGCGATTGGCTGCGCAACGGCCTGAATTTCGGCTGCGTCGAGTCGGCGGTGATGGGAGGGTTGCAGGCGTCGCGCGCGATCTGCGGCTACCCCAAGCAGATCGCCGGCGAGACGGACGTTTAATGCGTTGTTGCCGTCCGTGTGGCGAGCGGGGTCGCGTCAGCGCCCGGAGTGTTCGGGCGAGCGTAACTACTCGATTTCCAACGCGAGACTGCGCTTCTTCCCGTCGCGCTCTACCTGAACGGGCAGCGGTTTAGGTTCCATGACGGATTCGACGAGGTGGCGTCGGACCACGCGGCGAAAGTCGTTGGCGGACTCGATCTTTTTCCCATTCGCGGTCAGCAGGCAATCGCCGGCCTGAAAGCCACACTTGGCAAACGGGCCGTCCTTCTGCACGGATTTGACGTGCAACCCCGCGGTTTCCTCCGCAACTTCAAGGCCGACATCACTCAACTCGAAGAACGACAGGACGCCTAGAGGATTTTGCTCACCCTGAATGATAATACTGTTCTTACATTTGTTGTATATAATCTTTCCGCGGGCGATAACAAGAGCATAGTGGATCGAATTTGTCTCCACGTCGCCATCGCAAATAACCAAACAATGGCCAATACACGACCGTTCATCTTCCAGGCGTGCGTTGCCATTGCTAAGGACGATTGAACACATAAAACAGCTACTCGCTTCAACGCTTCCTTCCGAAATAATAGCGTACCCGTCAATAATGCCATCCGGGAACGTGGCCGAGTTTGTAACCATCATTACACCGTCGGGGTTCGCTTTTCCGAGGAGCTTTTCTGGACGACCACATTTTGCTTCCTTCAACCAATTATCTATAGCCGATCGGATAGTACGGGCCGCATCCGATTTCCGTCGGTCTGCCGCATCGACTACCTTGATAAAGAGGTCGTCAATTTTGCAATCCGCATCTCCTAGAACGGGGCGGAGAACCGTCGCATACTCCACGAACAGATCAATTTTTCCGTCTCGTTTGGCCCGATTCATTTTCTCCAAAGCCAGAGTCAATTGTTTGTGCTGGAGATCTGCCAGAATCATTTTACTCCGGTACCGCACTTCCGCATCATCCGAGTCCAGCGCGATGCGTAGGGCCGCAAGCGCTTTCGGCTTGCTTTTGAGGGACGTTGAAGCCCGTTCGCGTACAAAATAGTCGTTAGCGCCAAGTTGCTTAATTAGTTGCTCCACGTCCTCGATCGCGGCAGTTGGTTGCTCGCCGTCGGCCGGGCGGACCCCTCCAGCTACGAGCAAACTGATGAGCAACGTACTCATTATCGCCATCCGTGTCGTACGATTCATGCCGCCCTCTGGATTTCAAAGGAAAGGTTGGCCAGGCACTCGGGAAGCGGCCTGTGCAGGCCGCTTCCCGAATTGCGTTGAGGACACGAGTAATTGCAAAGTTGAAGAATCGGAACTCACCGCTTCTGCTTGGTGGGGTCGGTCTCGCCGCTTAGAAATGCCATAAGCAAAGCATCGGGCAACTGGTCCGCGACCATGGCGAAGGACATCCGGGTCGTGGAGCGCGAACGACTTGGCCCATCGCCGCCACCAGAATGCAAAAGCCGATGCGGTGACATGATTTGCATTTCCGGGCACGGCACGGATTACTTGAGCGTTGTACCAAAGCCCGATAACCATTGCAATCGTTTTTTCCGGAATTCACCTGAATTTTTTCGCTCGCCGGAATGCCCGACGAGCGGCGGCCGTTCTGGACTCACGCAAACTACCCGACTCATTCAAAGAAACCGACCCTTTTTTGCTCGCGGGGAACCCCAAAATCTGCGAAACTCGCACTTAACTTAGGAGACCGCAAATGTCCACTGCCGAAAAGCCCGCCTACGTCGAGACCGGCGGCAAGCAATCGCTCAACCAGCCGTTCGAGCACAACCAGGTGCGCTTTACCAGCTTCCTGATCGAGGCCGACGCCACCGCCCTGGCCGCGCTCGTCAACAAACAACTAAACGTCCCCGGTCGCGGCCACGTGACTTACCACCCGCTGGTCAACCGCGTGATGGCCGGCTTCGCGCAGATTCAGCGCGCCCACTGCCTGAACCTGCCGGACAGCAACATGGGCTGGATTCCGGAAATCGACGTGGCGTTCTGGGTGCCGGTCGCCGCCGTGCGCAAGATCCTCGGCGTCTACTTCATCGAGCGCATCGCGTGGTTTTTGCCGTACGTCTTTGTCGATAACCCCTGGGCCTTCGCGTCGGGCCGCGAGATTTACGGCTTCCCAAAGGAACACGGCGTTTTCCAGCTTCCCGCGCGTGCGGCCGACCCTGCCCTGTTCGCCGCGGACTCCCTGGCCATCGAGAAATTTAACCCGGCGACCGAGGCGACGGTGCAACGCATCTTCGACGTCCGCCGGTCGGACACGACGCACCTGGGACTGCCGACGCGGACGTTCGCGGGCATCGAGGAGTTTTTCAAAGACTTCGTTGAAGCGGTGTTTGGCACGGCCGGGACCATCACGCTGCCGGGCCTGGGTTTGGCGGTGGAGTTGATGGATTTGCTGATCCATCACACTTTCCCGCTGGTCTTTCTGAAGCAGTTTCGGGACGTAGCCGACCCGTCGCGCGCCTGTTACCAGTCGGTGGTCGAAGCGCCGTCCAAGGTCACGCGCTTCGGCGGCGGCCACCGGCTGGACGGCGATTACACCGTAACGGTCCGCGCCCTGGACAGCCACCCGATTATTCAGGACCTTGGCCTGACGGGGCCGCAATCGCCTTCCCTCGGCGCCTGGTCCGTGGATTTCGATTTCATCATGGAAAACGGCAAGGAAATATGACGCGGTTGCGGACGGACCTGGCGAGACAAGACATTGCCCGCGCGCAAGTTTGCCAACGGGCGGCGTTCGTTCCTTGACCCGGCGTGCGCCATTAGGGAGAATCGACGTAGCCGACACCGCCGAGACCAGGGGAAGATTCATGTCCAGCCAGTCGCTTGCCTGTCCGCAATGCCAGACGCAGTTGGTTACACACCGGCCCGTGCCCGCGGACCAGGTGGTGCGCTGCCCGCAGTGCGGCACCCACTTCGCCGCCGACGCCTCGGCAACGCAGGCTCCCGCGCGCAAGGCCGCCGCCTCGCCGGAACTGCTCGTGTTCGCCGTCGCGCTAGTGGTCGCCTTCCTCGCGCTCGGCGGCGGCGTCGGGGCCGTCCTCTTTTTCACGCGCAGCCAGGCGGTCGATCGCCAGTACGCCGCCGAACGGGAACACCTCGAAGCGGAGCGCGCGGCCCTCGCCCTGGAGCGCGAGAAAATCAACGCGGACAAGCAAAAGCTGGAACTTGCCGACTTGCTGCACAAGGGCGACGACGCCCTGGCAAAGAAAGACTACACCGCCGCCGCCAAGCTGTACGACGCGGCCCTGACCCTTGTGCCCGACGACGCCGCCGCGAAGAAGGGCTTGATCCTCGCCAACACCGCCCTGGCCGTGGACGACAAGAGTGCCGAGGACAAGGCCGAACGCCAGGCGAAATATACGAAGCTCCTGGACCAGGGTAAGAAAGCGCTTGCCGACAAGGAGTGGGCCGACGCGGTCCGCGCCTTTGAGAGTGCCGTCCAGGTCGTACCCGGCGACGAGGCCGCGAACAAGGGGCTGAGCGATGCCCGCGCGGAGTTGGCCGCGCTGCAAAACGACAAGGCGAAGACCGCGGACTACCTGGTGCGGATGGACGCCGGCCGCGACGCGCTGAAGGCGCAACGCTACCCCGACGCGGTGCGCGAATTCCTGGCGGCCCTGCGGTTGGTCCCCAACGACGACGCCGCGAACAAGGCTCTGCTCGACGCGGAAAAGAAGATCGGCGACTTGCAGGACCGCGACAAGCGCAAGGTCGATTTCGACCGCTTGGTGGTTCGGGCGAAGGCGTCGTTCCGCGAAAAGCGGTTCGACGACGCGCTGGATTCGGTCCAGGCGGCATTGAAGTTGTTCCCGGCCGACAAGGAAGCCGCCGCCCTCCTCGCCGACACGCGCAAGGCCCGCACCGACGCCCGCACCGAATACGTCCGCCTGCTCGACCAGGGCACGGTGGCCCTGCGCGAGGGCCGGTTTGAATCGGCCGTGCGCCTGTTCACCGAGGCCAAGACGCTGTTCCCGGACGACTCCGCCGCCAAGAACGGCCTGCGCGACGCCCAGCGGGCGCTGGACGACGCCACCGCGTTCGTCCGGCTGCGCGACCAGGCCGCGACTGCGTTCGAGGCGCAGCGCTACGCCGAGTCGCTGCAATTCTACAACCAGGCTCTGCCCTATGCGCCCAACGACGCGGACGTGCTGTTGCAACTGCGGCGGCTCCGCAAGCTGATGGAGCGGGACGTTGCCGACGCGGTGGAGTTCGACCACCAAATGGAGATCGGCAAGGCGGCCTACGACCGCAAGGACTACACCACCGCGTCGGCGGCGTTCAAGAAGGCGGTGCAACTCGCGCGGGCGAACCTGGCCGCCATCGACGCCCTGCGTCGGTCCAACTACGCCGGCGACATGGTTGCGGCACGGAGCGCTTCCAGCGTCAAGCGGTACGCCGACGCCATCCCCTATTACGAAGCCGCCCTGCAGGAAAGCCCCAACGACCGGGATGCGACGACCGAATTGGCCCTGGTGCGGTCGCTGGCCAAGACGACCGTTGCCCCCAAAAAGGACGACAAGTCCACGCCGCCGAAGACGATGCCGAAATAAAGGCGCGAGCCAAGGCCGCTTGCCTGCAAGGTTCATCTTGACTTCTTCAACGCACCCTGGTTTGATTGCCCACCCCAAAGCCGCGGCGGGTCGTGCCCCGACCCGCGGCGCGCGAAGGAACGGCGGACGCGATTACCCACCCGCGCCGTACCGCGGACGACCAACCCGGTGAGGAGTCTTTCCCAGGAGGGCAAACGGATGAGCAAAGGAAATAGCGGGGGGGCGATCGACAATCGACCGACCGGGAAAATATCTCGCAATGAGAACCCAGCCTGGCTTTCGGACGAAGACGCGCGCAAGCTCCTTGACTCGGTAACCTGGTATCACCGCTTTGAGCTACGGCCGGGCATGGTAACGCCGGGAGGGTCGGATTTTCCGGCGTCCGCGATTTGCGATTCGTTCCGCCTGGAAAAGAACCTCACCGGCCTCCGCGTCGTTGACATCGGCTCCTGGGACGGTCCCCTGGCGTTTGAGATGGAGCGCCGCGGTGCCGAAGTCGTCGCCTTCGACATTCAAGACCCGGAGCGGGTAGGCTTCGCGGTGGCACGGCGTATCTTGCAATCCAAGGTTACGCACGTCCAGGCGAGCGTGTACGACCTGCCAAACCAGGGATTGGGGTTATTCGACCTCGCCATGTTCCGGGGCGTTTATTACCACCTCAAGTACCCGATCCTGGCCTTTGAACGGATTGCCAAATCCTTGAAACTCGGCGGCCGGTTGTGCTTCGAGGGCGAAGCCGCCTTCAACTACGTTGAAAATGTGGACGGGCAGCGCGTCGATTTTGACCCTTCCGTCATGGACCGACTGGGGTTGCCCGTCTGCTTCTCTTATCCGAACCGTTTCAAGGGGGGGAGCAACTGGTTCGTTCCAAACATCCCCTGTATGAAAAACTGGCTCGCCGCGTGTGGCTTCAAACTCGTCTGGGTCGAGAAATGGGAACACGACCAGCCGCCGCACGGTGGCCAGCGGATGTACGGGGTCGCCGAAAAGGTCTCGGAGCAGTCCGAGCAGATCGAACACCCGTTGTACTGACGCAGAGTATTGAAGGCGGTCCGGTGACGGTCAGCCCCAAGGCGATCGCAGCGCACCAGACTGGCACGGCCCGTTTCCAGACCTGGACGGACCGACTGGAAGCGGGGCGTTACGCCTTCGCGGTCGATTTGCAGACCGACGACACGAACAGTTACATTGAGTTGAAAGCCCGCGTCGATGGCAAAGTGCTGACGTACTTCGGTGGCCCGCCGAAATGGGTGGCCGATAGTTACAGCGATTTCATCCTCGACCTGCGGGAGCCGGCAGTCGTGGAAGTGGAAACCTTCGACCCGGCCGGTACTGCGGCCGTGCGCATGGCGACGGTGGCGCACGCGCCGGTGCTGGGCCACAACGGTGCGGCGGCGAGCCTGTTTTATTGACAAGGGGCCGGTGACGAGGGGGCGCACAAAGGGGGGGCGCACAAAGGGGACGCAGTTCTTTTTCTTGGACAAGTCCGTTGGAATTGAAAAAGAGCTGCGTCCCAATAGTGTTCGGCTCGATTTTTGCTAGTGACGGAAACCCGTGTTTTTCCGTGCGCTCTCAAGCCCTCGGGGCCGAATCGATGCCTTTTCGGCAGGCAGCAGATCGTCCGGCTGTCAGTTTTCGGTCCCCGGCCTCCC
>JBBRLG010000043.1:0-22815 GCA_038231495.1 Gemmatales bacterium | reverse complement strand
GGGTGGCCCAAACTGGGCCGAAACAGCTGCCGAACCGCTGCCAGGTGGCTGCGTCCCAAACCAAGCGTGGCGGACAGGCAGCCCCGAACACCCTAAAGACGATATAAACGATGGCTATTAACCCTTGGTGCGTAATCCGGGTTAGCGCTCGGACGCAGCAGAGCGAATACCGTGGTAGCCCTGGCCGAGGGGTGCCGCCGCGGGGCCTACTCCTTTGGCATCGGCGGTAGAGTCGGGCTTCACACCGCCGAAGAAGCCGAACCGTAAATCCGGCCAATGACGCTCTCCGGGCGCGGGTAAAGGGACCGACCATGCACCTTGCCGAACTGAAAACCGGGCTTGCCCTCATTGGCCTCGAACCGGACATGGTCTGCACGGTCGTCGCTGTCGTACCGATCGCGGATGGCGCGGTGCAGGTCATTTACAAACTGCCCGACGGCAAGCTGAAGGAGCGGCTCCTCGGCACCGCCGACGAGGCCACGATTGCGGTAGCCACGGTCGAGCGCCCCTGGGCCTTCGATGGCAACGGGGCCGCGTTCCAACTCGCTTGCGAAGCGAAGCGGATCGACCTCGCATTCCTGTTCGATCCGATGATGGCCGTCCACACCTCCAACGTCGATCCCCTGCCGCACCAAATCACCGCCGTCTACGAATCAATGTTGCCGCGCCAACCCCTGCGTTTTGTCCTGGCCGACGACCCCGGCGCGGGTAAGACGATCATGGCAGGTCTCTACATTCGCGAACTAATCATGCGGGCCGACGCCCGCCGCGTGTTGATCGTCACGCCCGGCAGCCTGGTCGAGCAATGGCGCGATGAACTCTTCGAGAAGTTCGGTCTCGAATTTCACCCCTTCTCGTCCGCCCTGGAGCAATCGTCGCCCAGCGGAAACCCGTTTGAAGACCACAATCAGATCATCGTTCGGCTCGATCAGATGTCGCGCAACGAGGACCTTCAGGCCAAGCTGTGTGCCGCCGGGTGGGATCTGGTCGTCTTCGACGAAGCCCACAAACTCGCGGCCCACTTCTTTGGCTCGAAGCTTGAGAAAACCGGCCGCTTCCGCTTCGCCGAGGCGCTTGGCAAAGACACCCGGCACCTGCTGCTCATGACGGCCACGCCGCACAACGGCAAGGAGGAGGATTTCCAACTTTTCCTGTCGCTGCTCGATTCCGATCGCTTCTACGGCAAGTTCCGCGACGGCGTTCACAAGGTCGATGTCACCGACCTGATGCGCCGGATGGTGAAGGAGGAACTCGTCAAGTTCGACGGCACTCCGCTGTTCCCGGAGCGGAAGGCATACACCGTCAATTACAAGCTCTCGGATGTCGAGGCCGCACTGTACGAAGCCGTCACCAAGTATGTCCAAACGGAAATGGGCAAGGCTGACCAACTCGGCGGCTCGCGCAAAGGCTCGGTCGGCTTCGCCCTCACTACCCTGCAACGCCGGCTGGCTTCCAGTCCCGAGGCGATTTACCAATCGCTTCGACGCCGCAAGGAGCGCCTCGGCGAACGCCTCCGTGGCGAGAAACTCGGCGACCGGGGCAAGCAGCTTCTCGCCGAGACGGTCGACGATGTTCCTGGGGACGACGACGACCTGAACGCGGACGAGCAGGAAAATCTCGAAGAGAAGCTCGTCGATCAGGCGACGGCCGCGAAGACCATCGCCGAACTCGAAGCGGAAATCATCATTCTCAAGGACCTCGAAGCCCAGGCGAAAGCCGTGGTGGCCTCGGGAAAGGACCGCAAGTGGGATGAACTGTCGAAGCTCCTGCAAGATAGCCCGCAGATGCACGACGAGGGCGGCCGGCAACGAAAAATCATCATCTTCTCCGAGCACCGCGACACGCTCAATTACCTCCACGCCAAAATTGCCGGTGTGCTCGGCTCGGCCGAGGGCATCGTCACCATCCACGGCGGCACCCACCGCGACGAACGCAAGAAATCCCAGGCCCTCTTCCGTTCCGATCCTGCTGTTCGCGTGTTGATCGCCACCGACGCCGCCGGCGAAGGCGTGAACCTTCAATGCGCCCACTTGATGGTCAACTACGACCTGCCGTGGAACCCGAACCGCCTCGAACAACGGTTCGGCCGCATCCACCGCATCGGTCAAATCGAGGTCTGCCACCTGTGGAGTCTCGTCGCCAAGGAAACCCGTGAAGGCGACGTTTGGCATCGCCTCCTCGAAAAGCTTGCCACCGAGTGCGACGCCCTGAAGGGCAAGGTCTTCAACATCCTCGGCGACGTGTTCGAGGAAAAGAGCTTGAAGGAATTGCTCATGGAAGCCATCCGTTACGGCGACCAACCCGAAGTCCGTGCCCGTCTCACGCAGAAGATCGACCACGCCTTCGACCACGATCACCTCAAGGCATTGCTCAAGCGCAGCGCCCTGGCCCAGGAAACGATGTCGTCGGATCGACTCTTCAAGGTGAAGGAACATATGGAGCGGGCCGAGGCTCGCCGGTTGCAACCCTTCTTTGTGCGCTCGTTCTTCCTCAAGGCATTCGACACGCTTGGCGGCGCTATCCACCGCCGGGAAGCCGAACGCTGGGAGATCACGCACGTCCCCGCCGCGGTTCGTGAGCGGGACCGCCGCCTCACCGGCCGTAACCGCCGTGAGCAGGAACCGATCCTGAAACGCTACGACCGCATCGCCTTCACCCGCGACGGCCTCCAACCAAGCGACAAGCCCGGCCTGGCCCGGGCCGTGCTGATGCACCCCGGCCACCCGCTCATGCTCGTACTCACGGACATGATCCTTGAACAGAACGCCAACCTGCTACGGCGCGGGGCCGTACTTGTCGATCCGACCGACGACACCGAGCAACCCTGGCTGCTCTTCCTGCTCACGCACGAGGTCAAGTCCGGCGACGGGGCCACACTCTCCAAGCGGATGCAGTTCATCCGCGTGAACCCGGACGGCACCGCCGCGTTTGCGGGCTGGGCACCGCACCTCGACCTCGAACCGCTCGCCGACACCGACCGGCCGCTTCTCGCGGACCTGCTCGCCGCCCCGTGGATTCGCACCGACCAGGAGCAGAAGGCCGTCTCGCTCGCCGCCGGTGCGCTCGTGCCCGAACACTTCAAGGAGATCGCCGACCGCCGCGTCGAGCATGTCGATAAGACGCTCGCCGCCGTCCACGAACGGCTCACCAAAGAAATCGGGTTCTGGACGGATCGGGAAATCAAGCTCAAGGACGACCGCTTCCTCGGCAAGGACGTGCGGCTCAACCTGGACAACGTAAAGAAGACCCTCGAAGACCTGCAAAGCCGGCTCGACGGCCGCAAGAAGGAACTGCAAGCGATGCGGCAAGTGCAGAACGGCACGCCGGTCATCCTCGGCGGGGCGCTCGTTGTTCCGGCCGGGTTGCTGCGCAAACTCCGGGGCGATGGGTCGCCGCTGAATGCCGCCGATGCCGCGGCCCGCATGAAGATCGAAATGTTGGCCATGCAGGCCGTCATCAGGGCCGAGGAAGCCAGGGGGCACCGCGTCGTCGATGTCTCGGCACAGAAGTGCGGCTGGGATGTTTCCAGCTACCCGCCGAACGCAACTGACCCGAAACACATCGAAGTGAAGGGCCGCGTGAAGGGCGCCGACACGATCACGGTCACGCGGAATGAAATCCTCTACGCCTTCAACCAGGGCGACAAGTTCGTGCTGGCCATCGTCTTCGTGAACCCCGATGATACGACGGAAGGACCGTTCTACTTGCGGAACCCTTTCCAGCGCGAACCGGATTGGGGTGCGGCGGCGGTCGTGTACGATATCAATATGCTCCTGGCGAGAGAGGAATAGCACATGCCGCTCCGCGACCACTTTCATCCGCCTCTCGACGACCAGACTTCCTGGGAGCTCGTCCACGGTCAATGGCCGGCGATGATCGTTCAACGGCTGAACCCCATTCTGCCGCCGCGCTACGTCGCGGGCCCGCACGTCCACTTGGGGACCGAGATCGAGATCGACGCGGTGACGTTCGAGAAAGACGACGCGGACTTTGCCGCCCTCCCCACCGAGAACGGCGCGTCCTGGCAGACTTCCGAGCCGAGCCTTGCCGTCGAAACCGATCTTCTGAACGCCGACGAATACGAGGTGCGCGTCTACGACGCCGAGCGCGGGCGCCGACTGGTCGCGGCCGTGGAGATTGTCAGCCCCTCCAACAAGGATCGGCCCGAGAGCCGCCGCGTTTTCGTCACGAAATGCGCGGCGCTGTTGCGGCAGGGCGTCTCGGTGTCGATCGTCGATCTCGTCACATCTCGGCGCTTCAACCTGTATGCCGAACTCCTGGACATGATCGGCCATAGCGACCCGTCGCTGGGGGCCGAGCCGCCGCCGATTTACGCTGCCGCTTGCCGCTGGATCGATCGTGGCCGCAAGCGGGTGCTCGAGACGTGGTCGCACACGCTGCAACTCGGTCGGCCGCTGCCGACGCTGCCGTTGTGGCTGGCCGAGAATCTTGCCGTGCCGCTGGAACTGGAGGCCAGTTACGAGGAGACCTGCCGCGTGTTGCGCATCGTCTGATCCACCCTGATTCCCGACAGCATCATTGAGGGAATGGCAAGCCCTTCCGTGCGCAGTCGAGGGCTACAATGTTCCCGACCGTCATCTCGCCGAAGAAGCTGATCGAAGTCGCCTTGCCGCTCGACGCCATCAATGCGGCGGCGGCGCGGGAGAAGTCGATCCGCCACGGGCACCCTTCCACGCTGCACCTCTGGTGGGCGCGTCGGCCATTGGCGGCGGCTCGTGCGGTCATCTTCGCGCAACTCGTTCACGACCCCGAAGACCTCTGGCGCTGCCAGAACCCTGGCCAGGAACCGAACCCGCAGCACAAGGGCCACTGGACACGCCGCCGTGGCGACCTTTTCAAGCTGATCGAGAAACTGGTACTGTGGGTGAACACTACGAACGAGACGGTACTGAATGAGGCCCGCGCCGAGATCCGCCAAAGCTGGCAAGAGACGTGCGAACTGAACAAGGATCACCCGCGGGCAAAAGAACACTTCGATCCGGCGAGGATGCCGGGTCTGCACGACCCGTTCGCAGGGGGCGGGTCGATCCCGCTCTAAGCCCAGCGGCTCGGCCTGGAAGCCCACGCCAGCGACCTGAACCCGGTCGCGGTGCTCATCAACAAGGCGATGATCGAGATTCCACCGAAGTTCGCTAACCGGCCACCCGTACATCCCGACGCACAGAACCCACTCACCACCTGGCACGGAGCCGCCGGCCTCGCCGAGGATGTCCGCCGCTATGGCCAGTGGATGCGTGACGAGGCCTTCAAGCGGATCGGGCATCTCTACCCACCGATCGAAGTAACAGAAGCAATGGCAAAAGACCGGCCCGATCTGGAGCGATACGTCGGCGATAAGCTCACGGTCATCGCCTGGCTGTGGGTCCGCACGGTGAAGAGTCCGAACCCAGCGTTCGCGCACGTGGAGGTGCCGCTCGCCAGCACTTTCATCCTGGGTAGCAAAGAGGGGAAAGAAGCCTATGTGCAAGCAATGATCGGCAAAGACAACTATAAATTCGCGGTGAAGGTTGGTAAGCCGCCCGTGGAAGCGAAACTGGGCACTCGTGCGGGCAAAGCCCAAGATTTCGTCTGCCTGATGAGCAAGACAGTTGTCGGGCGGGATTACATCCGCGAGGAGGGTAAGGCGAATCGTCTTGGAATGCGATTAATGGCGGTTGTGGCCGAAGGGACTCGTGGCCGCGTCTATCTCGATCCTTTCGACGTGCACACCGAAGCAGCGTTCTCGGCAGCCAATTTAGACGTAGTAACGGAAGCACGCACAACTTTTTTGTCGGGGTCCACACCAACCCGTGCGATGATTACCGGCGGGGTATGCTCCGCATATGGCTTAACAACCTGGGGTCATCTTTTCACCCCCCGGCAGTTAGTGGCCTTGACGACGTTCAGCGATTTGGTCAGCGAAGCGCGGAAGCGGATTCGGTTGGATGCATTCGCGAGTGGGTTGCCCAACGACGACCAGAGCCTCGACGCCGGTGGCGCAGGGGCCAGTGCCTATGCTGAGGGTGTGAGTGTGTATCTGGCCTTAGCACTCAGCAGATCAGCAGACCGCGGCTCCACGATATGCACATGGGACAATAGCCCAAAAATGGAAGCGCTACGCAATACTTTCGCACGTCAAGCAATTCCTATGACATGGGATTTCGCGGAGGGCAATCCACTGTCCGAATCGAGTGGAAGCTGGCTAAATAACGTAGAGTGGGGGGCCAAGGCAATCGAACTTGTACCTTGTCGGGCTGGCGGTGGAGCAATCCAGGCTGATGCGGTCAAAATGTATACGTCGCGCGGTGATTTTATCTCTACTGATCCGCCGTGCTACGACAACATTAGCTACGCTGAACTTTCCGACTTCTTCTACACTTGGTTGCGGCGTTCGCTTCGGCCTGTTTTTCTCCATCTTCTTTCCACCATTGCGGTGCCTAAGGCAGAAGAGTTGGTCGCTGTTCCATACCGCCATGGAAGTCAAGAGAACGCAAACAAGTTTTTTCTTAATGGGATGACCCAGGTGATGAGGAATCTTTCGGAAGAAGCCCATCCTTCGGCACCGATTACCATCTACTACGCTTTCAAGCAGTCTGAAACCGAGGGCGCGGAAGGCACATCGTCGACAGGTTGGGAAACATTTTTGGAAGCCATGTCAAAATCCGGTTTGTCGCTCACCGGCACTTGGCCAATGAGGACCGAGCTCGGCAACCGCATGGTTGGCATGGGGTCTAATGCCCTCGCCTCGTCAATCATCCTCGTCTGCCGCCCGCGGGCATCGGACGCGGGGACGATTTCACGGCGGCAGTTCGTCCGCCAACTCAATGAAGCGCTACCGCTCGCCCTCGACGCCATGACCCGCGGGAGCGAAGGGCTGCACTCGCCGGTTGCCCCGGTGGACCTGTCCCAAGCGATCATCGGCCCCGGCATGGCCATCTTCAGCCGCTACGACGCCGTACTCGAAGCCGACGGCACGCCGATGACCGTGAAGACCGCCCTGCAACTCATCAACCGCTTCCTGGCCGAGGACGACTTCGACGCCGATACGCAATTCTGTTTGCACTGGTTCGAGCAACACGGCTGGGAGACCGGTAAGTTCGGCGAAGCGGACACGCTGGCCCGCGCCAAGGGCACGAGCGTCGCCGGGGTACAACAAGCCGGTGTGATCGAGTCCGGCGGCGGCAACGTGCGGTTGCTCAAGTGGAAGGAATACCCGGCTCACTGGGATCCCGCGAGCGATTCCCGCCTTCCCGTGTGGAAAGTCCTGCACCAACTAATTCGCGCCTACAACACCGATGGCGACAGCGGTGCGGCCAAGGTGCTCGCCGGCGTCGCCGCCAAGGCCGAAGCCGCGCGGCAGCTGGCATATCGTCTCTATACGCTCAGCGAACGCGCCGGACGGGCCGAGGACGCCCGAGCTTACAATGAAGTGGTGACGGGTTGGAGCGGCATCGAAAGCGCGGCGGCGAAGGTTCCTGTTCCGAAGCAGCGCACGCTGTTCGACGACGAATAGACGAGCCGCTGACGTGAGTCGGCGGATTCGGACGTGGTAGAATAGCTCGTGTGATTTCTCGACCCAACGGAGACGAACCATGACCCGTACGTTCCCCCTTGCCGCGGTCCAAATGAAGTTAACCGAAATCGTCGCCGGCATGACGCCGGGCGAGGAAGTGATTTTGACGGCGGACGGCGAACCGGTCGCGGTCGTGACGCGAACGCAACGGGTGAGAGGGCCAAGCGTGCCGGGCACGGCGAAGGATCGTTCCTTCTGGATGGCCCCGGACTTCGACGCCCCACTGGAAGATTTCGCGGAGTATATGGAATGAAGTTGCTCCTCGACACTCACGCCGTTTTGTGGTTCTGGTGGGACGACCCACGGTTGAGCGTACGAGCCAAAGCGTTGATCTGCGACCCAGCGAACCGCAAGCTGGTAAGCGTCGCGTCGCCCTGGGAAGTCGCCATCAAAGTGAGCTTGAAGAAGCTGGACATCGGCGGTCCGTATCCGGGCTTCTTCCGGCAGCATATGACGCGAACCTTTTTCGACTGGCTGCCGATCACCGAGGACCATTTCAATGGGTTGCTCGCAATGCCCTTTCACCACCGCGACCCCTTCGACCGCTTGTTGATTTCGCAAGCTCGGATGGAAAAAGTTCCCGTGGTGAGCATCGACACGATTTTCGACGCCTACGGCGTCACCCGCATCTGGAACTAACCCGGAACACGCATGAGCCTGAAACCCTGGCGTGAGATCGCGATCCCCCATGCCGACGTGCTGAAGGGGACGTTCTTGCAGTCCGAGTTCGCGGCGGACATCACTGCCGTGCATTCGGGCAAGGCCCCGGTCGAGTACCAGGACGCTGCCGCTTTCTTCGAGCGGACGTACATCACCGAGGGTATGCGGCTCCTGCTCACGCAGGTCGCCCAGCGGCTGTGCGGCAAGGGCGGCGAGCCGGTCATCCAGTTGCAGACGGCGTTCGGCGGCGGCAAGACGCACACCATGCTGGCCGTGCTGCACCTCGCGTCGCGGAAAGGCCCGCTGTCCGCGCTGCTCGGCATTCCGACGCTCATCGAGAAGGCGGGGCTGATGGACGTGCCGCAGTCCCGCGTCGCGGTGATCGACGGAGTGGCTCACGCGCCGGGCCAGGCGTGGAAGCACGGCCGGATCACCGTCAAGACGCTGTGGGGAGAGCTGGCGTGGCAACTCGGCGGGAGTGATGGTTTCGCCCTGGTCAAGGAGGCGGACGCAACCGGCACTTCACCGGGAAAGGACGTGTTGCGGCAATTACTCGAAGCGTACGCCCCGTGCGCCGTGCTGGTGGACGAACTGGCCCGGTACATTGGCCAGTTCGAGGCGGGGAAGTCGTTTTCGGGCGGGACCTACGACTCGAACCTGTCGTTCGTCCAGTCCCTGACGGAAGCCGTCAAACTCGTGCCGAACGCGGTGCTGCTGGGCAGCCTTCCCGACTCCGCGCCGCCGTCGAGCGGCGATCGCGGGAAGCAAGCAATCCTGGCGCTCGAACACCTGTTCGGCCGGGTGCAGGCGCTGTGGAAGCCGGCGGCCACGGAGGAGGCTTTCGAGATCGTGCGGCGGCGCTTGTTCGAGCCGATCAAGGATTTGAAAGCCCGCGCACGGTGTGCCGGGCCTTCGCCGACGCCTACATCGCGGAAGGGGCGAAGCTGCCAAGCGAGACCCAGGAAGCGCGGTATTACGACCGACTTACGCAGGCGTACCCCATTCACCCCGAGGTGTTCGACCGACTCTATGAGGATTGGACGACCATCGACGGGTTCCAGCGAACGCGCGGCGTGCTGAAGTTGATGGCGAAAGTGATTTACCGACTGTGGAAAGACGATAATCGCGATTTGATGATTTTGCCCGGCAGCATTCCCCTGGCGAATGGCGACGTGCGAAATGAGATGACCTACCTACTGCCGCCGGGGTGGGAACCGGTGATCGAAGGAGACATCGACGGCGACCGGGCCGAGACGACGGAACTCGAAGGCAAGGAGCCGCGATTCGGGCAGGTGAATGCGGCCCGACGAGTGGCGCGAACGCTGTTCCTGGGGACCGCTCCGTCGTGCGTGGCGACGAGGCCGGGTATCCGTGGGTTGGATCGCGGTCGGGTGTTGCTCGGCTGCCTGCAACCCGGCCAGACGACTGCGGTGTACGCCGACGTACTCGGCCGGCTGGCGGATCGGCTGCACTACTTGAATAGCTCCGGCGATAAGAGCGCCGACACGACCCGTTACTGGTTCGACACACGGGCGAACCTCCGACGGGAAATGGAGGACCGAAAACGTCGGTTCGATGGCAAGACGGACGTGCGGAAGAAAATCGAGGAAGTGGTGAAGAAGCTTTTCGCCGCCGTGCCCCCCTTCGACGGCGTCCACATTTTCACGCCGCACGCGGATGTGCCGGACGACAGCGCGTTGCGACTCGTGGTGTTGTCGCCCGAGCAGACGTTCACGAAGGAAGACGATCGCCCGGCAACAGAGGCGGTGCTGGAACATCTCAAGATGCACGGCAGCCAACCCCGACACCGGGCCAACCGGCTGATCTTCGTGGCGGCCGATCACGCAGTGGTGACGCGGCTGCGGGACGCGACGCGGGTCGCGCTCGCCTGGGCAAGCATTGTCGAGGACGGCAATGAACGTCGATTGACCATCGACAACCTCCAACAGAAGCAGGCAGAGAAGGAATTGCAGGCGGCGAATGCCGTACTGCCCCGTGCAGCTCGCGAGTGCTTCAAATGGCTTCTATGTCCGGTGCAGGACGACCCGACCGCGACCAAGGGGAGCATTGAATCGTTCCCACTGAACACGACCAGCGGCAACGCGCCGGGCGAGTTGGAACGCGTTTGCCGCGAGAACGAGTTGGTGATCGAGACGTGGTCGCCAATCCACTTGCGGGCCAAGCTGAAAGAACTCTACTGGAAGGGTGATAAGGCGGCAGTTGGAGCGATGGCGTTCTGGGAAGACTCCCTGCGTTACCTATACCTGCCCCGGTTGAAGTCCCGCGAAGTGTTGGCGGCGGTCGTCCGCACGGGTGCTGGCAGCCGCGATTTCTTCGGCACCGCCTACGGACAAACCGACGGCAAGTACGACGGCTTTCAACTCGGCGAGGGAGGTGTTTCGTTTGACGACACGTTGCTGTTGATCGAACCCGACGCGGCGAGGCAGTACGCTATCGAGCAGAAGAAACTGATCGTGGTCTTGCCGCCGGAAGAGGGAAAGATCGACCCGGCCGCGAGCACCTCGGTCGGTGCGACGGCGGAGGTCACTGACCCCGGCAAGAAGCCGCCTGGCCCCGGCCCGGTGGTTGCCCAGAAGGCGAAGACGTTCCACGGCAGTGTAGAAGTCAACGCGACGCTCGCCAAGTCGAAGTTAAACACCATCGCCGACGAGCTGATCCAGCTACTGGCCACCGACCCGCACGCCACGATCCGCATCACGCTTGAGATCGAAGCCGATTTCCCGAACGGGGCCAGCGACACGATCAAACGCGGCGTCAGTGAGAATGCCACCAGCCTCGCCTTCAAGGTGAAAGATTGGGAATAGACGCCGAGGCATCACAGCATCATCGCGCGGCCTGGATCCTTCCGGCACCCGTCCCCACGAGCACTCCATGAATCCTGCCACCCTGGTCCGGCCCTTGTTCGATGGCCCGATTGACATCGTGGGCGACATCCACGGGGAGATCGAAGCCTTGCACGACCTGTTGCTTCATCTCGGCTACCCTGACAACGGCACCCACCCCCAAGGCCGACGGCTGGTCTTCCTGGGTGACTTGATCGACCGGGGGCCGGACAGCCCAGCGGTTGCAAGCCTCGTCGCCCGCTTCGTGGACACAGGACGCGCCCAGTGCATCATCGGGAACCACGAGCTAAACATTCTGCGGGGGGAGAGAAAGGATGGCAACGACTGGTTCTATCCCGAAGACAAAGTTCTTGCCGGCTATGAGAAAGTCGTCCCTCAAAAGCTTGCGGACGCGCGAACAAAGGCTGAGGCCATTGACCTATTCAAGCGGCTTCCGCTGGCCTTGGAGCGCGAGGACATGCGGCTCGTTCATGCGTGCTGGGACCAGTCGTTCATTGACTTGCTCCGCGCCGAAACCAGCGTGGAGGAAGTCTACGGACGGTACCGGGACAGGATCGAAGCCGACCTGGGCCGGCGGGGCGTGACGGACAAGCTTCAAATGGGGCTCGCGCACCAGAACGAGAACCCGGTTAAGCTGGTGACCTCTGGTCCAGAGGCGGCGGCAACGAAACCGTTCTTTGCGGGTGGAAAGTTGCGGAATGCGGCTCGGGTTCGCTGGTGGGAGAACTACAAGAGAATGCCCTTCTGTGTGTTCGGGCATTACTGGCGCATACGGCTCAGCGACGACATGGACGGAGATCATGTCTTCGACGACGGCAAACGGTACGCGACACTTGGTAACGGTCAAGCGATGTGCATCGACTACTCCGTCGGGAGGCGGTGCAAGGAGCGACAGGGACCCGGATTCGACGGACGGTTCCAGACTCGCTTGGCGTCGTTGCGGTTGCCGGAAAAAAACCTGGTGTTCGACGACGGAGGAAGTATCCGACTGGCCTGAGAATGCCCGCCGGTGCGTTGGGCTGATCCTATGGGGTGATTTACCTGCCGAATGTAAACGGCTGTCCTTCTTGCGCGACGGCGCGTTCGATCTCCGCGGCGGTATAACCTAAAACGTCGATCTGGTCGTCGTGCGCGTCGTCGTCGCCGGTGAACAGCAGCAGTTCCGTCTTGAACTCCTCAAGCCATGCCTCCTCGCGCTCCGGCAGCCAAAGCTGACCGTTGCTGGCACGAATGATCGCCGGCAGCGCCCGCACCAGCTTCGATTTGCCGCCGGGGTCCACCTCGCGCATCGCCGGCATCCCGTCCATCTTGCGGCCCAGGCGGATCAGCGCGTTTTGCAGGAAGCCCGTTTCGACCGCCACGAAGGAAGGGTTCCAGATGCCGCACACGCGCCGCAGCCGTGGCAAAATGTCTTCCCAGGCGATGTGCTCACGGGTCATGTGCAGGAGCAAGAGGTCGTTGGCCGGGGTGACGGCGAACACGCCGATCGCGGTGTAGTCGGCGGCGGACGAAATGCCGCCGGCAGGGTCCATGACTACCATGCGCCAGCACTGGTCATGCCGGAGTACGCCTTCGCGCACTCGGTAGGCGTCGCCAAAGTCTAAGTAGCGCGGGAACCACTCCCACTTGAACTGGCCCTGCGCCTGCGCCTTCCAGTCCCCGTGTAAGAGCTGGGACTTCGTCACCGGCCCCAAGCGGTCCAGACTCCGGGCGTATTCAACCCGATTGATCGCCGGGTTGTCCTCCAGCCGGGCCGGGATGAAGAAGCGATCCTCGACGTACCACGGACGGCCGAATTGCACTTCCGTTTGCGCCTTCAGATACTCCGGCGGGACGAACCGCTTGCGCACCCAGTCATGCCCCTTGCCGCCGGGGTTGGTCGCGCCGCGCAGCCGCAACGGCACGTCACCGAGCGGGCCGGCGGCCGGCTTCCGCAAGCGCGACGCGAGGTAGGTGTAGCGCTGTTCCGTGTGCTGGGTCAACTCGTCGATGCCAATAAACTGGTATGCGGCGCCCTGATACTGATAAACGTCATCGTCGCGTTCCAGGTAGCCGAAGGTGATCGTCGCGCTGCTGGGAAACGTCCACCGCTTCTCCTGAGAGTTCCAGTGGGCAAACCCCATCCACCACTCTTTGGACCGGGGAATCAACGCATCCGGTTGCATCAAGTCGGGGAACGAGGCACGCAACAGCAGGGCGGAGTAACCGGGGACGTGGACGTATTGGGCCGCCGCAGCCAATAGTGCCGAACTCTTCGCGCCCCCAGCGGCTCCCCCGTACAAGCCCTCGAACCAGTCGTCATGGAGAAGGAAGAGTTCCTGCTTCGGCCAGGGCTGCTGCCGAATCCACGGGTTCTGACACACCGTCCGGGAGTACCGCGCCAGCGTCAATTGCGGCCATGACCGACGCAACGAGCGTTTGGACGGTTGCAGGGCTTGGGAGTGCATGGGTGAATGTCACCTTGGCGTCTGCAGCTACGGCAATCGCGCCGCCACCCGGACCGCCGTGCTCGTGTTTGTCGAGCCACTGCCCGAGTTCCTGTGCGGCCTGGCGTTCGTGCTCGCGGAGTTCTTTCAGCAGGGCGGTGTCCACGGCAAACTCTTCCACAATCCGCGCGTTATCGCCTGCCCCTACCTGCTTCTCGGTGCGAACCAAGAGGCCGGTCTTGCCGCCCGGTGCCCGGCGGTAAGCCTTGTCAGCACCGCGCCGGCGGATGACCTCCTGCATCTTTTCCCAGCGATCGTCGAGAGCAGCGACCCGCCGGTGCCGCCGGCCGATGGCGAAACGTTCCGCGCACTCTCCCAGTTTTTGCACGAGTTCGGCCACGCGGGCGGCGAATTCCGGGTGCCGTTTCCAGCGATCTAGGGTTGCCCTGTGGGTCTTGACCTGGGTAGCAATTGCCGCGTCGGTTAAAACGTCTTCGGCGACGAGAGCCGCCGCCCTCCGGGTTTTGCCCGACCAGGCGAACGGGGTTGGGGCTGGATTGTCTGTCGCATTTTGTCGCATCGGCTCGCCCGGTGAATCGACCGGCGCAGGCGCGGTTTTAGCTTTTCTGGTCATGTTGCCATCCTACCACCCGAAGCGCGGCCGCGGGGGCCGCCAGCTTCCCCACCTGCACCGACAGGAACAGGGGCAGGGACGTGGCGGTCTACTCGCTGTCGAGGATGGTCCGCAACAGGACCCTCGGAAGTCGGATCGCCGAGTCGCGAGGCGTCACGTCGAACTGGGCCGTCGAGCGTAATTCATTCTCAGCCCGATTCGGTTGCTGCCCAGCGGACTGCGGCTCCTCGGTTGAATAGCCGTCGTGACCTCCTCGACGGCAACGGCGGGCACGATGGTCACGGCGGCCTTCGGCATGTTCGGCGTGCAGTCCGCTTGGTCCGAGGTGGTGCGGGAATTGTCGCCATTGGCGTCCTGTTTTAAGCAGCATTCTGCGGACGTTTTCATTGGCCTACAACAACCTTGGTGGGGAGTTAAATCGCCACTCCGATGCCATGCCACTCTGCCTCGTGCCCTTCGCCACCAACACCAGAATGCCGTCGAACTCCAAAACCTTAAATAGCCGGCCGGCGTGGACGGGGGACGTGTGCAAGAACGCCGCGGCTACGCGGCAGGAGCAGTGGAACGGCGTGGCGCCGCGATGGAGTTGTAGGGCGGAACAAAGTTGCGCCAGCCGGCGCAGGTGCCCTTCGTAAGACCCGGCTACGTCGGTGAGTACCACAGACTCCGCTGCCGCAAAAGCCGCGTCAAGCGACTCGCGACCCAGCTTCACCCGTTCCCACGCGACGGCGAAGTCAACCAGGGATTCGCCGAACCCCTTCGTGCGGATGTGCGGCAGCGCGCGCCGGTGCCATTCCACCAAGACGGCGCGACGTCGTGCGGGCGTGGCGTCGGGCGCCGCGCCCTTGAGGACGCGGGCTAACTCGAAGAGGCACCGGTTCCGTTGTCCTGGGCCACAGGGCAAGGTGTCGGCGATCATTTTCTCCACCGCCTCGCCGGGGTGGTTTGCGTGCGATGTTGCGCATTCAATGGGGTGTGTGTGTTGGTTTGCGTGGGGGTGGGTCTGACCGAGGTTTCCCCAGCGCTGGGCCAAACTCTCGGGCAGCGGCGCGAGTGCGTTTCCCGATGCAGGCAGCGGGTTGATCCACGTGTAAATTCCGCCGTCCGGGTGATGCGACGGGGGCAGGACGACGTAGTGCTTGGGGTCGGCGCGCAGTTCGCCGTCGCCGAGGTGCATGAAGGTCTCGTCGTTGACGGTGCCGAAAACGTGAAAGCCCCGGTGCGTCTTGGCGGTCGGGAGCGTGGAGGCGTGGTCGGGGTTGGCGGCCGCCCAGCAGTAATAGGCGTCCACCTGGTCAAAGTCGCGAACGCCCAGGTCGCCTGAAACCCCGCCGAGGACGACGGCCAGGCCGGTGACGCACTGCCCGTCTGAAGAGGCGACGAATTGTCCGCTCGTCGGCGCGGCCTGACTGGAATGGCTTCCATAGTCCTGCCGGCTTCTTCCCGATGACCGGGATGATGGAGAAGCCGCGGCGCGCGTAGGCGAGGGCGTCGGCTCGGAGCGAGGATTCTGGGTCAAGCCGCGCGTGCTGTGTGTCGTGGGGATGATCCA
This sequence comes from Gemmatales bacterium, assembly GCA_038231495.1. Taxonomy (GTDB): domain Bacteria; phylum Planctomycetota; class Planctomycetia; order Gemmatales; family Gemmataceae; genus JBBRLG01. Next base: position 7,106 of record JBBRLG010000043.1, on the reverse strand, counting down.
GTGAACCGCCGCTGTCGGTGCCGGATCGGTCCTTGTCGTCCGCCGGCGCAACGTTGGCCGTGCCGATTTGGTCCGTCGGGGCGGCATTGCTGGCGCACTGTGCAACTGGTACCATCGGAATGAGTTCCTTTCGGTTTCCGCCGCCCCCACGGACCATAACTTCCAGGGGCCGGCGCTATTTACCCTCCGACACTCTTTTTGTTGCTTCCCAGGTCCGCTGGTCCGGCATTCCGGCTTCGACCCACCTGCGGATTTCCTCCGTGCACCACCTGAGTTGGCCGCCCAAGCGGAGAGCTTTTGGCAGCTTGCCCGCCGCCCTCAGCCGATGCAGCGTCGCCTCACTGGTGCGGAGGACGTGCCGCATGTCCGAGGTGTCGTACACCAGCAGCGGCACTGACGGATCGGCCGTCGATTGCTCGACTGCCGGGGAACCGCCAGCGACCTCGTGGTTGTCGGCGTCGTCAGTCGCCACGCTCCCAAGGAGTTGGGAGGGCGGCGTGCCGTGTGACTTTGCGGTCCGCAGCGATCCGTTCGCAGATTCGGATTTCCTTCGGAGGTGCATGGCTCGGATTCCGTCAAGGCACGGGGCGACGGCTATGCGAGCAATAGTAGGGGAATTTCGTGGCAGCGACTTGGGTAACAAATGGTAATAAAAGGGTTTTGTTACCCCTTTTGTTACCCTCTGATTACTCTGTTTTTGTAGGTGTTTTCGCTGTCAACAATCTCGGCTAGAATCGCGCTTCATTGACAGGGGCGGACGTACCCTGGTGGCCCATCGCTTGGCGTATATTCGCACCACGGCCGCATCCTTCGGCGCATCGTTTCCAAACTTCTTGGCCGCCAAGTAAAGCACGGTCGCCGCCGTTTGCCCCTTAGTGATGTAGTGGTCGTAGCAGAATTCGAGGACGGCAGCCGTATCGCCGGTCCGCGGGCGTCCGCCAACATCGCGCTGCGATTTCGGCGACGGTTCGGTTTGAGGACGGACCGGGGATGAAATCTTGGCGGTAGTCACCGGCGTGCCGTTGCCGTTCGCGTGAACCTCGTCCTTACCACGTTGGGTGAACAGGCGATTGACCTCTTGCGGGTCGTAAACTTTTAGCTTCTTGCGGCCTTTGGACTTTTTGTCCTTGCCCGTTCGCTCGACGTAGCTGTGCATGCAAATTAGCAAGCCGTCCTTGACCCACTGGTTCAGCAAGCGGCGCATGGTTGCCCGACTTGTCTTGTTGATGCGGGCGAGCGCGTTCACGCCCTTCCAATGGGACGGGACGGCGAGTCTGGCCACCACCTCCTCGTCGCGCTTCTTTTTCAGGGCGACCACCGCCGCGCGGGCTAGCCGGATTCCGTTTGCTCTCGGACCGCCGGGCAGAGCTTTTAAGGTGCGTTTGTGGATGAGGCTCTCTACGCCTGCTTTCGACAGCCCCAAAATTTTACCCGCCGCGCGGACGCTCACCCGGTCCGTTTCAGGTTCGACACCCCGGTTGGCGAAAAGGCGATTGACCTCCTGCTGGTCGTAGAGATAGTCCGTTACCCGGCCTCGGGACTTATTGTCCCTGGCTGTTCGCTCGACCTAGCTTTCCATGCGAATTAACAAGCCTTGCTTGACCCACCGGAGCAATATGCCGGACATGGTGATGACGGCAACCCTGTGGAGGCGGGCAAGTGTGGCGGTGTCCTTCCAATTGGACGGGACGGCCATTCTAGCCACTTCCGCTTCGTCGCGCTTCTTTTTCAAGGCGACCACCGCCGCGCGGCGTAGCCGGTTCCCGATTTCTCTCGGAAGGCCAGGCAGCGTTGTCAGGGTACCGCGATCGACAAGACCCTCCACACCCGCTACCGACAGCCCAAGGATTGTGGCGGCCTCGCGCATGGTCACCCGATCCGTTCCGGTCGCGGCGCCGCGATCCTGCTGCACGGCCTCAACGAACTTTGCCGGGACGTAGTAACGCCAACAGACGTCCCCGTTCGCGTACTGGCCTCGTCTTTTCACGGCCTTGAATTTGTACTCTTTCAGGAGCCGATGAAGGGTTGCGGAACTGACTTGGAGCGTCGTCGCGGCAACCAGGGTGTGTATTAGACCCGGGTAAGTCGGGACCTGATCGCGGGCCCGGATTTTTTTCCTGACCCGGTCCAGGTCCACCTTGCTGTAGTAGGTGGTTTCGCGGCCGAATGCGTCCGAAAACTTCCGAGTTGCGATAGGTTTGTTGCCGAGGAGCGGACAGCGCCTACCCCAGTTCCGCACCGCAGATTCGGTTCGGTGGAGGTAGCGCATCGCCGCTCGCTTTGAAAGCCACTCTGTGCCGTCGGGGGCGCGGACTCGCTCCCTTTCCTGGTAACCCTTCTTGGAGGCGGCGCTGGTGAAAGGTCTGCCGAAGTTTGACATGGTTTTCCTCGTCAGGAAGGTGCCGTCGCCGGGCTGGCGGGGAACCGACCGCTGACGAGGTGCCAGCCGATTCCCGCCGCGCCCGCCCCCCGGCCGGAGAGCAGGCAGCCCAGCGATTGCTAGCGCATCATAACTTCGCACCCGGCAGGCAATCAAGCTGCGTCGGCACGGCGCGGCGGAGGTCTTCGGGCACCCCGTGCCACGCGGCGGCGACGGGGGCCGGGTTCAGCGGCAAGGCAAGGTTAATCGGTGGCGGTGGTCACCAGCGCGAGCACTGCGACCTTGATGTACTCCGGCAACAGGCCCCACGCGGCGACGACGCGGGCCCGGTCCTGATCCAAGGGTTCTATTTCGTTTTCACTCGACGGGCTGGCTTGCGGCGAGACCTGGCCGGGGGTCGCAGGGGTGCTTTTTGGCCCGAGGGTTGATTTGGGGACAACGCGCGGCATAACGCCGGCTGGTGGCTCGCCGGAACTATTGGCCGGCAAAGACTTACGTCCTGTTGCCTGCTGACTCTTAATCAGCGGGTTGTAGATTCGAGTCCTACACGGGGCACTGAGCGATGTAGCCGCAAGGATACGACTTGCGGCTACGGTCGTTTTGGGAGTCTCGTCATATCCCCGCCGCGTTGCTGAATTCGACTTCCCAAACCTCTTGGCCGCGCGACCGGTCGTGCAGCGTGTAGGTGTTCATCGCCACCAGCGGCGGCGCGTAAACGTGCAGCGTCACCAGGTCGGCGTTGCCGGCTTGCAGGTTCGAGACCTGATGCAGGTCGGTGTCCTCGCTGCCGAAAATGCTGCCCTCGGCGTAGTCGCGCGAGAAACTCGCTTTCACGTGGCCGTTGGGGGCGAACTCGAACAGCGTCTCGGTCAGGGTGCCGCGCAGCACGCGCACCACGCACGCCGCGCCGCTGTGGTCGTGGATCGGCGACCGCTGGCCGTTTTGCCAGCACAGCACCCACGCATGATAGGCCGGCGTCGCCCGCAGCAGATTACGCTGGTAATTGCGGTCCGAAAAGCGCACGAGCGGCAGCACGTCGTCGAGGTCGATCTCGAAGCGCGTCAAATCCTCCGTGAATCCCAGCAGCGCCGGTCGGCCTTCGAGCGCGTCCAGGTAAGCGAGCATGGCTTGGAGGTCGTTGGCCACGGTAAACCTCGCCGACGATGAGGAAAGGGTTGATGGAAACCCTACTGTAAGCGATGCCGCGGTCGGCGACAAGGGGGTCAATCCCACACCGCCGCGTCCTCGCCGTCCAGACGCAGCGTCAAGCACTTGGCACTGCCGCCGGCCTTGATGAATTCGTCCAATTCGACCGGCACCGGCTGGTATCCCAGGGATTGCAGGTCGGCCGCCAGCCGGTCGCAGCCCGCGTTCACCACGACGCTCTTGCCGACGACGACGGCGTTGCAGCCGAAGCAATGGGCCTCCGCCTTGGCCACCGTAATCAGGCGTGGCACGTTGGTCTCGATGACCTTGCGGCCGTAGGCGTCGAACGCCTCGGGGTAGTAGATCGCCGCCCCAGGCGCAAGCGGGCAAAAACACGTATCGAGATGGTAAAAGGCCGGATTAACCAGTTCCAGGGGCAGCACCTGCTTGTGCAAGACGCCGGCCAGGTACTGGTGGGCCTGCACGTCGCTGCGGATGCGGTAGCCGGCGAACAGCTTCGGTCCGCAAAATAGTGCGTCGCCGGCCCCCTCGAAATAGATGCCTTCGGGTAATTGTTCCACGGTGAAGCCGTGTTCCGCGAACCAGGCGTCGTTGAAAGGCGTCTCGCGAGCGCGCACCTCGTGGCGGAAGCGCGAGCTGAAGAAACGGCTGCCGAACATCAACCCGGCGTTCGCCGTGAAAACGAGGTCGGGCAGCCCCTTTTGCGGCGTCATCAGTTCGACCTGCACGCCCAGGCCGATCAGCGCGTCGTGGAGGGCGTGCCACTGGCCGAAGGCGCGTTCGGGCGTGCTGGCACGGGCTCGGCTCATCCAGGGGTTGATCTCGTACTCGATGCCGAAATAATCCGGCGGACACATCAGGATTCGCGGCTGGCGCATGGTTCACCTCGGCGCATTTGCCGCTTGCGGCTTTGCGCAAAGCCGCAAGCGGCGGTCACTTCTTGATCCTGCTTCCCAAACTCCTGTTTGGGAACAGCCCAGGCGAAACGTTGTTCCGGCCAGTCCGCTGGGACTCGAACCGGCGTTTCGTGCCGGACGTTCCCAAACAGGAGTTTGGGAACGAAAGCAAGAACGCCGCGAAATCCAGAACTTCGCGCAACCGCTCCTCCGGCAAGGCTTCCAGGACCTTTGTGGGAGCTTCCTTTACGTTCATTGCCGTGTTCCTTGTGTTGCCTTTGTCGGAACTGACACCGAATCTTAACTCACACCCAACCGATTCAACATTACGGCTCGAACTTTGTAAAGTACTGCTTTAGTGGTATTCTCTCGGTCTTACCATAGTGAAAGAATTCCAACTTTGGTTCGAGTGAAATCTGCATATGGTAATGCCGGATCGTTCCGTCACTTTTTGGGGAGACGTTTGCCTCCGCCAAGTACTCGCTAACGACGGCGATAGGGACCGTAACAAAACCGTTCGGTACAAGGATGAAAATCACATGAGTAACTCCGGCTTTGCCCATCTCCTTCCACAATGATGCGTGTAGCCCAAACCAATAGTATTCGCTGTGTCGTTTTGAATACTTGATGTTGATGATCTTGTCATCGCCGACCCGGACAATGAACCGGGAAACGCTTCCAAGCCGTTCCGCCTCGCCCCCGAAATGATCGATCACGCGAGCCACAAGGAGTTTCACATCCTCCTGCTCCTCGCCGGCACCGGTTGCAATGGCGTCCTCTCGCCCTCCCCTGCCGGCGAAGTCAGGCCAAATCTCAAGCGCCGTCTCGGCCAACTGTTCTCCCCGGCGGGTTATCGCCTGCTCGTCCCACGTTTCGACTTTCGAGAAATACCTGTTCAACTCAACGTGACTCTTGGCGAGAATCGCCTTCTTCGTAGGAAAGTCAGAGTTGGATAGTTCTGGGTTGTACCCGGTCAACGTCAGGTTACCCGCAGTGTCCAGCCAGGTGTCGTGCGTCACCTCCCATTCATCGCCCAATTCCCGTTTCCACCACTCCGTCGGCGTTTGCGGCATGACGTGTTCAATGGTCAGGAGAGCAGCGTCAATTACCTCTTTATGCTCGAATGACATCTCCAACCGCTCCAAGATGAGCTTTGCTTTGCCGAGCCGCTCACCTCCACCGTACAACCTGCCAGAGGCAAATTGCTCTCGGAACACTTGGTCGTTCGGGAAGTTCTTGTCGCCAAGGGCTTGTTTGACACCGTCCAATAGCGTGCCCTCGCGCATCGCCTGGCCGTACAGCGCGGCGAACATGCGGTTTAGCCCATGTGTCGGCACGTTGCAAAGGAATCGCCGGATGAGAAAAGTTTCCAGGACGTTGAGGATGGCAACAAAGTCGTCCTCCGTAAGCCCGCCGGAAACGTAATCGTCATAGACATTCAGTAGGAACGGATAAGTAGTAGTCGCCTCGAAACGGTTGAGGCGAGTCATTCGGACTGCTATCTTGGGGCATTTCTCCTGACCTGGGTCGAGAAGTTTCGCATAGTATCGGGAATAATGAGACACCTCTTTTAAGTAGTGGACGATTTCGTCGTCTGACAGGTTCTCGATGTTCTCCTTCAGCGTGTAGTAAACATCGCTCTGCTTTACATTTTTGCCGTCACGCATGAGAAAATGCCGGATAAATTCAGTCAGATTTTCGCCGAGAAGTTGTTGCATTGGCTGCCAGTGTTCGGCAAAAAGTGCTTCCTGAGCCTGAACATGAATTCGCATGAAAAAGTAATTCCGGATGAGGTCGGCCTGAGTGAGTGGTTGGCCCTTGGCGTTGAGGCTCTCAAAGATCAGGTACGGGTTATCATCCTTGTCCAGGACGATGCTGACCAGCACCAGATTCTTGCCAATTACCGTGTTGAGCTTCTCTAAGTTTACCTCAGACTGTAACCGGAGTTTCTTCTGGAAAAAATCGAACGCTTTCCAGATCTGCCCTTCCTTGGGCAGAACACCGCCCTCCATGATGGCAGCGAAGCTTGAACGGTCGAGTTGGGTTGGAAGTAGCTTGAAGACATCCGTACCGTCCTGGTGCCGATTTTTGAGCAGCAAATCGTCGATCTTGTCGCCGAGGTTGCCTGGCATCGTCCGTGCTTTGTCACGCACGGCGGCAAGCAGTACAAGGAGGGTGGTCAGCCGCTGCTGGCCATCAATGAGGATGAACTTTGTCACGCCTTCCGGCACAGACTTCGAGGGCATGGTGACGATGGACCCGATAAAATGGTTGCGAGGCTTATCGTCCTCGCATAATTCAACGAGATCTTGCCACAGGATCGACCACTGTTTCGTTCCCCAGCTGTAGGGACGCTGGAACAGCGGGATGACGTACTGTTGAACACCCCCAAGAATGCGCTGAGTATCGGTTTGATTGGCGTGCATAATGACCTTCTTAAAGGCTAGGCCTAGAGGCGTTTACGTCAAGTTTGCCTTGTCGGTCTGGGGACTTTCTCTACGGCTGAGCGCCGACGCGGACAGTTCGGCGCTCGGCGACGAGCCGTCGGCGCTGGCGTAAGGTATTGGTGTAGCGTCTTTTGCGGCGCCCACCTGCGCCGACGAGCGCCGAGCCAACTGTCCGCTGTTGTACACCGCTATGTACACCGCCTTTGAGAAAGTCCC
>JBBRLG010000042.1:0-22871 GCA_038231495.1 Gemmatales bacterium | reverse complement strand
TCATCCAAAGGGGTCGCGGTTGGACAACGATTGGCTACGGCGACCACCCCACAGGCCCGAAAGAGTTGCCACACCCTCGCAGACCGACCCGCACGGGCCGTTTGACACAAGCGCGGTTCTGTGTTCTACTTGGGACTCTCAACCGGGCTGTACTCGCAGGCCCGCCACCCGGTCGCGACCCGACGGAGCCCCATGCCTACCGCCGAACACCAACGAATTCAGGAAATCCACGACGACGTCACCGGCTGGCGCCGCTGGGGGCCGTACGTCAGCGACCGCGCCTGGGCCACCGTCCGCGAGGACTACAGCCCCGACGGCGATGCCTGGAACTACCTGCCGCACGACCTGGCGCGCAGCAAGGCCTACCGCTGGGGCGAGGACGGCATCGCCGCGCTGTGCGACCGCTACCAGCACCTCGTCTTCGCCCCCGCCTTCTGGAACGGCCGCGACCCCATCCTGAAAGAACGCCTTTTCGGCCTCACGCCGCGCGAGGGCAACCACGGCGAGGACGTCAAGGAATACTATTTCCACCTCGACAACACGCCGACGCACTCCTACCTGAAGTTCCTGTACAAGTATCCGCAGGCGGAATTCCCCTACCGCCAACTCGTCGAGCAGAACCGCGGCCGTGACGGCGGCGGCGCGGAGTACGAGCTGCTGGACACCAAGGTCTTCGACGACGACCGCTATTTCGACATTTTTATCGAGTACGCCAAGGCGACGCCGGAAGACCTGTGCATCCGCATCGAGGCCCACAACCGCGGCCCGGAAGCCGCGGCCCTGTACGTCTTGCCGCACTTGTGGTTCCGCAACACCTGGGCCTGGGGCGCCACACCCGGCCCGGAACCCGTCATCCGGAAAGGCGCCGAGGGCGACGCGTTCGTCAGCCTCGCCACGGACGATTCGGGGACCGAGACCCTCGCCAACATCCCGGTGCGGTATCACCTGGGTCGCCGTTTCTTGTACGGCCCGGCCGGTGGCGAGTTGCTGTTCACGAACAACGACACCAACATGCCACGGGTGTTCGGCCCCGGCCAGGTCAGCCGGACGCCGTTCGTCAAGGACGCCTTCCACCGCTTCGTGATCGACGGCGAGCCGAGTACCAACCCCGCCCACTTCGGCACCAAGGCCGCCCTCTGTTACCGCTTCGACGCGGTGCCGGCCGGCGGCTCCGTGGTCCTGCGCCTCCGCCTCACCGACCAGGAAGGATTGCCGGCCCCGCTCGACGGGGTGGACGCCGCGATCGCCACGCGGAAGCAGGAGGCCGACGACTTTTACGCCGCCGTCCACCCTCCCGACGCGAGTGAGGACGAGCGCCGCGTGCAACGGCAGGCGTTTGCCGGGCTGCTCTGGACCAAGCAAAGCTACCTGTTCGACGTAAACGTTTGGCTCGACGGCGACAACCCGAACTGGCCGCCCCCCGCGAGTCGCAACGCCCTGCGCAACGCCCACTGGGGGCACCTCAACTCGATGCGCGTGATGACCGTGCCGGACAAGTGGGAGTACCCCTGGTTCGCCGCCTGGGACCTGGCCTTCCATTGCGTCACCCTGGCGTTGGTCGATGCGGCCTACGCCAAGGACCAGTTGTGGGTGCTGCTTTTCGAGCAGTTCCAACACCCCAACGGCCAAATTCCCGCCTACGAATGGGAGTTCTCGGACCTCAACCCGCCGGTCCACGCCTGGGCCGTGTGGCGCGTCTACAACATGGACCACAACCGCAGCGGCCGGGCCGACCGCAAGTTCCTCGAACGGTGTTTTCACAAGCTCCTCGTGAACTTCGCCTGGTGGGTCAACAAGGTTGACGGCGAGGGCAACAACCTTTTCGAGGGCGGCTTCCTGGGGCTGGACAACATCACCGTCTGGGACCGTAGCGAAAAACTGCCCAACGGCAGCACACTCGAGCAGTCGGACGCGACGGGCTGGATGGGCATGTTCTGCCTGAACATGATGCGCATTGCGTTGGAGTTGGCCGCGGACAACAACGTCTACGAGGGCATGGCGACCAAGTTTTTCCAGCACTACACCTACATCGCCCACGCGATGAAGAACCGCCGCAAGGGCGACGACCAGTTGTGGGACGAGGGCGACGGCTTTTTCTACGACCTCCTGCGCCGGCCCGACGGGCAGGTCGATAAGTTCCGGGTGCGCTCCCTGGTCGGCCTGATCCCCCTGTTTGCGGTCGAGCGGTTGGAGGTCGCGCAGCTTGAGCCGTTCCCGGAGTTCGCCGCCTGTTTCAACTGGTTCATGACCAACCGCAAAGACCTGGTCGAAAACGTGGTCCACCGGCTGACGCAACCCGACGGCCACGTCGCCTACGTGCTGACGGTGTTGGACCCCGACCAGTTGAAGCGGCTGTGGGAGCGGGTGTGGGACGTGGACGAATTCCTGTCCGACTACGGCATCCGCAGCCTGTCGAAAGCGCACCAGGCCCACCCGTTTGTGTTTGAACACAAGACCGTCGGTTACGAGCCGGCCGAGGCGGTGTCGAAGATCAAGGGCGGCAACTCGAACTGGCGCGGCCCCATCTGGTTCCCGACCTGCTTCCTGCTGATCGAATCGCTGCGGAAGCTGGGCACCGCCTACGGGCCGCAATTCCTGCTGTCGCCGCCGGCGACGGGGGGCCGCACCATCACCTTCCTGGAAATGGCGCGGGACGGTGCCGAGCGTTTGCTGCGGATCTTCGCGCGCGACGGCACCGGTCGGCGGCCGGTCCACGGGGCGTCGGCAAAGTTCCAGGCGGACCCCCATTGGCGGGATTACCTCTTGTTTTACGAGTACTTCCACGGCGACACCGGTGCGGGCCTGGGCGCGTCGCACCAGACGGGCTGGACGGCCCTGGTTGCGTCGTTGCTCGACGAGTGGCGGCGCTAGCATTCAGAACTTTTTGGCGAGCCGGGAGCGTAAGCGACCGGAGTGCGTTTCCGTGATAGACCCCGGTCGCGTTCGCTCCCGGCACGCCCGGCGGTTAAACCAAAACGGCGTTTTCCTCCGGGAGAAGTGTCATGGCCGAGAGTTTCCAGCTCTGCGTCTACGAGAACGACAAGCTGATGTTCGACCGCACGCTTTCCAAGCCGGTGGAAATCGGCCGCGAGCAAAACCAGTCGGAGCAAGTGCCCTACGCCGAACCGAAGGACCTCGGCGACCGCCTCCGGCTGGTGATTGCCGGCAAGGACGAGGCCGGCGTTTCGCGCACGCACGCCCTGTTGCAGCCGGCCATAAACGGCAAAATCCGCGTGTCCAACCGCAGCAGCACGCTGGAAATCCTGGTGGCGGACGTGACCGCCCTGAAGCCGAATTCCGCCCCCGTCGAGGTGTCGGTCCCCCTGACCTTGTTCCTGGGCAATCGCAAAATTCAGGTCACCCGCGGCGACCTGCGGGAAGCCGGGCTACACAGCCTGTCCGACTCGACGCGCTCGCCGGGCCGGCCCGTCGATATGCCGTCGCTCCAGTACACGATGACCCTGGCCGGTGCCGGCGTCGGCGTCGCGGAGACAGTGGCCTGGCTGCGGGCGGCCATGGACGTGCTGATGAGTGCCGTGGGTTCGACGGCCTTCTTCCAGAAGGCGGCCCAGGCCGCGGTGGACCTGGTAGGTTTGACTTCGAGCCAGGTCCTGTTGGTGGACGGTGCCGAGTGGAACCCGGTGGCCTGGCACAACGCGGTCGGCCCCGCCGGCTTGACGCCGACCCACGAGCCGAGCAAGCGCGTGCTCGCCAAGGTTCGCGAAGAGCGCAAGACGTTTTGGCAGACGCGGCGGCGGCCGGAAGATTTCGAGGACAGCCTGCACACCGTGAAGGTCGTCGTGGCGTCGCCCATCCTGAACCGCCAAGGGGAGGTGATCGGCGCGCTGTACGGCGACCGCCACGCCGGCCAGGAAACGGCCGGGACCATGCCGCTTACTAAGTTGGAAGCGATGCTCATGGAGTTGCTGGCCGGGGGAGTGGCCGCGGGCCTGGCGCGCGTGGAGCAGGAGCGTGCGGCCCTGGCGGCGCGGGTGCAGTTCGAGCAGTTCTTCACGCCGGAGCTGGCCCACCAGCTGGCGGCCAACCCGGACATGCTCAAGGGCAGCGACGCCGAGGTGACGATCCTGTTCTGTGACTTGCGGCGCTTCAGTCATTTCAGCGAACGGCTCGGGCCGACCAAGACGGTCGAGTGGATCTCCGACGTGATGGAAACCTTGTCGGACTGCGTGCTGGCGCACCGGGGCGTGGTGGTGGACTACATCGGCGACGAGCTGATGGCGATGTGGGGTGCGCCGGAAAAGCAAGTCAACCACGCGGAGCTGGCCTGCCAGGCCGCGTTGGCGATGTGCGCCCAACTGCCGAAGTTGAACGAACGTTGGCAGCCGGTACTGGGCGAGCCGATGGACTTGGGGATCGGCCTGAACACGGGCGCGGCGCGGGTCGGCAACACGGGTTCCAAGCGCAAGTTCAAGTACGGCCCGCTGGGCAACACGGTCAACCTGGCGAGCCGGGTACAGGGTGCCACCAAGTATTTGAAAATCAACCTGCTGGCGACGGGGGGGACGCGCCTCGCCCTGGGGTCCGTGTGTGACGCACGGCGGATCGGCAAGGTGCGGGTGAACAACATCACGGAGCCGGTCGAGTTGTACGAATTGCGGGGCTGCAACGACGCCGCCTGGGTGTCGCTGAAGGCGGGCTACGAGTTGGCGTTGACGGCGTATGAAGCGGAAGAGTTTGGCCGGGCCGTGCGGGGTCTGGGCAACTTGCTGGCCGACCATCCGGGGGACGGGCCGTCGCTGGTGCTGTTGTCGCGCGCGGTCAACGCGCTGGTCGAAGAACCCAAGCCGTTCGACGCGGTGTGGCCGTTGCCGGGGAAATGAGGACGACATCCAGGCTGCCTTAAGGCGAGGGTTTCATGGAAATCTACTTGCTTGTGATCGGCAGAACTTCGACCGGTTACAGCGCTCATTGTCCCGATGTTTTGGGCTGCGCGACCGTCGGCAAAACGATTGAGGAAGTCGTAGCCAACATGAAAAAGGCGCTGGAGTTTCACTTTGAAGGCATGGCAGAAGATGGCGACCCGATTCCCAAACCGAGCGGCGTTAATTCCTACCGCGAGGTGATGAAGGATTTCGATTTGGATCAATATGTCTTGGCCCACGTGCAGATCGACACCAGCCGCTTTGCCGCTCCGGTAAGCCAATCCTAACCGGCTTTTTCTGGACTTGTCCGAAGTTCGTGGTAATAATTGCCTCCATCCCGATTTCGTGGCACTACGAGGACTGACCCATGCCCAGAGTCTACACCTGTCCCAAGGGCCACCAGTGGCAAGCGACGGACACCGATCCCAGCGCGGTGCCCGACACAGATGTCAGCTGCCCGTCCTGCGGCCAGGCCGGCCACGCTGCCGACGCCGCGCCCTCTTCGCTGTCCGGCGGCGACACCGATTCGTTCGCGACGAAACCGCCGCCGCCCGCGCCTGCTGCGGATGAGTGGCAAACGCGGCCCCCGGTTATCGACTCCTGGGCGACGCGGCCGGGCGATGCCGCCAACGGGACGCCGCAGTCGGGGCTGCCCGCCGTCCCCGGCTATGACATCTTGGGCGTCCTCGGCAAGGGCGGCATGGGCATGGTCCTGCGCGTCCGCGACCCGAAGTTCGACCGTCCGCTGGCCGTCAAGGTGCTGCTGGAGCAACACGCCGGGGACGCCGGCTTGGCGGCCCGCTTCCTCGAAGAGGCACGGCTCACGGCCCGGTTGCAGCACCCCGGCGTCGCCCCCGTGCAGGACATGGGCACGTTGGCGGACGGCCGGCCGTTCTTCACGATGAAGCTGGTGCAGGGCCACACGCTGGCCGACTTGCTGGCGGCCCGCAAAGACCCGACGGACGATCTGCCGCGGTTTTTGGCCGTCTTCGCCCAGGTCTGTCAGACGGTGGCCTACGCCCACGCCCGCGGCGTGATCCACCGCGACCTGAAGCCCGCAAACGTCATGGTCGGCGAGTTCGGCGAGGTGCAGGTCATGGACTGGGGCCTGGCCAAGTCGTTGCAACAGCGAGCGGCGGGCGCGGAGCCGGTGGAAAACTTCAGAAGTTTGCAATCGGACGGTCTCGGCCATCAGACCGAGGTTGGGGACGTGGTTGGCACTCCGCAATACATGGCACCGGAGCAAGCCCAAGGCGACGTAGACTTACTGGACGAGCGTTGCGACGTGTTTGGCCTGGGCGCAATTTTGTGCGTAATCCTTACGAATTGCCCGCCGTACCAGGGGAAGACCAGTCGTGAAGTGTTGCAACAGGCGGCGCGGGCGGAGCAAACCGACATCCGCGCCCGCCTTGCGGCGTGTAAGGCCGATGCGGAACTCGTCGATCTGGCCCGGGCGTGTCTTGCGCCGGAGATGACAAAACGCTTGCGGGATGGTGGGGCGGTTGCCAAGGCGGTGTCGGCGTACCAAGCCGGGGTGCAAGAGCGGCTGCGGACAGCGGAATTGGGCAAAGCTGCAGCGCAGGCCAAGGCACAAGAGGAGCGCAAGCGGCGGAAGGTGCTTGTAGGGCTGGCGGCGGCGATCCTGGCGGCGGTGGTGTTCGCGGGCGGCGGCGGTTGGTACTACCAGCAGCAGCGGGCAGAGCTGCGCCACGGCGTGGAGGCCGGCTTGAAGCGCGCGGGGGAACTGCAAGAGAAGGAGAAGTGGAAGGAAGCGCGGGCGGTGCTACTGGAGGCGGAGGACCGACTGGACGCGACCGGCCCGGCTGACCTCCGGCGGCGGGTGACGCAGGCCCAGGCCGACTTGGATATCGTGGACCGCCTCGACGCCATTCGCTTGCGCATGGCCACGATCGTCGAAGGCAAGATGGACTATGCCGGGGCGGATCGCGACTACGGGCTACTGTTCCAGGAAATCGGCATCGGCGCAGCGGGCGAGGATCCGCGGGAGGTGGCGGCGCGCGTACAGAAGTCGTCCGTCCGTCCCCGGCTCGTGGTGGCTTTCGATGTCTGGGCTGCGGCAACGGACGACGGTCCCCGACGGGACTGGGTGTTGGCGGTGGTGCGGGAGGCCGACCCGGACCCCATGCGGGACCGCCTCCGTAGCCCAGCCGTATGGGATAAACGCGCGGAATTGGCTCAAGTGGCTGCGGACGCGAAGTCCGCAAACCTTTCGCCTGAAATGTCCTGGGTACTCGGTGAACTATTACGGCTGCGGGGCATGAGGGAGGATGCCGTAGAGCTGCTGGCGGCGGCGCGGGCGGCGCACGCTGGCGACTTCTGGTTGAATGTCGCCCTGGCAAACGCGCTGGGCGAGAAGTCGGAGGAACGGATCGGGTACTTCATGGCGGCCGTGGCACTGCGCCCCGAGGCCGCTGCGGTGCGATATAACCTCGGCGCCGTCCTCCATGACAAGAACCTGCTGAAGGAAGCCATCGCAGAGTACCGCAAGGGCATCGATCTCGACCCCCAACTCGCCCCCCTACACAATGGCCTCGGCCTAGCCCTCCGCAACAAGGGCCGGCCGGGGGAGGCCATCGCCGAGTTTCGCATGGCCATCGAACTCGACCCCAAGGACGCTATCCCGCACAACAACCTCGGCCTCGCCCTTTACGACATGGGCCTGGCGGACGAAGCCATCGCCGAATACCGCAAGGCCATACAACTCGACCGCAAGCACCCTGGCCTACACTGCAACCTAGGGGGCGCCCTTCGGGGCAAGGGCCGGACAGACGAGGCCATCGCCGAGTTTCGCAAGGCCATCGAACTCAACCCCAAGCACCCTGACGCGCACAACGGCCTTGGCAATGCCCTCCGAGACCAGGGCCACCCGGACGAAGCCATCGCCGAGTACCGCAAGGCCATCGAACTCAACCCCAAGTACGGCCCCCCGCATTGCGGCCTCGGTAACGCCTTGCTCGACAAGAGACGGTCCGATGACGCAATTGTCGAGTACCGCAAGGCCATCGAACTCGACCCCAGGGATGCTTTCCCACACAATGGCCTCGGCAACGCCCTCGGGGCCAAGGGCCGACCTGACGAGGCCATCGCCGAGTACCGCAAGGCCGTCGAACTCGACTCCAAGGATGCTTTCCCACACAACAATCTCGGCAACCTCCTTCTGGAAATGGGACGAGCGGATGAGGCTCTCGCCGAGTTCCGCAAGGCAATGGAACTCAACCCCATGATCGCAGACGTCCATAACGGCCTCGGCAACGCCCTCGGGGCCAAGGGCCGACCTGACGAGGCCATCGCCGAGTACCGCAAGGCCATCGAACTCGACCCCAAATCCGCCATGGGTCACTGCAACCTTGGAAACGCCCTGCGGTTAATGGGCCGCCTTACTGAGTCCCTCGACGCCTACCGCAAGGGGCATCAACTCGGGTCCGCGCAACCCGACTGGCCCTACCCTTCTGGCCAATGGGTCCGGGCGGTGGAACACCTGGTCGAAATGGACCGAAAGCTCGCCGCAATCCTGGCGGGCAAGGAGAAACCGGCCGACGACGCTGAGCGACTGGCGCTAGCCGAGTTATGCCAGCAGCCATTCAAGCAGATGAATGCCGCCGCTGCCCGCTTATACGCCGAGGCGTTCGCTAACGACGCCAAACTCGCCGACGACTTGACTAAACCGTACCGTTACAACGCCGCCTGCGTCGCCGCGCTGGCCGGTTGCGGCCAGGGCAAGGACGTGGACAAGCTCGACGCCAAGGAGCGCGCCCGGCTGCGGCAACAGGCCGCAATGTGGTTGCGCGCCGACCTGGCGCACTGGACCAAGCAAGCGGCCAGCGACAAGCCCAAGGAGCGTGCGGCGGCCCAAGAAACGTTGAAGCACTGGCAAGAGGACACGGACCTCGCCGGCGTGCGGGACAAGGACGCCCTGGAGAAGCTGCCCGCGGACGAGCGCGACGCCTGGCGCAAGCTGTGGCAGGACGTGGCGGAGTTGCTGAAGAAGGCCGGCGACGCGAAGTAGAGGCAAAGAAGCGCACCACGCCGTCTGTTCCGCAGTCCCGCCCGAAAGGTATAATTGCCGTTGGACTCTTTTTTGGAGGGGCAACGCATGACACTCTTGGGTACGGTCGTGAACGGCACGATCATCGTGGACGGGAATCAGCCTCTGCCGGAAGGGGCGCGCGTGGAAGTCACTGTGACGGAACCAGCGGCGCCGGCGGTTGCGGCAAAGCCGACCCTTCTTGGGCTGCTCCAGTTGGCAGGCACTCTTAGTGATTTGCCTGCCGACTTCGCCGCGGAACACGACCATTACATTCATGGGACCCCGAAACGGAACAGCCAGGAGCGTTGATGCAAACCGTTTTCGCGGACTCCTTCTATTTCATTGCGTTGGGCAATCGCAATGATCCGGCTCACGGCCAAGCGGTGGCGTTCAGTCAGGCTTACACCGGTCGCCTCGTTACCAGCGGCTTGGTTCTGACCGAGTTCGCCGACGGTTGTGCCAGCCCTGCCCACCGACGGAACGTCGCCGTCCAGGCGGTAACCTTACTGCGCAATAATCCGGATGTGACCATTGTCCCCTGCACCGAGCAGCTTTTCCAGGAAGGGTTGGACCTGTACGCTCAGCGTCCCGATAAAGAATGGTCACTCACCGACTGCACCTCCTTTGTCGTCATGCAGCGCGAGGGTATCAGGGAAGCGCTAACGGGCGATCATCATTTCGAGCAAGCCGGCTTCACCATCCTCCTGAAGTGACAGGAACGCGTGCATGAGACGGACCAATTTCACTTACGGCCAGCTCGACAAAGTCCTGCGGTCCTTGGGTTTCAAGAGTTGCCTTGTGGAAGGAGACCCGCCCGCCATGGTTTATGACCATCCGGAAACGGGCTGCCATATCATGGTGCCTCCGTTTCCCAAAGACGACCTGATGCTGGAGCGTCACTTTGTCAACGCGCGGTTTATGCTGGACCAATTCGGCATCGCCGAGCCCGAAGCTTTTGACGCCAAGCTCCAAAAGGCCGGTTGAGGCATGGCCTGCGCAGATTGGCACTGGCATGACTGCCCACCGACCTCGCTCTCTGGACCAAGTCAGCGGCGGGCGGGACGCCCGCGCTCCGACCAAACTGAGACACTACCGAAAAAGGAGGTGTGGATCATGGCGACGGAAACAAGCAAAAAAAGCTGGGTTCAAAAAAGGCCAAACGTTTGCGGAGGGGATGCCTGCATTCGCAACACCCGCATAACGGTGTGGGGGCTGGTCTTGAGCCGGAGGCTGGGAGCAGACGAGGCGCGCCTCCTGGAAAACATCGTTGGCTTAACGCCCGACGATCTGGACGTGGCCTGGGATTATTATCGCCGTAATTCCGCCGAGATCGACGAAGCGATCCGTCTAAACGAAGAGCCCTGATACTCATGCGACGCCTCTACGCCGACGAGGACTTCCCTTGGGGCGCGGTGCAGATCCTGCGTAACTTGGGACACGACGTACGCACCGTACAGGAGGCGGGGCATTGTGGCACAGCCGATCCCGATGTGCTTGCCGATGCCACGGCGGACGGCCGCGCGGTGCTGACGCACAATCATCGGGACTTCCAGCGTCTGCACCTGGGCGGCCAGCCGCATGGCGGCATCATTTCTTGCACGCGCGCTGACAACGATCTGCCCGGCTTGGCGCAGCGCATTCACGACGCCCTTACCGCCGTACCGAACCTGGCGAACCGGTTCATCCGCGTCATCCGTCCCAACCCTTCGGCCACACCCTGAATAAAGGCCAATGGCAAAAGACGCGCGACCTCCGTCCCCTCCCTTTGCGACAAGCCCGGCGACCGCGCACTGTTGCAACAGACGTTGTAGCACTGGCAGAACGATACGGACCTCGCCGGCGTGCGCGACAAGGACGCCCTGGAGAAACTGCCGGCGGACGAGCGCGACGCCTGGCGCAAGCTCTGGGCCGACGTGGCGGAGTTGCGGGCCAAGACCCAGGAAAAGAAGTAGCCGCCTGCTTGCGGGCACCGGCAATTCGCGCTGCTTGACCAGCGTTCAGCGGTTAACATGGAGGTCAGCCAACACGGAGCCAAAAACGGTCGGGACGCTTCATGCCAAGCAAAATCTTCGGCCCCCATAAGCGGCGGACCCGAGCGCATGTCATCGCGGATTTGAGCGTCCATCACGTGGAAGGCTTCATCCTGGAGGAGGGCCACACCGTACAGCGTCTTGGCAGCGACTACGGTTACGACTTGATGTTGTGGACCTTCGACGAGCAGGGGTATGTAGAGCCGGACCAGGCGTATTTTCAACTCAAGGCGGCGGAAACACTCCAAGCCGTCGGTTCGGACTACGTTTATGACTTGGACGTCCGGGATTACAACCTCTGGATGCGTGACAAGGCGCCCGTCTTCCTCGTTCTTTTCGACGCATCCCGGAAGCGAGCGTATTGGCTTGCCGTGCAGCAGTACTTTTGGGAAGATGGCGCTCGACAGCCGAAGAAAGGCGCGAAGACCGTGCGGATTCGCGTATCGAAGCGACGAGTGGTGAACCGACAGGCAATCGCGAAAATGCGCGCCATCAAATGGGAAGCCCGCGGATGGGAAGTAGGAGATCGACCATGAGACGGACCAATTTCACGTACGGTCAGCTGGACAAGGTGCTGCGGTCGTTGGGTTTCACCAGTCGCCTCATAAAAGGGGAACCGCCGGCGCTCGTTTACGACCATCAAGACACGGGTTGCAGCATCATGGTGCCGCCGTTTCCCAAAGACGACCTGATGCTGGAATATCACTTTGCCACGGCTCGGTTCATGTTAGACCAATTCGGCATCGCCGAGCCCGAAGCTTTCGACGCCAAGCTCCAAAAGGCCGGTTGAGGCATGGCCTGCGCAGACTGGCACTTTCATGGCTGCCCACCGACCGCGCCAGCGTGCGGGACAAGGACGCCCAGGAAAAGCTGCCCGCGGAGGAGGGCGACGCCTGGCGCAAACTGTGGCAGGACATCAACGCCGTGCTTGCGAAAGCACAGGAAAAGCGGTAGTAGCTGCCTCAACCTCGCCGACATCGATCGGTTGGTTCGGTTCCCGGTGTTCGACGGCACTCAGTTCGGCGTCCTCGTCGCCGTGGCAGCCGTGGCAAACCACGAACAGCCCGAACAGCGTCAGCCAGAGGACGCCGTGAAACCAGGGTCGCGCCCGCCCGGCGACAAGCGGCCGGTGCGGGCGGTCTTGCAATGTTAGTGTCATTTCTTGAGGTGGATGTTCAGGAAATCAATCATCCGGGCGATGCTCTTGAGCAGCGCCGGCCCCTGCCAGCCGTGGCCCTCTTTCTCCAGCGCGACCAGCTCCGCCGACACGCCGGCTTCCTTCAACCGGTCCGCCAACAACTCCGACTGCTTGAGCGGTACGATGTGGTCGTTGCCGCCGTGGAAGAACAGGAACGGCGGCGCGTGCTTACCGGCGTAAGTCACCGGCGACGCCTTGCGGTACTCGTCCCTCTTCTCCGCCCGCGTGCCGCCCAGCAGCGGCAGCAGGTTTTCCTTTTCCACGTCCTTGCCGAACCCTTCCTGCGTCAAGTCGGTCGGCCCGAAGAAGCTGACCACGGCCTGCACCGCGCTCGACTCGTCGGCGTTGCCGCCCTGGCCTTCAAAGCCGTCGTCCTTGCGCGTGACGCCGAGCAGGCAGGCGAGATGCGCGCCCGACGAGAAGCCGACGACGCCGATGCGGTCGGGGTTGATTTTGTATTCTTTGGCATTGGCCCGCAGCCAGCGCACTGCCGCCTTGCAGTCCTCGATCTGGGCGGGAAAGCGGTCCTTGGGTGCCAGGCGGTAATCGACCGACACGGCGACGTAGCCGCGGCGGGCCAGGTTTTCGATGGTGGCGCGCAGGTCGCCGCGTTCGCCGCGCGTCCAGCCGCCGCCGTGCAGGCAGACCACGACGGGGAACGGGCCGTCGCCGTCTTTGGGCATCGCCAGGTCAAGTTTGAGGTCGGTGTCGCCGCCTTTGCCGTAAACCAGGTCGCGTTCGACGCGGGCCTCGGGCTTGGTGTCCTGGGCGCGGACCAGAAACAACGCCGGCAGTGCGATCAAGGCAACAACTCCCAGAATAAGCAAAAGATTGCGCGTCATGACGACTCTCCACGAACTCCGTTTCGTAACACACGGTATAATATGTCGTCGGACGGGGGCGAAACACAAGAGGAGTCCTGGCATTGCATCTACTCCCCCGAGGGGCGAGGGGAGAAAAATGGACCTGGTTCAAAAGCGGCCCGCGCGAGGCAACCCGTGGAATTCGTTTCATTCGCCCACCCACACACCCCCCCGAACGAATTTCCCAAGGTGGAACTTCTGGCCGGGCAAAGACTTAAAGCATTCGTCCCAGGAGGTGCCGCCGCGCCACGTCCTGGAACCCAGGCTACTTCCTTTGCCACCCGAGTTTGAACCATGCCGAAAAATGAGCCTGGAGGAGCAGCAATGAAACGCAATCCGAGTCCGCAGGAAGCGCTCGCCGGGCGGATGTGCCGGCCGCAGCGCGTCGGCCTGTTCGGCCAGCGCGGCGTGGGCAAGACGACTCTGCTGACGATGCTCTACCGCGAGGCCGTCGGCGGTCGGCTGCCGGAGCTGCGCCTCGCCGCCGCCGACACGCGCACCGCGAACTACCTCTCGGAAAAAATCCTCCAACTGGAAGCCGGCATGCCGCTGCCCGCGACGCTCGGCGAGACCGAACTGCGTTTCAACCTTTACCACCAGGGCCGGCGTGTGGAGTTGGTCGTCCGCGACTACCAGGGCGAACACGTCGCGCTCGGCCGTCAGGAGCCGATCCGCGCTTTCCTCAAGGACTGCGACGCGATCTGGCTGTGCCTCGACGCGGCACCCGCGGCGACGCCGGAGGAGCGCCTGCGCGCGCAGCAAGAGGTGGAACAGATGGTCGAAGACTATCTCGCCATCGACCCCCAAGGCAGCGCGCACCGACCCATGTCCCTGCTCCTTACCAAGGCGGATCGATTGGACGCGCCCGCGCGTTTCCTCGGTCCCGACGCCGACGGGGACGCTCTCGCGGGCCTGATCGACGCCAGTTTCAACATGACGCGGCACGCGCTGAAGACGCACTGCCCGCTGTACGCGCCGTTCGCCGTCAGCAGCCTCGGCGGACCATTGACGCCATCCGGCAAACTGGAACCCGGCGGCCTGGCCGCGCCGCTCGCCTGGCTGGCGAACGCAGTTCAGGGCCAGGACGAGACGCGCTTGCAACAGGTCGAGGCGGCGAGTGATCTATCGCTGGTCCGCCGCTGCGTGGAGTGTGTAGGTCGCCGTTACCCGCACGCTCCCAACCTGGCGCGGTCGCGGCAACGGTTGCGGGAACGGGTTCGCAGTCGCTACCGGCGGCGCGGCCTGGCTGGCGTGGCAGCGGTAGCGTGCCTGCTGTGCGGCCTGTGGGCCTACGACGCCATCGGGGCGGCGAACGTGCGGCGGTTCGAGGCGGATCACGCTGCCGACGTTGCCGCCGTGCGCGGTCAGTGGGCAACCTACCAGGCCTGGCACCCGACGCGCAACCTGTTGCGCGCGTCCGCCGCGGCCGACGAGCACGAACACTTGCAGCGGCTGGATCAACAGATTTCGGACCAGCGCCGCGGCGAGCGTCTGGCCGCGTTGCGCCGCCACGCGGACGACCCGGACGGCCACCCCGAAGAGACGTGGCGTCAGTTTGAAAGCTTCCACGTCGACTACCCCGACGCCGACGTGCAGGGCGACTTGCAAGCGGTGCGCGACCGGCTCAAGGCGCGGCGCGACGCCGCGCGTGAGCGCCTGGCCGAAGCCGCCTTTGCCGATCTCGAAAGGTTGGAAAAGCAAGGCGACCTGGCCGTGCTGGTGCCGAACGCCGACCGCTTCCTGCGCGACCACGCCGACAGCCTCCTGGCCGACCGCGTGCGCCGCCACCGCGACCTCTATTTGCGGCAACTCGACGAGCGCGACATTGAGGCGGCCCGCGCCTACTCGGCGAAGCAGCCGCTCAACTTCTACACACGCCGCGAGCAATACCAACAGTATTTGCAACGCCACCCCGACGGCACATACGCGGGCGAGGCACGCACGGCGGTCCGTACGGTTGAGGCCGACTGGGACAAGCACGACTTTCGCGCCGTGGCCGACCAGTACCAGGAACACGCCGGCGACATCAAGGAGTTGGAACGCCTTTGCCACGCTTACCTCGCCGCCCATGCCGCCGGCCGCTTCAAGGACTCGGCGGCGGAACTGTTGCGCTTCGGCGAGAAAGTGACGCGCGAGCACGAGTACAAGGTCGTGTTGCGCACCGGCGATTTCGACAAGAGCGCCCGCGCCCACATGATGAGCCGGGGGCCGTCGCTGGCCGTCGAGATCGAAGTCAACGGCGTCCTGCACGGGCCGAGCAACGTCATCGCCCACCGCTACGACCCCGATTGGAACTACGAATTCCCCCGCCGCATTCGCTGGAAAATGGGCGACAGCGTGCGTATCATCGTCACGGATCACTTTTACTGGAACCGGGCGATTTGCGAGATCGCTTCCGACGCGAACGACCCGTTCGGCTTGCGCCTGCTCACCGGCGAGGTCACGTCGGGTAGGCACCACCTGGTTTTCGAGTCGGATTTCCACATCCCGGTGTTGCCGAAGATCGAGTGAGATGGTGGAGAGGAGTTCGGCGGTTCCCAAGGAGCAGGGCATGTGGGTGGAGCGTCTCGCAGCATTCATCATTTTTTGTTCGCTCGCCGCAGGAGCGGGATGGGCCATCCATCGTTGGGCCGGGCAACCGAAAACCACCGTGTGGGGCGCGAGCCTAAAGATTTTGTGCTGGGTATTGTTCGCCCTCTGGTGCGTGATTTGGTTGCCGAGTATCGTCGGCATGCTTTCCGAGAGTCCCGGACGACCCGAAACGCCGGAGGAAAATGCGCTTCGGATTGCCTGTGCCGCAAATGCCACTTTATTCTAGGTGGGCGGCGGGACGTGGCTGATTATGGAATCAAGGGGTCGCAAATGGTGGTTAGCCGGGCTGGCTTGGTTGTTGTTCTGTTCCATGAACAGCTTCGGGCCTATTACTTTACTGCTCGCCAAACTTGTACTCGGAAATGCGCCGCAGGATCGTCCAAACCGGGGCTAGGGACAGTACTGCTAGCTGACCTCTGGATATCGGAATCGCCGGGTGCCGTGCTTTCGCGGCCGTCGGGGATGTGTTTCGTCGTCCAAATTGTGCCGGGGCCGCGAAAGCAAGTCTCCCCCGCTGAACCAACGTGCTTTGGCCGTGCCAACCCCGAAGCTGCCGAAGCAGGCTCTGTAGATGTAACGTAGAACGTCAACCCTCGTCTCAGGGATGACGCACGGTTGGGCGGGTAATTCAGGAGGCGTTCATGGCTCCGTGGCCTCATCAATCCTGTCCTCACCCCGGTTGCGGGCAAGAGATCCGTGACCTCCTTGCCGAGATGGTGCCAAACGCGGATCAAGCAAAACCAGAGTTCCGGGCGGTGGTCGCGCAAACACCCGGTGGAGCGATTACGTGCCCGTACTGCCAACGGGCCGTAGAATACGATACGGACGGCCAGTCTTTGGTTGTATCTGCACGGACACCGCTTCGGTACTCAAGGGCGAAGATGGAGTTGCGCGCCAAGGATTACGGAAGCCAAAAAAGTCCCCCGGACCTGGCGCTGACACCCGAGCAATGGGTTGCCGAAGAGAAACTGATGCCCGCCGCCCTTCAAGGGTACATCTATGTGGAGGACGGCGCACCATGAAGCTGACACACGACGAACTTGAATTCCTGTCCGCCTGGGCGCGCGAGGAATGGGAGCCGGCCTGCTACCAGCTGCCGTCCCACCGCCTCCAACTCGGCCACAGCGTTTCGGGTGCCCAACTGATCGTGTTCATCAAAGCCTGGACGGAAGGGGAAGGCAAAAAGGATCAAGACATTCTCGACGCCGGCGTGAAACCCCAACCGCCCTGGCCCTGGTCCACGGCCGAGGATTTCGACGCTCGTTTCGCCGAAGCCAGCGGGTGGTGGACGCATCGAGAAGGGATGAAAAAAGCGTCGCGAGTTAAGCTCGGGTAAGGCCGAACAATTGGTTGCAGCAGACGGCCGCCCCCTGTCGGCATTCGGAATAAAGGTCGGTTGTGCTTGGGCGGCCGCTTCTGAAACGAGGCGTTACGCGACTCAAGAGGGCTTACAGATGGGAAACCCCGTCACGCATTTCGGTGAAACAACAAAGGATGAATCCGAATGAATTGTCTGCTTCATCCTTCATCGTCCCAAGGAGAAGCCCATGATTGCCGACCGCTACCAACTGCTCGCTCAACTCGGCGCGGGGCCGGACGGCGTCGCCTACCGAGCCGAGGACCGCAGTACGGGCGCGTCGGTCGAGATTCGCGTCCTCGCCGCCGCGCGGGCCGACGCCGAACGCTGGCCCGTGTGCGCCAAACGCCTCCGCCTCGCTGCCTTGCTCCAACACCCTACCGCCCTGCGCGTTCATAAACTCTGCTTCGACGAGGAGCCACCCTGGGCCGTGCTGGAACCGACGCCGGAGCGAATCCTCGCCGCGGAGCTGCTCAACGCAACTCTGCCTTCGCCGGACGACGTGTTGAAGTGGGCCGAATCGCTCGCCGGGGTTCTGGCCAGCGCCCACCGCGTCGGGTTGACGCACGGCCGGCTCGGCCCCGGACTCCTCCGCCTTACCCACGACGGCCAACTCAAGCTGGACTTCACCGGCCTCGATACCGGATATGAAGCATCTGCAAACGGGCCGAAATGGGCCGTGTTGGACGCCTCGTGTCGCGCGCCGGAACTGGCCGACGCGGCACCCGACCCCGCGGCGGACGTATACGCGCTGGGCGCGACGCTGGGTTGTTTGCTGACCGGACAGCCGGCCGCGCCGCCCGGCCCCGGCGGCAACGGCGTCGCGGCTCAACCACTGTCGCACGTCCTGCTGGGGGGGGCCGATTCGGCGGTGGCATTCAAGCAACTGCTCCGGCACATGACCGCCGCCGACCCGGTCGAACGCCCGACCGCACGACAAGTCGCCGAGTTCCTGGCGTTGTTGTCGAACCCCGCCGTGGGTGCGACCCAGACGTTTGACCCACGCCTCGCACCCGCGGCCGCGCCGGCTTCGTCCGAGCCGACGCTGCCCCGCAACCTGGGGCGGTTCCGCTTGCTGGAGGTGCTGGGCAAGGGCGGCATGGGCGTCGTCTACCGGGCCGAGGATGGGGCCGACGGCAGCGTCGTTGCCGTCAAGGTGCCGCGGCCCGAACTGCTGACCAACCCCGCCATTTTGCAGCGCTTTCGCCGTGAGGCCCGGCTCTGGGCGCAGGTGCAAAACTCTTACGTCGCGCGGCTCCTCGAAGTCAACGAGGACCAGGGGACGCACTACCTCGTCATGGAGTACGTCAAGGGGCAGAGCCTTGCCGATCTTCTGGCCGAGCGCGGCCGGCTCGACGAAACGACCGCGCTGACCATCCTCGCCGACGCCGCCCGTGCCCTGATCGACGCCCACGAGCGCGGCATCGTCCACCGCGACGTGAAGCCGGAGAACATCCTGCTCACCCGCCGGTGGGCAGCCGGCGCTGCGGACCAGGGCGTGACGACGGAACCGACGGTCAAGCTGCTCGACTTCGGTCTGGCGCGCGAGGTTGTGCAATCCGAGTCGATGGCGGTGACGAACGCCGACACGCGCGTCGGCACGCCGCTGTACATGGCCCCGGAACAATGCGACGGCCGCTCGCCGATCACGCCCGGAACCGACGTATACGCCCTCGGCGTCAACCTCTTCCACATGCTCGCGGGCCGGCCGCCGTTCCAGGGCACCAGCCTGCTTACCCTCATCGCGCAACAGTGCAACGACCCGCCGCCGGCGTTGCGGAAGCTGAACCCCGAACTGAGCGATGGCGTCTGCCGGGTGGTGGAAAAGGCGTTGAGCAAGCTACCGGAGGCCCGCTACGCCGACGCCGCCGACCTGGTGCGCGACCTCGACCGCCTGCGCCGGGGCGAGCCGAGCGGCATCACAGTTCACCCGCGCCTGCCGGACTGCGACCCGCGGCGCGTGCTGCACTACGACTGGACCTGGGAGCTAGACGCGGCACCGGCGGCGCTATGGCCCCACGTCTCGAACACGGAACGGTTGAACCGCGGCATCGGCCTGTCGGCAGTGGGCTTCACCCACGAACCGGCGGCCGGCTCGGGCGTGCGGCGCTTCGGCACGATCCGCCGGGCCGGCTTTACGTTCCAGTGGGAAGAACACCCCTTCGAGTGGGTCGAGGGCCGGCGGATGGGCGTGCTGCGCCAGTTCAGCCGCGGCCTGTTCAAGTGGCTGGTGAGTGCGGTCGAGCTGAACCCGCGCAGCGGCGGCGGCACGACGCTGACGCACCGCATCCGCGTGGAGCCGGCGAACCTGCTGGGCCGCGCCGTCGCCGCCGTCGAGATCGGGTACAAGTCGCCGCGCGCCCTGGGGCAGGTGTACCGGCGCATCGACGCGCTGGCGACCGGCAAGCTCGCCGGCGGGCCGTCCGCCGACGCCTTTGAAGCACCCAACCGCCTGCCGCGCTCCGGGCAACGGCGGTTGACGAGCCTGGTGGAGAAACTTACCGAGCGCGGCGTCGCTGCGCACGTTGCCCAACGACTGGGCGAGTTCGTGGCCGACGCCCCGGCGCAGGAGGTCGCGCGCGTGCGGCCCCTGGCGCTGGCGAAACGGCTGGGGTTGGACGCCGACCAGGTCGTGATCGCCTGCCTGCACGGGGCGCGCGAGGGGCTATTCGTCCTCTTGTGGGACATCCTTTGTCCGGTTTGTCGGATTCCGTCCCAGGTGATCGACACGCTGCGGGCGCTCCGGGAACACGCCAAGTGCGAGGCGTGCAACCTCGATTTCGAGCTGGATTTCGCGAACTCCGTCGAGATGATCTTCCGCGTCCACCCGGAAGTGCGCGACAGCGAGCTGGCCACCTACTGCATCGGCGGCCCGGCTCACTCGCCGCACGTCGCCGCCCAGGTCCGCGTCGCGCCGGGGGAGCAGCTGCTGCTGGAATTGAATTTGCCAGAAGGAGCCTACCGCCTCCGCGGCCCGCAGTTGCCCTACGCCATCGACTTCCGCGTGCAGGCCGCCGCCCCCGCCCGGCGCTGGGAAATCCGACTGAGCGGCGGCGCGGAGCCGGGTCTGCCGCGCACCTTGCGAGCGGGCGGGCAGTTGCTCGCCCTGATGAACGACCACGACCGCGAAGTGGTGGTGCGCGTCGAGCGGACTGCCTCGCGCACCGACGCACTGACCGCCGCGCGGGCGTCGGCGCTCGCCCTATTCCGCGACCTGTTCCCCGGCGAGGTTTTATCGTCGGGCCAACTTTTCAGCGTGGCGACCGCGACGTTCCTCGTCACCGAGTTGGATCAGGGCCAGAGCCTGTACCAATCGCTCGGCGACGCGCGGGCGTTCGCGCTGATTCACGAGCACTTACGGCTATTGGACCAGCACATCCGCCGGTCCGGCGGCGCGCTGGTCAAGACGGTGGACGCGGGCGTGCTGGCCGTGTTCGACGACACGCCCTCCGCCGTCGGCGTGGCGTGCGAGCTGCAAGGCTTGCTCGCGAAACACGAAGCGACCCGTAACCTGGGCTTGCGCGTCGGCGTCCACCGGGGAGCGGCGATGGTGGCGACGCTGAACGACCACCTGGATTATTTCGGCGCGACGGTCAACCTGGCGGCAAAGCTGCCGCGCCTGGCGGGGCGGGGTCAGGTGGTGCTGAGCGACGCCGTGACCGCGGACCCGCAAGTCGCCACCTGGCTGCGGCTCCGCGGTATCGGAGCCGAAATCATCACCGCGCAGTTCGCCGACCTGCCCGACTGGGTCGTCCACCGGCTGACGATCAAAACCAAAATTCCAAGCACTAACGGAATGGAGTAGGTGCCGCTTGCCGGGCGGCACCTATAGTACCCGCGGTCCGGCTCGGCAAGCCGGACTTACCGCTTTCGGTTCGGCACCATTGACCGCAGGAAATCTTTCGTGATCGAACAAGCCCTGTATGGCAGCGATGGACACGGTTATCGCTTCCTCGCCCGCTCGCCCGGTTTCCGCGAGGCTTGGCTGCCGGAAGCGGAACGACTCTGCACCAACTTCGGCGAACGACCGCCCGGCGTCGCGTGCCCCGGTTGCGTGTTCGCGCAACCGTTCGCCGGCAAGTTCGTCGCGGTCGTGCAAGCCGCGGACCGAGGCACCGACAGCGAGGGCCGACCCGGCACGCTCGGTTTTCACCTGCTTATATTGCCGCGGTCGCTCTACGCCGACCTGCACGCCGACCCGTTCCATGTCGCGGCCCACCTGCCGCCTCCGTGGGATACGCGCGGCGAACTATCAACCTTTACCTGGACCGCGGTGCCGCCGGCGCCGC
The DNA here is from genome assembly GCA_038231495.1 of Gemmatales bacterium. Lineage (GTDB taxonomy): Bacteria > Planctomycetota > Planctomycetia > Gemmatales > Gemmataceae > JBBRLG01. Next base: position 1,611 of record JBBRLG010000042.1, on the reverse strand, counting down.
GCACCGTGACCCTCTTGCAAAAGGTACTCGACGTGCCGAATAGCGCGACGTTGCTCGGCGGCGCGCAAGCATTGCTCGACGGTACCGGCGTGGTGTTCGAGCGCAACGGCCCCGACCCGCAAATCGTGCAGAGTGTCTGGGCCTTGCTGCCGACCGCCGAACGGCTGCGGCTGTGGCCGGCGACGTTCCGGTTCGGCAACGCCCAGACGTTCGACCTGGCCGTCGTTCCACCCAAGCGCGTCCCGGAGGATCCGCGTTTCCTGACGGAGGAGAAGACCGGCGACTACCCCGAAGGGCGTTACGAACTCGCGTTACAAGTGGCGGTGGAAGCGGGCAACCAGGCCGACCTCGACGCCCTGCTCACGCGCCGCAGCCGGCGCTTCAGCTTCGCCATTAGCCTCGGGTTGCTGTTCGCAATCCTCAGCGTGCTCCTGGTGCCGGCGGCGCTGAGCTTCCTTTCGTCGGAAGGGCCACCCACGACTACGCCCGTCCTGGAGTTGGCGGCTGCCGACACCTTCCCCCGGTTGGGTAACGACGAATGCAAGGAACTGGAAACGCGCCTGCAACAACTCGGGGAGCGACTGCACAAACCCTTGCCGCACGGCAGTTCGCCGGAGGAACTGACGGCGACACTGGCCGCCCTCGACGCTGCGCTGGGGACGCCCGACGCGGCCCGCGACGCCGGCAAACTGGCCGACCAGGGACCGGTGCAGCGGCAGTTGCAGGCGTTGCTCTGGAAACACCAGGTCGCGGAGTACAATCAGCCCGGCCTGCGGACGCCGGAGCTGGTGGACCGGCTGGAAAACAAGCTGTTTCCCGCGGAGAAGTCTCCGCAATGATCGGCGGAGCCGCGACCGCGATCGGTGCGCACCGCGAACGAGGCGGCCTTCCTGCCGCGAGCCATTCAAGCCACCAAACAAATGTTAAATCACCCGCCGCACGGTCGGCGGGGCGAACGGCGCTCATGCCGAGCCGCCGACCCGGAATTCCCGCCGACTACCGGCGGCGGCGTTGGCGTTCGCCGGGACTCATCCGCGCGAAATTCCCCGTTTGCTGACGGTGCGGCGCCGGCCGCACAGGGTTGCGGCTCGCTCGCGGTACTCGCGGGCCGGGTCGAGTAGTCGGCCGCCGGGCCCTCCCAATCCGCGTCGTCGCCTTCGTCCGGCGGTTCGGGACTCAACAGCGTTTCGGACACCATTTCGGCCAGCGAGTTGCCGACGTAGGGCAGGGTGCTCCGCAGCACGTTGCAGGCAAAGTCGGCCGGCAGCCGCGCGGCGAGGACTTCCTTGACCGCGGCCGGCTCCGGAGCGCGGCGGTACTGCTCCAATTCCTGCAAATCGAGCGTGTCGGGGTCCACGGTCGCGGCGGGTTTGCCCAGGACGTACTGGAACAACAATTTAATCGCGGCCAACTTGCCGACCTGGGCCTGGACGATCAATTGGCCGACGATCATTTCCATGTCCTTGTCGGTGACGCACTCCAGCATGATCTGGCGCAGCTCGGCGACGCGCCGCGCAAAGGGGTTGCCGGGTCCGCCGACGTTGCCGGGCGCGAACCGGCCGTTGGCGTCGCGGTCGCTGTTGGCGGTGGTTTGCGGGTCGGCGTTTCGGC
>JBBRLG010000041.1:0-22885 GCA_038231495.1 Gemmatales bacterium | reverse complement strand
GACATTTCGAGATCGAGTTGCGTGAATTCCGGCTGGCGGTCGGCGCGCAGATCCTCGTCGCGCAGGCAGCGAGCGATCTGGAAATACTTGTCGTAGCCGGCGACCATGAGGAGTTGCTTGTACAGCTGCGGCGACTGCGGCAGCGCGAACCACTGGCCGGGAAAGACGCGGCTCGGCACGAGGTAGTCGCGCGCCCCTTCCGGCGTGCTGCGGCCCAGCAGCGGCGTTTCCAACTCCAGGAAGCCGCGCTCGTCGAGGTAGTCGCGGATGATCTTGTTCATCCGGTGCCGCATTATCAGCGTGTGGTGCAGTGTGCCCCGGCGCAGGTCGAGGTAACGGTACTGCATGCGCAGGTCTTCGCCGGCCAGTTCGTCGCCGGGGAACTCTGTCACTTCAAAGGGCGGCGTCGGGCAGCGGTTCAGGACGTGCAATTCCGTGGCTTGCAACTCGACTTTGCCGGTGTCGAGGTCGGGATTGTCCTTGCCCGGCAGCCGGTGGCGCACTTTGCCGCGCACGGCGAGAACCCATTCGCGGCCCACCTCACCGGCGGCTTTGAACAACGCGCTCGCGGCGGCACCGGCGGCGCGGTCCGCCTCGACGACGACCTGGGTGAGGCCGTAGCGGTCGCGCAGGTCGATGAAAATCTGCTGCGGGAACGCCCGGATGACGTGGACCCAGCCGTTGAGCAACACGGTTTCGCCGACGTGGGTTTCACGCAGTTCGCCACAGGTATGAGACCGACGCAAACGCGGCATGTTTTCTGGTTCCTTCTACGCTTCCTTGGCCATGAAGTTCCCTGGCCGTGTACGGGCCGCGCGGGGGTGCGCGGCACCGAACCGACTTTGGTGGATTATAGGGAACGCGACTGGCGACGCCGATTGACCCAGCACCGATCCTGACCTACGTTCCCCTATAGAGACACGGTAAAGCAAAAAAGAGAACACCCATGAATTGTCCCGGATGTGGCGCGGCCATGGCGCCGGTCGGCAATCGCAACCACCTCCATTGCGCGCATTGCGACGGTTACCATTTCCCCCAAGAAACCGGCGACGGCGTTTGCCCGCTCGGCGACCCGGCGGGCGTTCCTTGCCCGGTATGCCGGGACCAGTGGTTGCAGGCGGCCCTGATCGAGGGCGAACCGGTCTGCTACTGCGACCGCTGCCGCGGCTTTCTAACGGCGGTAAGTCTTTTCGGGGTGATCGTCATCAAGCGCCGCAGTAGCCACGACGCGCACGAGCAGCGGCCCGGCCCGTTCGACCCGGCGGATCTGCACCGCTCGCTGAAGTGTCCCCATTGCAAGAAGCGGATGGACGCCCACCCCTTCTTCGGCGGCGGCAATGCCGTCGTGGATACCTGCGACCGTTGTTCACTGATCTGGCTGGACGCGGGCGAACTGGCCATCATCGAACGGTACATTCCGCACGTCCACAACATTGAGCCGTCGTTGCGGCTTCCGGGCGCGCGGGTGCCGGGGCCGGACCCCATCACCGGCGAAACCTTCTCGCTGGGCGCGGCGATCGGGTTATCGTTGGAAGATTTGCTTTGAGGGTCAAGTCTGCACCCGGCGCGGCAGCAAATCTTGCACCAGGATGGGCGCGAGTTCCCTTCCACCGACGGTGAGAGGGACACTGTCCGTGCCCCGATATTCTTGTCGGTGTCCGTAGGCGGACTCCGCGTCGGTTGTCACCGGGTCGGTGTACACTTCGACCTGACCGTCAATTACATTCACGATCCAATAGGCAGCAATTCCGGCTCGCGCATACAGCGGGCCTTTGAAACTGCGATCCCGGTGGAGAGTAGTATTTGAGACTTCGATCACGAGCGCCGTTTCCACAGCAGTCGGGTGGTGATCGTCATACCGTTCCGGCGGCCCTTGTACGACGGCCAAATCGGGTTCGGGTTGGCTGTCGTCGGTCGTTGCGCCGGACTGATTGCGACAAATCCACTCCGGCGGCAATCGGCGGATCAGCGCCATGTGAGTGTGGTAAATCGCCGAGTCGTGAGGTGGGTTGCGTGGCATTTTCGTGACGATCCAGCCGTCGAGTAATTCATTAGGAGGGTGTTCCGACACGATGTCCAACGTAATCATGCGCTGGTACTGCTTCACGGTGAACCGCAGCGGGGGCAGCGTCCCGTTGTTGCGGACGACGATTTGGCCGTCGTGCAGTTCGACAACTTGGTTGGGAGCCAAAACGTCGGACGCGATCAAACGCTGGAATTGTTCCGGCGTGAAGCGGTAGAGTGGCAGTTGCGGCGGCGGCGAAGCCGCGCGGTGGCTGGTTGAAATCGCGGACATGGAAAAGTTCCTCGACAGGCTACCCGCCCAGCACTTGTTTATACGCCTCTTCCGCGTAGCCCACAAGCAACGTGTCGCCGACGCGTAACGTCGGCGCTTTGAGGTTGCCGCTCGGTCCCAGGAGGTGGGCGGCCAGCGTGTCGTCGTTTGGCGGGTCGGCCTGCATGTCAAACACGACGACCTTCTTGCCCTTGCCCGCCACAACCTTGCGGACGCCCTTCGCCAGCTTTAACGCCTCGGCTCGGCCGAAACGCACCTTGCGGGCGTCGATCACTTCGCGGGCGGCTGCGACCTCGTTCGCCTCAAGGAACCCTTGAGCCTTCTTGCAGCCCATTCAGCTGGGGCGGTGGTACATCCAGTCGATCGTCGGGGGCATGAGGGGTTCTCCGAATTACCGCTTGCGGCGTTGCGGGAAGAACCGCAACGCCGCAAGCGGCAAATGCACTTTAATACTTCGGCATCGTCGGGTCGATCCGGTCGGCCCAGGCCAGGATACCGCCCTTGAGGTCGATCAATTTCTTGAAACCCTGTTCGCGCAAAAACTGGATCGCCTTCTGGCTGCGCATGCCGCTCTTGCAGTGAACGACCATTTCCTTGTCACGGTCCAACTCACTCAGGCGCTGCGGCAAGGAAGGCAGCGGGATGAGAGTGCTGCCCGCGATCTTGCAAATCTGGTATTCCTCCGGGTTGCGCACGTCGAGGATGTACACGGGTTCGCGGCGGTCAATGCGTTTCTTCAACTCCTCGACCGTGATCTCGTTGGCCCCGCCTGCGGCAACAGGGGCCGGCGCTTCCTGGCCGCGGATGCCGCAGAACTGCTCGTAATCAATCAACTGCTTAATCGTTGGGTTGTCGCCGCAGATCGGGCATTGCGGGTTGCGCCGCACCTTGAACTCGCGGAAACTCATTTGCAGCGCGTCGTACAACAGCAGCCGGCCCACCAGCGGCGAACCCTGGCCGAGCAGCAGCTTGACCGCTTCCGTCGCCTGGATGCAGCCGATCAGGCCCGGCAGGATGCCCAGCACGCCGCCCTCGGCACAACTCGGCACCTCGCCCGGCGGCGGCGGTTCGGGGTAGAGGCAGCGGTAACACGGACCCTGGCCGGGGTAGAACACCGACGCCTGGCCGTCGAAGCGGAAGATGCTGCCATACACGTTCGGCTTGCCGAGCAGCACGCAGGCGTCGTTGACGAGGTAACGCGTCGGGAAGTTGTCCGTGCCGTCGATCACGATGTCGTACGGCTTCAGGATGTCGAAGGCGTTCGCGGAAGTCAGGTGCGTCTCGTACAGGTCGAGGCGCACTTCGGGGTTGATCCGCTGCAGACTGTCCTTGGCCGAGTGCAGCTTGGGCCGGCCCACGTCGGCGGTGCCGTGCAGGACTTGCCGTTGCAGGTTGCTGAAGTCCACCACGTCGAAATCGACGAGGCCGAGGCGGCCGACACCGGCGGCGGCGAGGTAGAGGCCGAGCGGCGAGCCGAGGCCGCCCGCGCCGATCAGGAGGATCGACGACGCCTTGAGGCGTTTCTGGCCCTCCATGCCGACTTCGGGCATGATCAGGTGCCGGCTGTAGCGGGCGATTTCCTGCGTCGAAAGGGTCATGTTCGCCGCGCGGGCGGGGAGGGTGTCAAGGGAGGATGGCATGGTGGTGTTCCGGGATTGCCCCTTGCGGCCATTCGGTCGCACCGCAAAACCCCAAGCGGCAAAACAATCGGCTCAGATCGCCCCGGCGACGAGGCAGCAGTTGTGCCCGCCGAAGCCGAAGCTGTTGGAAATGGCGTACTTCAACGGCATGTCGCGCGCCGTATTGGGAACGTAATCCAGGTCACATTCCGGGTCGGGCGTGTGATAGTTGATCGTCGGGTGGACGACCTGGTGCTTCAGCGACAGCACCGTGGCGATCAACTCTACCGCGCCGCTCGCGCCGAGCAGGTGGCCGATCATGCTCTTGGTACTGCTGATCGCCAGCTTCTTGGCGTGGTCGCCGAATACGCTCTTGATCGCCTTCGTCTCCGCCTCGTCGCCCAGCGGCGTGCTGGTGCCGTGGGCGTTGACGTACTGCACGTCTTGCGGGTTGATCTTGGCGTCCTGCATCGCGAAGCGCATCGCCTGGGCCGCGCCCGCGCCGGCGGGGTGCGGGGCCGTAATGTGGTACGCGTCTGCCGTGTTGCCGCAGCCGAGCAGTTCGCCGTAGATCGGCGCGCCGCGCTTTTTCGCGCGCTCGTATTCTTCCAACACGACGATGCCCGCCCCCTCGCTCAGCACGAAGCCGTCGCGCTCCTTATCGAACGGCCGGCTCGCCGTCGTCGGACTGTCGTTGCGCGACGACAGGGCGCGGGCCGTGATGAAGCCGCCCAAACCCATCGGCGTGATGCCGGCTTCAGAACCGCCCGCCAGCATGACGTCGGCGTAACCCCACTGGATCGCCCGCAGCGCGTCGCCGAGGCAGTGCGCCGCCGTGGCGCACGCCGTCGAGATCGCCGTGTTCGGCCCGCTCAGGCCGAACTCGATCGAGATGTTGCCCGACGCCGAGTTGGCGATCATCTTGGGAATGACGAACGGGCTGATGCGACTCGGACCGCCTTCGAGGAAGCGCTTGTGCTGCTCCTCGAACTCGCCGATGCCGCCGATACCGCTGCCGAAGATCACGCCGCAGCGGAAGGGGTCTTCCTTCGAGAAGTCCAGGCCGCTTTCCTTGACCGCGGCATGAGCCGCGATCAGGGCGAACTGCGCGAACCGGTCCAGGCGGCGCGCGGTCTTGGCACCGAGCGCGACTTCGGGGGTGAAGTTTTTAACCTCCCCGCCGAACCGCACCTTGAAGGCGGTCGTGTCGAACTGCTCGATCGGGCCGATGCCGCTCTTGCCAGCCAGGAGCGCCTGCCAGTAACCGGGTACGTCCGAACAGAGCGAGTTGACCGTGCCCAGGCCCGTGATCGCGACGCGTCGGGTCATTTCTTGCCTTGCTCCCGCTCGATGTAGTCGATCGCTTCGCCGACCGTCTTGATCTTCTCAGCCTGGTCGTCCGGGATGGTGATCTCGAACTCCTCCTCCAACTCCATGACCAGCTCGACGATGTCGAGCGAGTCGGCGCCGACGTCCTCCTGGAAGGAGGTGGCCCGCGTCACCTGTTCTTTGTTGACGCCCAGGTTCTCGCAGACGATGTCAATGACACGTTCTTCAACGGAAGCCACGGTGGGAGACCTCCCAACTCGAACATAAAACTCAGTAAAGGAAAGACATCCGGCGCCCACCAAGGAACCGGCCCTTCCGGTGTAGGTACCATAGCAGACGAGTGCCGGGCAAGCACTTTCGACCCGGGCGGCAATCTGGGCAACCTGCACTGCGCGCCGCGCGGGCGTAATATGAAAAGTTATGGATCGCGGGGGCGAAAGGAAAGGGCTTTGGCGAGCCGGGAGCGTTAGCGACCGGAGTTTCTCCGGTCGCTAACGCGGACCAACCTCCGGTCGCTAACGCTCCCGGCTCGCCAATTCCAACTCACGCACCCACGTTCTGAAAATCCACCTGACGCTGCACGCGCTTCAACAGGCCGGCCAGCACACGGCCCGGCCCGATCTCGAAGAACCGTTCCACGCCCGCCGTCAGCAGGCCGCGCGTAGTTTGTTCCCACAACACCGGCTGCACCACCTGCTGCACCAACAGGCTGCGAATCTCCGCCGGGCTGGTGTGGGGTTGGGCATCGACGTTGGACCAGACCGGCACCCGCGGCGGCATTATTTCGACGGTGGCGAGTGCCTCCGCCAGGCGGGCGTCCGCGGGTTTCATCAGGTCGGTGTGGAACGCCCCGGCGACCGCCAATCGAACCGTCCGTGCCCCCGCCCCTTCGACCAGTTTTTCAAGCGCGTCGCAGCCGGAGCGCTCGCCGGAAACGACGATGTTGCCCGGACAGAGCAGGTTCGCAATCTGGACCTTACCCGCTGCGGAGGCTTTTGAGCACAGTTCTTCGACCTGCGCCTGTTCCAGGCCGAGGACGCTGACCATTGCCCCGGAACTGGCGTCCGCCGCCGCCTGCATCGCCGCGCCGCGCTTTTGCACCACACGCAAACCGTCGGCGAAACTGAGCGCGCCGGCGAAGACGAGCGCGGTGTATTCCCCAAGACTCAAGCCGGCGGCTGCGACGACGGTCGCTGCCACATCGGATTTTGTGGCGCGCAACGCTTCGAGGGCGGCGAGGCTGGCGACGAAGATGGCCGGCTGGCTGACGACGGTGGAGTTCAGCCGTTCGACGGGACCGTTGGCACAGACTTCAAGGAGGTCGTAGCCGAGAACAGCGCTCGCCTCCTCGAACACCTGGCGGGCTGCGGGAAACCTATCGCAGTGGACCTTGCCCATTCCGACGAACTGCGAACCCTGCCCGGGAAACAGAAAGGCTGTCGCTGGCACGGCATGTCCCACTGGGAAGTGTCGGGATCGAGGCGATAAAGACTGATTGGCGGCGACGGGAGCAGTGGCGTCGTCGTCGAATTCAGCGACAAGACGGCAGCTAATACTCTCAGAGGTCGATTGATTCATGATCCAGTACCTCACGCGATCAGCAGCAAGCGTTGCCGGGCCATGACAGAGTTGTCGAACAGAACCTCTACCCAGTATACGCCGGCAGAACGCGGGGCCGGCTGTGTATGGGCGACACAGGCCGGCCCTGTCTCATTTCCCGGTCAGCTTCTGCCGGATCGACTTTTCAATTTCCGCGTCGTCGGGCAGTTCGGCTGCGAGGCCGAAATCCTCCTTGAAGTCCTGCATCAGCGCCTTGGTTCGCTTGACGGCCTCGGCCACGTCGCGCTCCAACTGGTCTGGGTCTGTCCCGAGCGACTCCTTGACCGGCATTTCCTTGGCCGGCCCTCGTAGCCGGGCGCCTTATCCTTCACTCGTCGCGGCATTCGGCATCGATTCCAACTCCTCGACGATCAACTCGTTCAGATGCGCGCGGGCGTACTTCGCCGCCACGGCCAGGGCGTTCTTGATCGCCCGGTCGCCGGAACTGCCGTGACAGATGATGCAAATGCCGTCGATGCCCAAAAGCGGTGCGCCACCGAACGCGCTGTAGTCGTAACGGCTCATCAGCGCTTGCAGCGCCTGCTGGCCCTTCACCTTCTCCACGTCCAGCGCCTCCGTGATCTCCTTGTAGGTCACCTTCATAAGGAAGTCGAAGACGCCCTCGCAGACCTTCAGGACCACGTTGCCGACGAAGCCGTCGCAGACAATCACGTCCGCGGTGCCGCGGTTGATGTCGCGGCCCTCGATGTTGCCGATGAACTGTTCCTTCAGCGGGCTGGCGTTGAACAGCGCGTGCGTCTCCTTGGCCAGGTCGTGGCCTTTCGCCTCCTCCGAGCCGACGTTCATCAGGCCAATCGTCGGCCGCGGCTTCTGAAGAATGTAGCGGGCGAAAATGCTGCCCATGACGCCGTACTGGTAAAGGTGCTCGGCCTTGGGGCTGATGTTGGCGCCCACGTCGAGCAGGATGCTCGGCCCCTTGAGCGTCGGCATCACGGTGGCGATGCCGGGCCGCGAGATGTTTTTGAGGAAACGCTTGAGGAACAAGCCGCCGGCGACCATCGCGCCGGTGTTGCCGGCACTGACGATGCCTTCCACCTTGCCCTGGGCGAGCAGACCCCAGCAACGGCTGATGGAGTTGTCGGGCTTCTTGCGCAGCGCGACGACGGGCGTCTCTTCCATGCCGACGACCTGGGTGCAGTGGAACAGGTCGATGCGGTCGCGGTTGGCCGTTTCCCCGGCGATGAGGGGTTCGAGTTGGGCCTGGTCGCCGACGAGGACGACGCGCAGCTCCGGGTCGGCGGCGACGGCCTGGAGCGCACCGGCGACGATCGGCCCCGGGGCGTGGTCGCCGCCCATCGCGTCGAGCGCGATCCGCATGGTTTACTTCTCCCCTTCCATGGCCACGACTTCGCGGTTCTGGTAGTAGCCGCAGTTGGGGCAAACGTGGTGCGCCAACACGGGCTGTTCGCAGTGTTTGCAGTATTGAATCTGAACCGGCTTGAGGGCCATGTGACTGCGGCGTTTGCCTTGCCGGGCGTGGGAAGTTCGTCGCTTGGGAACGGCCATGTCGAGATCGCCTTGTCGCAATAGGGTCGGGAGTAAAGCTTGTAATCGTAGGCGGGCGGCGTGTACCTGTCAAGTTTGCCGGGAACCGAGCGCAATCTCCCCGCGCCCCGATTATGATACAAACTGGACGCGCGGATGACAGTCTCTCGCCCGGAGGCGGAGGAACTTCCCGATGGACCACCTGTGGGCGCCGTGGCGACTCTCCTACGTCAAGGCGGCGAAGGCACCAACGGAACACGACCCGTGCTTCATTTGCCAGGGTCTCGCCGCCGCGGACGACCGCGTAAACCTGGTCGCGTTGCGGACGCCGTTGAGCGTCGTGGTACTCAACCGCTTCCCGTACAACAACGGCCACCTGCTCGTCGCCCCACGCGCCCACAAGGGCCGGCTCGATGAATTGACCTCCGCGGAACTGCTCGAAACGATGGAGACGTTGCGGCGCATGGTGGGCGTCCTGGACGAGACGATGCGGCCCGCCGGTTACAACGTCGGCCTGAACCTCGGCCACGTCGCCGGCGCGGGCCTGCCGGGCCACTTGCACTGGCACGTCGTCCCGCGCTGGCACGGCGACACCAACTTCATGCCGGTGCTGGCCGACGTGAAGGTCATCGTGCAATCGCTGGAGGCGCTGTACGATTTGCTTCGATCGCGGTTGTAATTGCCGCTTGCGGCTTTGCATGGGAAATTGCAAAGCCGCAAGCGGCAAACCCCGGAGGACGCCTCATGACCGAACCCTTCGAGCCGCCCGACTGGCTCGAACAGGAGGACAAACTCCTGGCCCCGTACGCCATGCGCACCCGCCAGAGCCGCGGCCGTCGGCACGCCGAACCGCCGCACGCCTACCGCACCCTCTTCCAGCGCGACCGGGACCGCGTCGTCCATTCGACCGCCTTCCGCCGACTCATGCACAAGATGCAGGTTCTCGTCACCCAGACCAACGACCACCACCGCACCCGCCTGACCCACACCCTCGAAGTCGCCCAGATTAGCCGGACCATCGCCCGCCGACTCGGGCTCAATGAAGATTTGACGGAGGCGATTGCCCTGTCGCACGACGTCGGCCACCCGCCGTTCGGCCACGCCGGCGAATACGCGCTCGATGAATGTATGCGCGACCACGGCGGCTTTGAACACAACCGCCACGCCCTGCGCATCGTGGACCTGCTCGAATATCGCTACCCCGACTTTCCGGGGCTGAACCTGTCATGGGAAGTGCTTGAAGCGATGGCTCAGCACAGCAAACGCCGCGATGCCCCGGAGGTTAAGGCGTTTACGCAGGTGGGGCAACCGTTGCTCGAAGCCCAGGTCGCCGACGCCGCCGACAGCCTCGCTTACGACGCCCATGACGTGGACGACGCCCTGAGCTGCGGCCTCATCACGACCGACGAACTGCGCGACGTTCGCCTATGGCAGCGCGCCCTGGAGCGCGCCCGGCAACGCCACGGCGACCTCGGCCCGCTGCAACTCCAACCCACCGTCGTCCGTGCCCTCATCGAATGGCAAGTGACCGACTTGCTCGAACACACTCGCCAGCAGTTGCGCCAGCAACGGATCGCCACCGTTCAGGACGTGCGCCAGTCGGCGGGCCTGCTCGTCGGCCTCAGCGTCGAGGTTTGTACCCTCAAGGCCGAACTGGAACGGTTCTTGCACGAGCGGGTCTACCAGCATTACCGCGTTCAGCGCATGGCGCTAAAGGGCAGCCGTATCGTCAAGGAACTCTTCGCCGTTTTCTGCGCCACGCCGAAACTCTTGCCGGACCGCTACAGCCGACGCATCGGCAACGACCGGCCCGAACGCATCGTGTGCGATTACATCGCCGGCATGACGGACCGGTACGCCCAGGACGAGTATCTGAGGCTTTTCCAGCCGTACACCGTCGTGTAAGATGGGGCTTTTGCCCGTTGCCGCTTGCGGCTTTGCAAAGCCGCAAGCGGCGGCAGCCCTTTATCTTCGGAGGTCGCTCTCTTGTTGAAACTTCTTCGGTCGATCTTATCCCCCCTCTCCGGCGGCCTCGGGACGCCCGCACCGTCCGGCGCGCTGCTGCTGTGGATCGTGCGCGGCCTGTTCGGCGCGATCGTCATCAGCGTCGCCCTCGCCACCTTCTCCTTCCTCAACAACCAGGATTCCGAGTACTTTTACCTCAACGTCCTGGCCTTCGTCGCCATCCTCGTCATCGGCCTCCTCATCGTCGTGACCGACATCCTGTTGCGCCACAAGCAGATCACGACGCTTACCGCCATCTATTTCGGGCTGCTTCTGGGTTTGCTCCTGGGGCATCTCTTCTCGGCGGCGCTGGACCCGTTCCTCTTCCCGGCAGGCCCGGCCTCCGAAACCCCCAGCATGCGCTACCAAAAGCAAGGATTGGCCTTGATGATTACGGCGGTCTGTTGCTATGTGACGATTTCGACGCTGTTGCAGACCAAGGACGAATTTCGCTTCATCATTCCCTACGTGGAATTTTCCAAACAAGTGAAAGGCGGAAAGCCCCTGGTCCTGGACACCAGCGTCATCATCGACGGGCGGATTGCCGATATTTGCGATACGCGGTTTATCGACAACAAGCTCATCGTGCCGCGGTTCGTCCTCCAGGAGCTACAAAGCGTCGCCGACAGCTCCGACAAGCTAAAGCGCAACCGCGGCCGCCGTGGGCTGGACATGCTCAAGCGGATGCAGTCCAACACCAAGGTCGAGCTGCAAATGCACGAGGCCAACCTGCCGGAGTTGCGTGAGGTGCAGAAGGTCGATGAACGCCTGGTGGTGCTGGCCAAGGCGCTCGGCGCGCGGGTCGTTACCAACGACTACAACCTGAACAAGATCGCGCAATTGCAGGGCGTCGAGGTCATTAACCTCAACGAGTTGGCCAACGCGATGAAGTCGGTGGCGCTGCCCGGCGAAGTCCTGCTGGTGCGCCTGGTCAAGGTCGGCGACCAGATCGGCCAGGGGGTCGGCTACCTGGAAGACGGCACCATGGTGGTGGTGGAACAGGGCCGGTCGGCGATCGGCCACGAGGTTGCCATCACGGTGACGAGCGTCTTGCAAACGCCGGCCGGGCGGATGATATTCGGCCGGATCGAGAACCGCCCCCCCACGACCGGGGGCAGCCAGGCCGGGTGACGCGGGGGGCCGAACCCTCCGCGGCGGCACCAACTTCTCCCCCCCTTGCGAAGGGGGGCGGGGGGGTTGAGAACGATTGACGTATTCCGTCGCGGCATCCACCCCCCCTGCCCCCCCCTTCGCAAGGGGGGGAGTGAATGGCAAGCCCCGAAGGAGAGGTTTGGCATGTTGTACCGAAGCCTGGGTTTAGTCCTCCTGTTCGCCCTCTTCGGCGTCGTGCCGCTGGTCCTGTCGCAGGGCACGTCGGGCACGTTGACCGCCGGCAAGGATAAAGACAAGGACAAGGATAAGGGGTCCAAGGCCAAGGATGTCGAGATGGTCGAGCGCCTGCTGGCCTCGCGCAAAGAGTACCAAATCACGCTCGAGAACCTCCGCGCCCACTACATTGCGACCGGCGACATCGAGCGCGCCCGGTGGGCGGAGGACGAGTTGTTGCAGTTCCACCGGATGACCAAGCAGGCGTACATTCTCGAACTGGAACTGCCGCCGCCCACGCTGCAAGGGATTTACAACATCCCTGAGGCGAACGACCTGTACAAGCGGGCGATGGTGTTCAAGGACAAGGGTTGGGGTAACGACTTCACGGACAACCAGCGCCGGGCCGAACTCCTGTTCCAGCAGCTGTTGACGAACTTCCCGACGAGCGACAAGATCAGCGACGCGGCGTACCAACTAGGCGACCTGTACGAGAGCAAGGCGTACAAGATGTACGCACGGTCGGCGGGTTATTTCGAGCGCTGTTTCCAGTGGAACCCCAAGACGCAGTTCGACGCCCGCATGCGCGCCGCGCGGCTGTACGAGCGGAACCTGAACGAGCGCGCTCGGGCCATCGAGTTGTACAAGGAAGTCACGACGCACGAAGTGGACAACAAGCGCGTCGAGGAGGCCCAGCGCCGGTTGACGGAGTTGGGGGCCAAGAAGTAGCTATTTGCCGCTTGCGGCTGAGCGCTTAGCCGCAAGCGGCAATCCTTGTCTACAGTTGTCGCATGAAGGCAACCAAGTCAGTCTTCTCTTCCTTCGTCAGTTTCAAACTGAACACCAGGTTAAAGAACTCAACCGTATCCTCCAGCGTCAGACAGCGGCCGTCGTGCAGGTACGGCGGACTATCTTTGATGCCGCGGAGGGTAAACGTCTTGATCGGCCCGTCGCCCGGTTCTTTCGTGAACTCCTCCAGGTGCAGGTCGTGCATCTGGTTGTCGAGGTAGAACGGCGCGGGGTGGCAGCTGGCACAATTAGCCTTACCAAAGAACAACTTCTCGCCGCGCAACTCGGACTCGGTCGCCTTCGTCGGGTCCAGCCGGCCCTGGCGGTTCAGCTTCGGCGCGGGCGGGAAGTCGAACATGTTCTGCATCTGCGCCATGTGCGTGACGTTGACGCGGGGCAGTTCGGTGAACCCCTTCTTCATGGCATGGATCGGATCGCCGTTGAAGTAGGCCGTGCGCTGCTCGAACTCGGTGAAGTCCTCGACCGAACGCAGGCTGCGCTTGGAGCCGTGAATCTGCTGGTTGAACAGGCCGCGCAGGCTCACCGTCTCCAACCGTAAGCGCCGCTGCTGCGGCCTGCCGTCGGGGTTGAGGTGAAATTGCCCCGTCGTGTGGCCGTTGACGTGACAATCCAAACAGGTGACGCCCAGACTCGGGTTGGCGCTCTTGCGGTCGTCGGTCGGGTTGAATTCCTCCTGCGGCAACGGTGTCAGCAGCATGCGCAGGCCGTCGAGTTGCACCGGCGTCAGGATGTCCTTGAACAACTTGTAATAGTTGTTGATCGACACGACCTCGCCGCGCGACACGTCGCCGAGTTCGGGGCGGGTTTGCAGGAAGATGGCGGGCGGGAATTCGGGCAGGAACACTTCCGGAATATCGAAATCCACGTCAAAGCGTTCGAGCCGCGGGAACATCTCGATCTGCATTTTCGGAAATACCTGGCCGCCGGGCGTGTGCTTGGGGTGCGGCAACGGCGGGTAAGGAAAGGCGTTGACCTTCTTGATCCCCGCGGGGCTGGCGGCGGCCAGGCTCTCCCACGAATCTCCCGCTCCCAGGCGGGCGGTGGGACCGACGACGAGCGGCTTGCCGCGCGACATGGTTACCTTGGGATCGAGCTTGGGCTTGAGGTCGAAGCGGCTTTCGAGCAGTTTGCGCTGCTGGTCCATGACCTTGGGCTTCGCGGCCACGTCGGCCTTCATGTCTTCTTCAAACGTCTCCATCGGCTTTTTGGCGTTGAGTGGATCGCGGTAGAAATCGAAGCCGTTGATGCGGCCCTTCTCCGGCTGGTCGGCGAAGGCCGTGGAGTCGTCGGGTGCGTTGCCGGCCGCAAAGACGTCGGAACGGTCGTGGTCGGACTTCTTCTGTTCGGGTCGTGTGGCGGCGGCCTCGCGCGGCTGCTGCGCGTCGGCAATGGCGTCGTGCGGCGGCTTTACGGGTTTGTCTTGATCCGGCTGTTCGCCGGAGTGGAGGTAGAGAACGGAGCCGGTCAGGAGCAGGGCGAGACTGGCCCCGCCCGCAAGAAGCCAACGAGATGCCATGCGAAACCCCCTTGTGCCAATGGTTCAAGGCGCGAAACCCGCCGCGCCTTGGAGGCCAAGAGAGCAACTGTCATGCCGCGCCGCCTCCGGAACCTAGCGGTCCAAGTTCCCGATTTGTTTCCTCCACCAGTTCGGCAAACCCGGTCTCCTTCGCGTGGATGCAGCGGCTTGGTTGAACCTGCCGCGCGATGTCCGCGAGTATTTCGAGGATAGGATCGTCCGCCCGCGCGCTCTGGCGCTTGAGGACTTCCAACTTCTCTTTCGGGCTTTTGGTCCGACGAACACTTTTGATGGGAGCATCGCCCGGAAGGCCGAACGCCTGACGAACCGCCGCCGGGTCGTCGAGCAGCCAGGCTTCGCCGTGCGGGTCCGCCTGGCCGAGGACCGTCGGGAAGGGAGGTAACCGGGAGCGCTCTTGAGCGCGCGCGTCCCGCAATTCTTTCAAGCGTTCGCGGGCACGGTCGTTGTCGGTATCCACCGTGGCAACGAGTCCGGCCAGCTTCCGGTCTTTGGCCTGGCGGAGTGCAAACAGGAGTTTGCGTGAGAGACCCTTCCCCGCCGAGAGGTGGAGGTCTTTCCAGTGTTTGACTTCTTCCTGGACCGAAACGCCCAGAATGCTTTCGACCAGGCGCGGCACCGTCATGCCGTCCCGCGGACCGTCGCCGACGAACAGGAGTCGGATCATGAGCGTTTGGCAATCAGCCCCCCCTCGCCCTGGTTGTACCAGACCTCGCCCAGCATGAATTCGTCCATAAATAGCTTGAGCCGTTCGGCGTCCACCGGCTCGGCAGTGCGGCTGCCGTCGTCGTCGTTGCGCCGGAAGACCAACACTTGATCGGTTTCCAGATTCACCAGATCGAGTAAGTAAGGCGAGTGCGTCGTGAGAATCACCTGGGCAGGGTGATCGCCGTGCTTGCCCTGGGTAATCTCACGCAACAGGTGCATGATTTCGGCCAGGCGTTTCGGGTGAATGCCAGTTTCCGGTTCTTCGAGGAGAATGGTCCGGGATGGCGTAGGGTGGTACGCGAGTGCGACGAAGACAATAAGGAGGCGGACGCCGGTGGAAGCCTGACTAGCGTGGATGCGTAGGCCGTGATCGATGACCAGGTCAAGCCGTCTGATTTCGGGAGTTGGTGTGGCTATTTCTACGTCCTCGACGCCGGGTACCAAGCTTTTGATCACTTCAACCGCGGCGAAGAACCGGGAGCGATCTCGCCGAAGGAGGTAATCAAAAAAACTGGGGACGTTCTCACCGGCGTTCCCAATCATTGGAGGACCGTTTGCATCATTCGACCCATGCGATTGCATGTCCACGCCCTGGGACGGAAGGTGGAAACTGCTTAGTGGCGTCAGCTTTTCGATTAGCGACTGGTTGTGGCCACCTCGGTTTGAGATTCCACATTGATTCCCTTGCCATCTGGCGGTAATGGCCACTAGGCTTTTTGGGTCTTGACGCCAAGGATCCGCAAAGTCTTGAAGCGTATTAAGAGTAGATAAATACCTGATTGCGGCCAAAAATGCCGACTTCCCCGAATCGTTTGGCCCAATCAGCACGGTCAAAGGGCGCAACGGTACTTTCACCGATCGCAGGCATCGGAAATTCGTGATTTCGATTTCCTCTAACATCGCAACTCCTTCATCGAATCGCCGCCATTCGCGCCGGCACATCGCGTGCTACGCGAGCAATTCATACATCCCCCGGCCGACGTATTTCAGCTTACCTTGCTTGACCAGTTCGTCCCACACCGCCTGGGGATACTGGCTCGGCGGCGTCATGGCGACGATGGGCGTGCTGCCGCCACTGAGCGCCCGGCCGCGCAACTGCGAGTCGGAGTCGAGCTGCGTGACGCGCAGACTTTTGCGAAACGCCTTGAGCGCCTGCTTGAGGATTTCCGGCGTCGGCCCGCCGGACGGGGTGGAGTCGGTTTGGGACATGGGTCGCTCCTGGTGGTGAAACGGGCGTTTCCGGCGATTGTACCAGAGCGCGGTGGGTTGTTCCCGCCCGAAAGCTGCGATACACTCCACGTCTACGACAAGGCCTCCGCCGAAGGAAAGCACCCATGCCAACGACGTTCGCAGTTCTCGGTGACGGCGCCTGGGGCACCGCGATCGCGCTGCTGCTGGCACAGAATCCGGCACACCGCGTCCGCCTCTGGAGCAGACGCGAGGAGAACGGCCGGCTGTTACAGGAGCGCCGCGAGAACGTGCGCCTCTTGCCCGGCGTGCCGATCCCGGAGTGCGTCGAGTTGACCCTCAACGTGCGCGCGGCGGTCGCCGACGCGGACCTGTGGGTTTCGGCCATTCCGACCGTCTACTTGCGCCCGACGCTGGAACACATCGCCCCGCTGGTGCACGGCGGGCCGCCGGTGCTGAGTTTGTCCAAGGGCGTCGAAAACACGACGTTTCTGCGGCCCAGCGAAATCTTGTCGCAAATGCTCGGCGTCGAGCGCGTCGCCGTGCTGAGCGGGCCGAGTCATGCCGAAGAGATGAGCCGCGGCTGCCCCACGTCGGTCGTCGTGGCCAGTGCGGACATGGAGCTGGCGCGCTGGATTCAAATGACTTTCAGCACCGACCGTTTCCGCGTGTACACGAACCTCGACACGGTCGGCGTCGAACTGGGCGGCGCGCTGAAAAATATAATCGGCATCGCGTCGGGCATCAGCGAGGGACTGGGGTTCGGCGACAACGCCAAGGCGGCCCTCTTGACGCGCGGCCTGGTCGAGATGACGCGCTTCGGCGTCGCCCTTGGCGCGGAGCCGCAGACCTTCACGGGCCTGGCCGGCATGGGCGATCTCGTGACGACCTGCGTGAGCCGGCACGGTCGCAACCGGCAAGTCGGCGAACGCCTGGCGCGGGGCGAGTCGCTGGCCGACATCTTGAAAACCATGCAGATGGTGGCAGAGGGGGTGTACACGACGCACAGCGTCCACGACCGCGCGGTGCAAATGGGCATCGACATGCCGATCACGGCCGAGGTCTACCGCGTCCTCTACGAAGGCAAGGATCCGCGCACCGCGGTCAACGACCTGATGCTGCGCCGGCCGAAACGGGAGCAATAAGAGGCTCGAACTTTTTTGGCGAGCCGGGAGCGTAAGCGACCGGAGTCTCCGCTCCCTTGCGGTCGCGGCTCTGACGAACGGGGACTTATACTCACCCCGGCTTAGAATGACACAAGCCCGACGCGCCAGCGAGGGTCTGGCCCTCGCTGGCGCGTCGGGCTTGTGTCAAATTGCCCCGCGCTGAGTATAGAAATGAACCAACCCCGGCCAAAAGGCCGGGGCCGGTCCACGACGAGGGAAAGCAGATGCTTCGCGGTTAGCGGTTGGGCAACGGCCTGGCCGTGGCGGGCGACGGGGCCGGCACCGGTTCGGGCAGCGGCACCGGCAGCGGCACCACTGCTGCGGTGCTGCAACCGGGCGCGCAACCGGTCTTGCACGTGCCGCAGGTGCCGCACGGCTTTTCGCAGCACGCGACCGGCTTCCAGGTTTCCCGGCACGGCGTGTCCAGGAAGAAGGTGTAGACCGGCGGCTGGCGGTAGGCACCAGCGCATTCGCCCAGAGGCGTCGGGCACGGGCGATAGGTGAACCAGTCCCGTAGCTTGCCGCCGATCGACGCGCCGCAGCCGCTGTTGCACGTCGCACACGGCTTCGCGCAGGGCGCGGGGGCGGCGACCACACACGGCTTCGGGCAGGGGGCGACGACCGGCGGACACGGCTTCGGGCAAGGAACCACCGTAACGGTCGTCGTACAAGGCTTGGGGCACGGCGTGCAGCGGGTGACGACCGGGCAGGGCGTGCAGCTGGGGGCGACCGGGCCAGGTTTCCAGCTACCGGGCGGCCGCACGTAGACAGCGCCGGCGGGCACGGGCGTCACGACGGGCGCCGTGCTAGATTTCAGGTCGCCGGGCTTGGCGTCCTTGAGCAGCGGCTTCGCGTCCGTCGTCCCGGCCGGCGGCATTTGGACCGGCAGCGCCTTCACGTCGGTCCATTTCGTCTCGCCGGGCTTCACGGTCGGCGCGGTCGTGGGCACGGCGAAGGCGCTCTTTTTCTTGACGACAATCGGGTCGGCGGTCGTGGGGGTGGCGGCCGGCGGCGGCAACGTCGGCAGCGCCGAGTAGGGCGAGACCGGCGCGGTCGTGGTCTGCAAGGCGGGTGGCGGCGGGATCGGCACCAGCGTGCTGGCGGGCACGGGGTCGGCGGCCAGGCTGACGGTGCTCCAGCCGAGCAAGCCGGTCAGGACTGCGGCCCATAACTTTTTCATGCGCATCCCTCTGTCTCGGTTCGGCAGAGTCAAGCCGGCCTGGCCGCACGCGCGGCACGAAGAGCAGACTCGTCACAATTCTCTTTCGGCAACCCACGGTCACAGGCTGCGAAGCCATCGCCTCGCGCCCGTCCGATTCTTTGCGGCCAGCCGGCAGATGACGCAGAACTTACCCACCTTACCCCGCCGTTTGCCGCTTGCGGCGTTGCGGTCCCCCTCCATCCATACAAAACCTCTCGCTAGCGCGCGGAACTCTTTTGTTTTCGGAATGGGTGCCACGTTGAGGTTACAGGTCGATTTACCGCCGTCACGGCTGCCGCTCTTGATCACGGGCGTCTCCGGGGTCGCCGGCTACAATGCCCTGTTCTATTTCCGCGAGCGCTACCCCGGCCAAGTCGTCGGCGTCCGGCCCTCACAGACGTGGCAACTCGTCGGCGACGGCATCGTCGCGCTCGACACCGAAGACCTGGCCGAAATGACGGCATTGTTCGACGCGCAGCGCTTCCGCTCCGTGCTGAACACGACCGGCAACTGCGCGCTGAAGTCGTGTGAACTCGACCCGGTGATGGCCGAGCGCACCAACGTCGTCAGCGCCGCCAACCTGGCCGCGACGGCCCGGCGGTTCGACTGCCGACTGGTTCACCTGTCGTCGGACCTCGTTTATTCGGGCGACGGCACCGGCAACTACGTCGAGACCGACCCGACCGACCCGGTGACGGTGTACGGCCGCACGATGGCCGCGGGCGAGGCGGCGGTCGCGGCGACGGACCCGACGGCGGCCATCGTCCGCATTTCGCTGCCGATGGGGCCGAGCTTCAACCGCCACGCCGGGGCCATCGACTGGATTCAATCGCGCTTCCGCAACCACCGGCCCGCGACGCTTTACTTCGACGAAGTGCGCTCCTGTACCTACACCGACGACCTGAACCGCGTGTTTGAAGCCCTCCTCGCCGACGACGCCGCAGGACTCTACCACCTCGGCGGTCCGCGGGCGATCGCGCTTTACCAGATCGCACAAGTGATTAATCGCGTCGGTGGCTATGATCCGACGCTATTGAAGGGATGTCCGCGCCACGACGCCGGTCCGCTACCGCCGCGCGCCGGCAACGTGAGCATGAACAGCGCCAAGTTGGTGCGCTTACTCGGCGGCAATCCGTTTCGCCCGTGGCCGCTGGGCGATGAGTTTTTCCCGACGGACCGGCACTGGCATTACCCCGGCAACGGCCCGGACCGCGGCTCGCTGGAATTGCTGATGGAGCGGCTTTACACGTATCCGGGAGCGTGCGCATGGGGGACGACAAAAAAAGGGGCGAGCGGGAGAGGCGAGGGGACTCTCCTCTCGCCGCGCGCCGGGCATTGAATCGTCTTGACGCACCTTTCATAAACCATTTGCTCTAAACGTAATGGGCTGCTCGGTCGTTCACTCGACCTGCCCGTTAACTACGGCGACCGTTTCCGTGTTTCGGATCGCCCCTTCGCCACCGAGCAGTTTCAGGTTGAGAGAGCCGCCGGCAAACAACATTTCTTCCAACGCACTTTCTACATCCGCCAATTCGATGCCGCCGGATTCGGTTCGTTCCAGGTGGAATTGCGTCGACCGGCGCATCAATTCCTTGATGAACGCCGCACTGACCCTTGCGGTGCGTTGCACGACCGTCTGGACGACTTCCGGGGTCATCTCGATCCCTTGCGCGTAGAGCCGCACCAGTTTTTCCCGCCCAATCTCGTCGGGGAAAGGGAATTCGATGGCTTGATCGATCCGCCCCGGTCGGGAGGCCAGCGCCCCTTCCAGCGTTTCGGGGCGGTTGGTGGTCAGGATAAAGAGGATGTCCGCTTCTTCCTTCAGCCCGTCCATTTCGTTGAGCAACTTGTTCAGCAGCACTTCCTCGCAGGGGCTGCCCATCTGCGTGCGCTCGCGTGCAATCAGATCGACGTCCTCGATGATGACAATGCTGGGTTGGAGGAGACGGGCCAGGACCATGTACTCATCCAACAGGCCGACCTGTTCCGCCGTGATGAGGAGCGTGGTATGCCCCGCCAGCGCTTTGGCCAAATAGTGCAGCGTGTGGGTCTTGCCCGTTCCCGGAGGGCCGTAAAACAACAAGCCTTTTTTGGTCGCTTGCCGGCAAGCACGGAGCCTTGGCCGCTGGCGAACGAACTGAACGATGTTGCGTTCGAGCAGTGCCAGCGTTTTTTCCGGCAGGATGACCTGTTCGCGCTCGACGCTGCGCAACCGATGGACCGCGATGCCGGCCGACTCACCGGAATACGAGCGCTTCAATTCCAGAGACAGAATCTTTCCCCGATAGGATTCCGCCTGGAGAACGGCTTCTTCCAGCCGTTGAAAGAATTGCTGGCTGAGGCACGTTCCTTCGGGGTCGTTGACGGTGGCGACCTCGAAGCGGATGCCGGTCAGCTCGCCGTACCGCTCGGCGGGAGTGAACAAGACGGCGTACTTGAGAGACCCTTCCTGAAGGAGCCACAGACCGTTCTTGAGGCAACGGAGGCTGGTTTCTTCCCCGATGTCGATGTCCTCGTACTGCGGCGGGGCAACCGTCGCCCGGCACTCTTCGCCGCCGAGCAGCGTCGCGAAACTGATGCTTTCATGGGCGTATTCTTTGCGGACTCCGCAGAAATGACAAAGCGTGATGCCGTTGCCAACGAGCCGGTCCAGCGCCCGCTGCAAATCGGCCCGCACCCGGAACGGGAATTGACGCTCCGACACCGTGAGGACACTCAGGGGGGCCGGGCGAAAGTGCGCTTCGATGAGGCGGGCGAGGCGGCCGACTTTCGTCCGCCTGCGGGCGTAGGTGACGATCAACCCGCCCGCGGCCAGGCCGACCAGGACGGCAACACTGTATCCCAGGATCGATTGCCATTCCATCGTTCTCGCACCTTCCGGCTGGTTCCAGGGTTATGCCCACGAAGCGCACGGCATACTGTATGCAGTGGTTCTCATCTGAACAGCAGGACGCCCGCCTGTCCGTGCCTGGACAGGCGGGCAACTTCGGTCATTCCCTAAAAGTAGTCGTGGCGATTCACGCCGTCGAAAGCAGCCGGTGTCGCGGCAGCACTTCTTGAAGCTCCTGCCGGAACCGCACGGGCACAGGTCGTTCCTGCCGACCTTTTCCACAAGTTCCTTGTCGCCGTGGACGACGCGCGCGCCCCGTTTCACCTTGGTTTCGGACGGGAAGCCCTTGCGGCGCTTACTCATCGTCTCGAAAAAACGGCAGGTGATCGACTTCTTGCTGGTCCACGATGCACCGCCTTTCGGGGGTCGAAGGAACGGGTGAGGACGCCAAGTGCGAGGACACGAGGCGAGAAAAGAGGTTCGAGGGGAAGTGCCTTAAATACAGCGTGCGGCGGACGAAAGTTCGCCGTGGTCGCGCGGCAGTCACGGCGGACTTTCGTCCACCGTTCGCCCCTGTTGCTAATTGGTGCTAGGTGAAGTGCGGACTGAAATAAAAAGGGGCGAGCGGGAGAGGCGAGGGGACTCTCCTCTCGCCGCGCGCTGGGCATTGATTTGGTGGCGGACTATTTCGCGACGACGACCTGGGCGGCTTTCGCGATCTCAAGGCCCAGCGATTGCTTGGCCGCCATCAGCGCTGCCGCGGAACCGAGGACCAGCACCGTCATGATGCACGCCCACTCCGGCCCGACCGCACCGCGTTCGTCGCGGCAGAACTTGAGGAGGTTTTGCATATCGATTCCTTTCGCTCGCTCGGAGCGGCCGGTCCTATGATCCACACGCCCTCCCCTGAAGCACAGCCGGTGCCGTTGGTGCCGCGAACCAGCGCTGGATGCGGACACTTCGCGTAACTTCCACATTTGCTGAAGGTTAGGATAATGTAATTTCGCAAACTGCCGCGCGCATTGGCGCAGAACCGTACGGCGTGCTTTACGGCCCTCACCGGCAATGTTAACTAATCGAAACATTTCGCAAGTCACGCCAACTTGGTGCGGTGGAAATGAACGTGCTTCCACTTGCCGCCTTGCCGCTGCCAAACCCGCGTCTCCGCGCTGGTGACGGTGACGGGCGCCCCTTCGGGTCCGATGCGCTGGACGAGGCGGAGGTAACTGAGCACGGCCACGTCGCCCATGACGCGGACGATGGGCGAAACCATGGTCGTGTGGTTACGGCCGCGGATGCCGCCGAGGTCGAAGTAAAAGCGGTGGAACGCCATGCCTTCGATGACCTGGCCGTGCGACTCGTCTTCGATAGCGGTGAGGGTCGGGTCGCACAGTTCCTGGTAGGTGGCCCAGTCGCCCTGGGCGATCGCTTCGAGCAGTTTCTGGTTGAGTTGGATCAATTCGGGGGCAGTCGTGTCTGGCATAAGAAGTCTCCCTACAAGTATTGCTGCTTGCGGCTTTGCGCGACGCGGCCACCGCTCCTCGAGGGTGTAGCCAACTTCTCTGGTGGTGATCGCGTTAATTGGGTAAATGAGGGGGAGGTTGCTTCTTCACCCCTGAACAAGGATGGTAACCGTTCACCCCCCGCAAACTGGCGCAGCTGTAGCTGCCGCGTTTTCCTAAACTGTCGGCATGGATATGCCGGCGTGTGAAGGCTGTCGCGAGCGTGATGCTCGTCTTGCCCAGCTGGAGGCGGCAGTCGCCAAGCTG